>NZ_JBVJQR010000013.1:0-286551 GCF_055608425.1 Kitasatospora sp. NPDC036934 | reverse complement strand
ACGGCAAGGAGATCTACAACCAGAAGACCCAGCCCACGGTCAAGAACACCCACCCGTAGGCGTCACCTCAGGCATCCGGTGGCGGGGCGGGGACGTCACCGTCGGGGAGCGGACCAGCGGCGCGCGGGTGTCGGCCCGGTCCGTCGACGGCACCCTGGGCGGTGGGCGGGTCGCATGCACGGACGTCGTCTCGGCCGGCGCCGACCCGGGCTGGACGCAGACCCGCTCGATCTCGCAACGGTTGGTGCGGGCCTGGCACCGGCGGACGGTGTTCGCTGACCTGACGGGGTGCACCACGTCACGGAGGCGGTGGCGGCCGGGTGGCGGTCATCTCGCCTTCCGGCCACTGGCCGGCATATGGAGCGGGAGGGGCACCTGTGGGTGCCCCTCCCGCCATGCGAACGCGGCCGGCCTCACCGGATCCTGCGCGGGCCGGTCAGGTGCAGGGGATGACCCGGCCTCCTGACACGACGCACTTCGGTGGGAGGAGGCGCTGGTGTCCTGTGTGCGTCTCCCACTGGACCTTCGGGACGGCCTTGATGATCGCCTGCAGCGCGTTGATGAACGCCTCCAGGAAGTCGCCCCTGCCCGCGGCGGCCACCGCGCGGGCTCCGTCGATGGCGGCGCCGGTCGCGTCGCCCGCCTGGAGGATCTGGATGTTGCCCAGGGGGCTGACCATCAGCCAGGAGCCGCTCCGGCCGCTGGTTCCCGAGGACCAGCAGACGCGGTCGTCGGCGGCGTAGACGACGAGGTTCCCGTCGTCCTGCATGACGGCCCGGAACCCGCAGCCCATGGTCTTGGACTCCCACACGGGCCAGGTGTGGTCGCCGAGGGCGTCGCCCTCCGTGTAGTAGGCGACGAGGTTGCCGTCCTGCTGCATGACCAGACGGGTGGACTGCTCGGCTGCCGAGGACCCGAGGCTCTGGCCGGCGCACAGGGTGTCCCCGTGCCACATCCACGAGCTGGAGGACTGCCTGCCGTTGCAGAGCGGGGGGAGCTGGATGCCGTCCGGGGGGCGGAACCCGCCGCCGCCTCCGCTGCTGCCGCCGCCGCCGGAGTTACCGCCTCCGGAATTGCCGCCCCCGGTGTTGCCACCTCCCCCGCTGCCCCCGCCGTTGTCTCCGGTGCCCCAGTCGTTGAGCTTCCACCACTGGGCGGTGGAGGCGGTGCAGGCCCAGACGGCGAGGTCCTCGTTCGCGTTGACGGCGGTGAGGCAGCCGTTGTCAGCCGCGGAGACGATCCGGTACCAGCCGGGCTGGCCTTCCTGGAAGCGCCAGAGCTGGTTGGCGTTTCCCTCCTGGGCGCTGGTGAGGTGGGTGCGGTGGGTGCTGGGGTTGTGGTCCATCACCATCGCCCCGGCGTACTTCGTCTCGATCTGCCACTGGTTGTTCGGCTTCTGCCACAGCATCCACTGCTGCGCGGTGCTGCCGTTGTTGCCCAGGGCCTTGATGCGGGTGCCCGCGGCGGTGTTGGCGCCGTCGAGGTCCGCGACCATGCCGTTGTTGCCGGAGTGCAGGACGGTGGTGACGCCGTGGCGCACCGAGCTGGCGCCGGGCGCCTGCGGGGATCCGCCGGTGTCGACGTTCCCGCCGCCGGCCGAACCTCCGCCCGAGGAGCCGCCGTTGTTGCCTCCGCCCGTGTTCCCTCCGCCATTGGAGCCTGTGCCGGAGCCGCCGCCCTGGGTCGGGCCGTTCTGGATGTTGTCGAGACGCCAGCGCTGGCGGTCCGAGCCGTCGCAGGCCCGGATTCCCAGTTGTTCCCCGGGGTTGTTGGCGGTCAGGCAGCCGTTGTCGGTGTCGCTGGTGATCCAGAACCAGCCGTTCCCGGCGTCGTGGAACGCCCAGTGCTGGTTGGCGTTGCCGTCCATGGTCCGGATCAAGTGGGCCCGGTGGCTGCCGGGGTCGTGGTCCATGACCATGCCCTGGCCGGCGGCGGTCCTTCCGTCGGTCAGCCGCGTTTCGATGATCCAGCGCCCGTTCGCGGTGGGCCAGAACGCCCAGCGCTGAGCGTCGTTGCCGTTGGCGGCGAGCGCCTTGATCGAGGTACCCGAGGCGGTGTTCGCACCGTCGAGGTCGGCGACCATGGCGTTGTTGGCCGAGCGCAGGCCGGCGACCTGCGAGGAGGCGATGCCGGGGCTCACCACCGGGGTGGTGCCGGGCTGCTGCGCGGGCTGCTGCGGGGCGCGCGGCGGGACGCCGCCCAGACCCCAGCGCTGCGAGTCGGTCGCGTTGCAGTCCCAGATCTGCAGCGCGGTCCCGTTCACCGGGCTGCCGCCCGTAACGTCGAGGCACCGGCCCGAGTTCGAGTTGACCAGGGCGTAGTCCGCTCCCTGGCGCCAGTTCTGCGCTGCGGTGCCGTTGCAGTCGTACAGACCCACCCGGGTGCCGCCGGCGGTGTTGCCGCCGGCGACGTCCAGGCACTTGCCGAACGCCTTCAGGGCGAGACCCCCGCTGGTCACGGCCGGGGTCCACCGCTGGGAGGCGGTGTCGTTGCAGTCGTACAGGTCGATCGGGGTGTTGTTCGCGGTGTTGCCACCGGTGACGTCCAGGCACTTGGACGGGAACGCCGAGTAGACCCGCACCGCAGCCGCTTCGACGGGGTTCCCGCCACCGCCACCGCCGGTGTTGCCGTTGCTGCCACCGCCATTGCCGTTGCCGCCGTCGGTCGGCGGATTGTCGACAGCCTCGGTCAGGCGCCACTTCTGCGCATTGGTGCCGTCACAGCCCCCGATCACCAGGTCCACGCCGTCGGCCGCCGCCGTGAGGCAACCCCGGTCGGCGGCGCTGACCATCGTGAACCAGCCGCCCCCGGCATCGGCGAACCGCCACAACTGGTTCGCATTGCCCTCCTGTGCACCCTGAAGGTGAGTGCGGTTGGTGTTGGGATTGTGGTCCATCACCATGCCGCCGCCGAGCTTGGTCTCGATCAGCCACTGGCCGTCCGGCTTCTGCCACAGCGTCCACTTCTGCGCGTCGTTGCTGTTACGGCCCTGCGCCTTGATCCGGGTGCCGGCGGCGGTGTTCGCGGCATCGAGGTCCGCGACCATGCCGTTGTTGCCCGACTGCAGCACCACCGTCCGGTTGTGCGCGGGCTGGGTTCCGCCGGCACCCAGCGGTGGCTGGGTGCCGGGGGTGCCGCCACCCGTGGAGCCGCCGTTGTCGCCGCCGGTCGGACCGGTCAGGCGGAACTTCTGGCGGTCGGAGCCGTTGCAGGCACTCACGGTCAGCGGCTGGCCGGAGGCGGACAGGGTCAGGCAGCCGCCGCCGTCACCGTTCACGATCGTCGCCGAGCCGTTCCCGGCGTCGGCGAACTTCCAGAGCTGGCTCGTCCGGTCCACGGCTGCGGCCTGGAGCGCCGACTGGTGCGAGCCGGTGTCCTGCCCGAGCACCATCCGCTCCTCCGGACGGCTACCGCCGTAGGTGAGCCGGGTCTCGATCAGCCAGTTGCCGTCGCCGCGGTCCCAGAACGCCCAGCGCTGGGAGTCGGTCCCGTTGGGGTGCCACGCCTGGACGGGCGTACCCGCGGCGGGCACGCCGCCGCGCACGTCCGGCACCAACTGCGGGTCGGCCACCGAGGTGATGCCGACGCCCTGCACCGGATCTGGCTTCGGCCCGCCACCGGGGCCGCTGTTCGGACCACCCGGACCGGAACCCCAGGGCAGGCTGGGCAGCGAGGGGAAGCTGGGCCACGGGATCCCGGGAGGCAGCGGGAGGGGACCGCCGCCGCCGGGCGTACCGGTGCCGGGGTCGGGCGTGGTGCCGGGGTCGCCGGGCTTGGTACCGCCCGGGTCGGGCTTGGTCCCGGGGTCGGGCGTGCTGCCCGGGTCGGGCGTGCCGGTGCCGGGGTCACTCGGCTTGTCGCACGGCCGGGGTGCCGGGTCGGGCGGGAGCTGCTTGGTCGGCAGGTTGGGGAAACCCGATGCCGAGGGCCAAGGTGTGGACGGCAGGCCGGGAAGAGCCGGCCACGGCACGCCCTGGAAGCCCGGGATCGACGGCCAGGTCCAGGACGGGACGCCGGGCAGCGACGGCCAGGCGTTGGCCGGCAGGTTCGGCGCACCCGGCCAGGAGATGGCGGGCATGTCCGGGTGGCCGGGCCACGGGACGTCCGGGGAGCCGGGCACCGAGGGCCACTTCACGTCCGGGTAGCCGGGTACGGTCGGCCACTTCAGCTCCGGATGGCCGGAGACGCCCGGTGTGGTGGGCCGGGGCCGCCCGGGGAGGACCACGTCGCTGCCGGTACCGGCGCCCGGGGCGGACGACGACGGGACGATCGGCCAGGGGACGTCCTTGGTGCCGGGCATCACCGGCCACGGGAGGTTCGGGAACCCGTGGACGGCCGGCCAATCGGCGTCGCCGGGCAGCACCGGCCAGGTCAGCGGGGGCAGTCGGGGTGCTCCCGGCCAGGTCACCGCGGGCAGGTCAGGACGGCCGGGCATGGGCACGTCCGGGTAACCCGGTAGCGACGGCCACGGGATTCCCGGCGCGCCGGGGAGTGCGGGCCACGTCAGCTCGGGGTGGCCCTTGACGGTCGGCCAGGGCAGGCCCTGGTAACCGGGAACGGTGCGACCGGTGCCGGACGTGACCGGATCGGTCGGCACGCATGGTGCGGACAGCTTCCACTTCTGCGCGCTGCCGGCGTCGCAGGGCGTGACGTTCAGGCCGACGGACTGCTGGTCGGTCACGGTCAGGCACTGCTGGTTGGCCGCGTTGGCCAGGCTGAACGTCCCGTCACCGGTGTCCTTGAACGTCCACTGCTGGTTGGCGCTGCCGTTCGGCTTGCCCGCATCGTCGTTCTGCACCGGCCACAGGAAGGTCTTGTGGCTGTAGAGGTCCTGATGGAGGACGACGCCCTGGGTCAGGGCGCTCTCCACCACGTACTGGCCGGGCGACACCTCGCGCAGCCGCCAGTTCTGCGAGGCGGTGCAGTTGCGGGTGTGCGCCTGGACGACCGTGCCGTTGAAGGTCGTCCCGTCGCGCGCGTCCAGGTTGTACGTCGGGCTGGACGCGGACGCCGAGGCCGTCAGCTGGAACGTGGCGCCATCGAGCGGCCGTGGTCTGCCACCGCTGGTGCCCGGGTCGGCGTTGGCTGCCACGCCGCCATCCGGCCCCGGGTCCGTCGACACGGTTCGCGGTGCCATGCCGGTCGCTCCGGCCAGCGCGTGCGACCGAAGGGCGGTCGGCGCGACTGTGGCCGGTGTGGTGGGCTTCACCGGGCAGCTCGGCCGGGACCTGCGCTGGTCGTCACACGCCTTGGGGTCCGCCGCATCGGGTGCCTTGACGACGACGTCCGCTGCCGCGCTCCAGCCGTAGCCCGACAGGTCCGGCAGGGAAGTCGTGTCCGGCTTGATCGCGCTCTCATTGACGCGGGTTTCGAGACTCTTCACGGGGCCTTGTGGCTCCAGGCCCGTTCCCGTGGGGACGTACTCCTGAATCACCCGCGTCGCGGATTCCACGAAGTTGCCGGGTATCCGTCCGATCGCGGCCCATTCGAGCTCCCCGGCGGCGTTCTTCGGCGCGGTCTGGTACTGGAAGGGGATGAAGAAGAAGCGCTTGTCAGGGCGGATCTTGTAGACCCAACCGATCTTTGCCGCCCCGATCGACCCGTCATCCCTGCCGGTCCGGGAGATGCCGCTGCTCCTGGCGGCGAACGTCTGTGCCACAGTCTCGTTGCGCGACGTGCTCACGTAACCGGAATTGGCGGTGCTGTACCCGGTGGCCAGATCGCCCGAGACATGGCGAGGCACGGAGTAGTCCGGTGCGTTGGCGGTCACGCCCTTCGCGGTGAAACCCTCTTTGAACACTGTGTCCGGGTCGACCCCTTCGGCGGCCCAGTCGACCTCAGGGGGGTTCTTGTCATCCCTGCCGCTTCGCAGGTTCAGCCCCACCCCGCGGTACACGAATTCAGGGAGCCTCGTGCTCGTATCGAGGCACGCATGCAGGTACGGCGGCGTCTCGGCCGCCTGGGCGGCCGGTGCGACGGCGCCCAGCAGGGGGAACGTCAGTACCCCCGCGATCATTGTGGCCGCGAGGGGCCTGAGTCTGGTGCGGAAGATTTCCCGGCGCATGGGCGTCGGTGACCTCGCCTTCACGTGAACGTGCTGTTCTACCCGGGCCGAACCGGTCCGAGCGCGCACAACGTAGGCCCGGGTGATCAACAGCGCGTATACGTCCCGTCGACGTGGCCGTGAGTCGTGGTGGCCGTTGCGCGGGGACTCGGGGCAGGACGTCCCTCAGGGCTGGCCCCCGGCGGCCCAGCGGGCGGGTAGCGGTCCGGCAGGAATACCTGGACCGCGCCGTCCTCAGTACCCGGGCGTCCCGATCGACACCGAGGCGGTCACCTGGACGACGGCCCACGGTGACGTGCACCGGGCCAACCTCGCGGGCCCGAGCCTCACGGCGCTCGACCGGGAAGGCCGGGGCGTCGCGCCTGCCGGGTACGACGCAGCGCTGCTGCACTCACCCCGGCGAGGACGGCGACCTCCTCGCGTCGCAGACCGGGAGTACGGCGCGGCCCTGCGGGCACGTAGTGGTCCTCGGAACGCACCAGGGCGTGCCGGCAGCGGCTCAGCAGGAGATCAGGTTGATGGGGTCGGGCCCTGCTCGAACGCGTCGGCGTGGTCGGCGGCCCACTGGCGAAATGACCTCGGCGGCAGTCCGAGGACGTCGGACACCGCGGAGGAGACGAAGGCGGGCCTTCCGATCGTTGCGCCCCATGCGGCGAGCAGCATGTCGACGACCGGGCCCGGCGCCTTTCCCGCCATCTCGCTGCGGAACTCCTCCGGCGACAGCTCCTCGAACCTGGTCGGTCGCCCGAGGACGTTCCCGATGACGTCCACCTGCGCCGCCTGACTCAGCGGCTCGGGCCCGGTGAGGACGTAGTCGCCGCCGGCATGTCCGTCCTGGTACAGCGTGCGCGCCGCGACTGCCGAGATGTCCCGGTCGTCGACGGGTGCGGTCTCGGCGGCGCCGTAGGGCCACCGGACGACCTCGCCGGCGCGGATGGCAGGTGCCCACCAGGCCACGGAGTTCGATGCGAACATCCCCGGCCGGATGATCGTCGACTCGATTCCGGTGGCCGCGATGAGTCGCTCGACCTCTGCGTGGAGCACCGCCATGGGATTCGGCTGCTGGAAGAAGGGGTGGGGTGTTCGGTGCGGTGAGGAGAGGAGGACGACGCGCCGAGCGTGGGCCGCCAAACGCTCGACGACTGCCGCAGCGGTCGCCGGCGGCGCGGTCCAGAGGAGGAAGACGGCGCCGACGCCTCGCAACGCCCGATCGAGAGATGTGGGCACGGTGAGGTCACCGGTGACGACTTCGATGCCGGCCGGCAGCGTCGCCGCCGCTCGGGCACGACGGGTGAGGGCGCGGACCGGTACACCCGCGCTGACGAGTTGGTCGATGACTCCGCGGCCGATCCGGCCGGTGGCCCCGGTGACGAGCACCGGCGGCGTGTGGGCTGGGTTCATGAGTGCCTCGATGGTCTCCTGGGCAGGCGCGCGGAGCGCACCGTGCCGTCCGTTGGGCGGTGAATCGGGGTCATCGGCTGCGAGCGCCGGGGCGATGCCCGCGTCGAGAAGGTCTGTCCGAAGCCTCTCCCCCCATCAAATCGTTACCTGGTTAAATTTGCAACCTGGTAAGTCTTTCGTGGCCGCTCGGACACCCGCGCCGACGGGCTGCGCGTCCACAGGAAGACGAGGACCCGTGAGGCGGCGCGCGCCTCGCGCAACCGCCCACGTTCGAGGACGGCCCCGGCGGGGCAGGCGGGCACGGTTGCGGAGCGGCCGGACACGGTTGCGGGGCGGCCGGTCTCAGGAGTAGAACTCCTCGGGTGACGTCAGCCGACCAGCGCAACGCTCCCGCATGGAGCCATGTCGAGGAGTTCCTGCGCACCCACGAGGCCGACCGGATCCCCCATCCGGGCGGCACCCTGCTGGAGCATCTGTCCCGGGTGGCGGCCCTGTTGGCGGAGTGGGGCACCGACTCCGCCGTCCAGGTCGCCGGGCTCTGCCACGCCGCGTACGGGACCGACGGGTTCGACGGGGCGCTGCTGACGCTGGACGAGCGGGGCGCCCTGGCCGCAGTCATCGGCGAGCGCGCCGAGGCGCTGGTCTACCTGTACGCGAGCTGCGGGCGGGCCGCCGTCTACCCGCGCCTGGGGCGGGACGACGGGCCGGTGTTCCACGACCGGTTCACCGGCGAGAACCATTCCCCGCCGCAGGAGGACCTCCGGGCCTTCCTCGCCATCACCGCCGCCAACGAACTCGACGTGCTCCGCCACAACACCGAACTGGCCACCCGCTACGGGCCAAGCCTGTACGAACTGTTCTCCCGCTCCCGGGAGTTGCTGCCGACCGCCGGCTGGCACGCCTGGACATCCTGGCAGTCCCGGCAGTCCTGGCCGAGCCGATGAACAAGGCGCCGATGAGCAGGGGAAGTTGACTGCACGTCAACTACCGACCAGCCGAAGGGTATTTCCCGGCCGTTCACCTGTCATGCCGGAACCACCGCACGAGTACCGAGCGTTCTCGAAGGCGGGAGGGATACAGACATGACAACCAAGCCGTACCGCCTGGCCGCCGCCACGATCGCACTGCTCGTGGCGGCGCCCTTGTTCACCGCGTGCAAGAACGCCGATCAGGCCCTCGACTGCGGAAAGCGGGCGATCAGCCTCACCGGCGATGTCCAGGACCTCGCCGACTCGGCGCTCAACGTCGGCCAGATCACCGACGAGAGCCGGCGCAAACACACCGTCGCAGCCCTGAACAAGATCCGCGACGACATCAAGCAGATCCGCAAGGACGGTGACGGCAAGGTCGACGCTGCCGCCGACAAGCTGTCCAAGGCCGTCGACAACGCCCAGACCGCCGTGTCCAAGGGCAAGTCACCCGACTTCGGACCGATCGGCGACGCGGCCGGTGAACTGACCAAGGCCTGCGCCGGAGCCTGACACCCGGAGGCCTTCGGCATCCCGACACCTTTGGCATCCAGACACCTTCGGCACCCTGCCACCCACCGCGCCACCACAGGCCGGGAGCGCCGGCCGATCCGGCGCTCCCGGCCTGTCGCCACCGCCCCGCCGCCGCCAGGCGATAGGAATGGGCACCGGACCGAACCCACCCCGGAGGCACCGGTGAACCACCCGATCGTCGACCAGATCCAGCGGCTGCGCGCCGAGTTGGCCCCCGACGACGCCGCCCCCGCGCTGGTGAACGCGCTCGCCGGGGGCGCCGCCCCGCTCAGCGCGGTGGCCGAACTCGCCGCCCAGCAGCGCCGGATCATCACCTCCGACCGGCGCAGCCTGCTCCTGCTCGCCACCCGCTGCGCCGACCGGCCGCTCGGTGCCTGGTTCGTCACCCTCGCCGAGGGCGAGAGCGCCGCGCTGCGCACCCTGCCGGCCCTGGCCGCCGCCTGCGGCCTGGACAGCCGGGCGGTGGCCGCACGGACACCGCTGGCCGGCTGCCAGGCCTACCCGGCCTACCTCGCCTGGCTGGCGCTGAACAGTCCGCCGGCCGCCGCGGCCGCCGCCCTGGTGGCCAACTTCGCTGCTTGGGGCGGCTATTGCGCCACCGTCAGCCGGGCGCTGCGCCGCCACCACGGCTTCTCGGACGAGGCCTGCGCGTTCTTCGACTTCTTCGCCCAGCCGGCGACCAGTCTGGAGCAGCAGGCCGCCGACGCCCTCGGGCCGGACCCGCTGGACGACCACACCGTGGCCACCGCCCGGGAGTACGGTCTGCTGCTCCAGGCCTACGAGCACCTGTTCTGGGACACCCTGGGCTGAGCCCGGCCTCAGGCCTGCCAGTGCGGCTTTCCGCTGACCATCCGGCAGTAGATCACCCGTCCACCGGCGTCGTGGGTGCTCCGGCCCAGGTCGGCGTCGCGACAGAACTGCCCGGCCGCGTAGCAGTTGCCCGCGTTGGAGCGGATCTCGCAGCCCGAGCCGCCGACCGCCGCCTGGGTGTGCTGCGGCTCGGGATCGGTCGGCGGCTGCGCGGTGGTCACCTTGGGCTGCGGCTTGGCGGTCGGCGTCTGCGGGTGCCCGGTGGTCGGCGCGGACGGCGGGGCGGCGGACGGCGGCACCGACTGCGTCGGGGCGACCGGCGAGGACGGCGCCGAGGAGACCGCGACGGTCGGTGCGGCGGAAGCGGCGGCGGTGGGCGACGCCGTCGCCTTGCCGTCCGCCGCCGACGGGTCGCAACCGGTCAGCGCCAGGCCGACGGTGAGGACGAGTCCGGCGAATCCGGCCAGGCCGGCCGCCCGGCGACGCCCGGGTATCGGTGAAGCCATGAGAGGAGAACGCTCCGTTCCGTATGGGTGAGGCGTGCGATTCAAGCAGAGCCCGCACACGCCGCGACCACGGTTTCCCCACTCGTTGGCAGATCGAGACCTTCCGACCACCGAACGTGACGACCGGCAACGGCGACTGACACACGGCGGCCGAACGTGACGACTGCACGCGGCGGCCGAACGTGACGGCCACGAACCTGACGGCTGGGAGCGGGCGGCCACGGCCTGGCGACCGGGGGTATAGCGCCGGAGCGCGGGGCTTTATGACATGTTCCGGACAGCACCGGCGGATCGCTACGGTTCCGGCAACCCCCACACCGTACGAGGAGATGCCCCATGCTCCGATTCCGTGCGCTCGCCGTCGCCGCCGCCTTCGCGACCGTCGCGCTCACCGCAGCCCCGGCCGTCAGCGCCCCCGCTGACGACCCGTCCATAGCCGCCGCCCTGGCCGCCCCCACCCCCGCCTCCGCCCGCGCCGCCGCCGTACCGGCCGCCCTGCTGCACGCGATGCAGCGCGACCTCGGGCTGTCCCCGCAGGCCGCCGCCGACCGGCTCGCCCGGGAGGGCCGGGCCGCCGCCGTCCGCAGTGCCCTCACCCGGGCGCTCGGCGACCGCTGGGCCGGTGCCTGGGTCGACGGGCCGCGGGCCGAGCTGATGGTCGCCACCACGGACGCCTCCGCCGCCCGGACCATCACCGCCGACGGCGGCCGGGCCACCGTCGTCCGGCACTCGCTGAAGTCCCTGGACCAGGCCAAGGAGGCGCTCGACCGGGCCGCCACGGCCGCCGCACCGGATGCCACCCCGGTCTGGTACGTCGACGTCCGCGCCAACACCGTCGTGGTGCAGTCCGTCGACGACGCGCGCACCGCGGCCTTCCTGGACCGGTCGGGCGTGGACCGCTCGCTGGTCCAGGTCGAACGGGCCACCGAAGCGCCCCGGCCGCTCGCCGACCTGCACGGCGGGGACGCCTACTACATCGACAACGCCGCCCGCTGTTCGATCGGCTTCCCGGTCACCCAGAACGGCCAGCCCGGCTTCGTCAGCGCCGGCCACTGCGGCCAGCCCGGCTCCAACGCGGCTGCCTCCGACGGCAGTTCGATCGGCACCTTCCAGGGCTCGACCTTCCCCGGCAACGACTGGTCCTGGGTGGCGGCCGGCTCCGACTGGACGGCCCAGCCGCAGGTGAACGACTACCAGGGCGGCGCGGTGACGGTGGCCGGCTCCAACGAGCAGTCGGTCGGCGGCTCGATCTGCCGCTCCGGCTCCACCACCGGCTGGCACTGCGGCACCGTCGAGGAGCAGAACGCCACCGTCAACTACCAGGAGGGCAGCGTCTACGGCGTCACCCGCACCAACGTGTGCGCCGAACCGGGCGACTCCGGCGGCTCGTTCATCTCCGGCGACCAGGCCCAGGGCGTGACCTCGGGAGGCTCCGGCGACTGCACCTCGGGCGGTGAGACCTACTTCCAGCCGGTCAACCCGATCCTCAGCACCTACGGGCTGACCCTGGCCACGGGCTGACCGGCTAACCGGTCCGGGGCCGATGGATCCCGCGGAACCCACCGGCCGCGGAGCCCACCAGCCCCGGCCTCACAGCCCGGCCGACCCCGGCGTCACAGCTCCACAGCCTCACGGCCCCACCGGCCCCCGGCCTCACAGCCCGGCCGTCCGACGCTCGAACACCTCGGGGCGGGCGGTCTCCAGCGCCGTGGAGACCGCGCCGAGGAGCACCGCCTCCTCCCCCAGCAGGCTCGGTGCGAGCGTCGGACGCATCGGGGCGAAGCGGCCCAGGGCCCGCTCCAGCGGTTCCAGCAACAGGTCGGAGCTGCTGCCGATGCCGCCGCCGAGCACCAGGAGGTCCGGGTCCAGCACGGCGGAGAGCACCGCGACCGCGTAGGCGAGCCGGTCCGCCTCCCACTCCACCGCCCGCAGTGCCGCGTCGTCCCCGGCCCGGGCCCGCTCGAAGACCTGCTTGGCGGTCAGCCGCCGGCCGCCCGTGCCTTCCAGCCCGAACTCCCGTGCGGCCCGCACCACCGCGTCCGCCGCGGCCTCCTGCTCCAGCGTCGTCCCGGCCGGCTCGCCCGGTCGGGCGGGCAGCGGCACCAGGCCGATCTCGCCCAGCGCGCCGTGGGCGCCGACCAGCAACTCGCCGTCCTTGACCACACCCACCCCGAGCCCGGTGCCGACCAGCAGGTAGGCGAACATCCGGCTGCCCCGCCCGGCGCCCAGGGTGTACTCGCCGAGCGCGGCGAGGTTGGCGTCGTTGGCCACGGTCACGGCCGCGCCCAGCCCCTCGCCGATCCGGTCGAACAGCCCCGGCCGGCCCCAGTCGGGCAGGCTGGTGGCGTAGCGCACCCCGCGCCGCTCCTCGTCCCACACGCCGGGCGTGCCGATCACCGCGTGCACGATGTCGGCGGGCACCAGGCCCGCCTCGGCGGTGGCCTCGTGGGCAGCGGCGACCACGGCGTCCGCGACGGCGTCCGCCGTCCGCCCCCGGTTGGGCACGTCCCGCCGGGCGACCACGGTGCCGGCCAGGTCCGCCACCGCGACCCGCAGCCGGGCCCGGCCGACGTCCACGCCGAGCACGTGCCCGGCCGTCGGGTCGACCTCGTAGAGGACGGCGGTGCGTCCCCGCTCGGGTGCCACCCGCCCGGCCTCGCGGACCAGCCCGGCCTGCTCCAGTTCGGCCAGGGCGGCGGACACGGTGGGCTTGGACAGGCCGGTGTCCCGGGCCAGTTGGGCGCGCGAGGTGCCCCCACCGGTGCGCAGCAGCTCCAGCAGCAGCCACTCGTTGTTGCTGCGCAGCCGCTGCCGGTTCCACGGCACCCCTGGGGCCCCGGCCGCCGGGCGACTGGTCGGCTGGTGGGGGCTCATCGGTTCCTCCGGTCTGGGCTGCTGACGCGCCGCCCCTGGCGGCCCGTTGCTGCGAGCGGCGCCGTGGCACCGCCGGCGGCATCCGGTGTCGGACGCCGCCGCCCAAGTATGACCGGTGATCACCCGGCGCCCGGCGGACGACCGGTGACACCCGGCACCCCGACACCCAGCAGACGACCGGTGACACCCGACACCCGGCGACCGGACCCGCCCGGCCGCCGCCCCGGGGTCAGGCCTCCACGGAGCCGACCCAGCCGCCCGTCATCGTCCGCACCGCCGAGCCGTCCAGGTCCGCCAGCTTGACCCCCGCGAAGGCCCGGGCCGCCTCGGAGGTCTGCACCCGCAGCGGCGGGTTGTCGGCGGTCAGCACCTCGACGATCGGCGCGGCCGCCTCCTCCGGGGTCTGGGCGGCGCCGAAGGCCTTCAGCGTGCGGTCGACGTACGCCTGCAGCGCCGGTCCGTACGGGCCGGCGGCGGCGACCAGCGCGGGCACGTCCAGATCCTGGTT
Source organism: Kitasatospora sp. NPDC036934 (assembly GCF_055608425.1). Taxonomy (NCBI): domain Bacteria; kingdom Bacillati; phylum Actinomycetota; class Actinomycetes; order Kitasatosporales; family Streptomycetaceae; genus Kitasatospora; species Kitasatospora sp. NPDC036934. Next base: position 272,886 of record NZ_JBVJQR010000013.1, on the reverse strand, counting down.
GCCGATGAACTCGCTGGCCACCGCGCCGGGTTCGACCACGGTGACGGCCACCCCGACGGTGGCGGCGACCGGCGCCAGCGACTCCATGAAGCCCTCGACGGCGAACTTGGCCGCGCAGTAGGCCTCGTTGAAGGGCTGCCCGACCACCCCGCCGACGCTGGTCACGGTGACCACCCGGCCACCGGCGGCCCGCAGGTGCGGCAGCGCGGCCCGGGTCACCTCGACCACGCCGAAGTAGTTGACCTCCATCGCGGCGCGCACCGGCGCCAGGCCGTCCTGCTCGATGGTGCCGACGAAGCCCGCGCCCGCGTTGTTGACCACCGCGTCCAGCCGCCCGTGCCGCTCGAGGACGACGTCCAGGCAGTCCGCGACGGAGGCCGGGTCGGTCACGTCCAGCCGCTCGATCTCGATCAGCTCGGCGACGCCGGCCTGCTCCGCCGCGCGGAGGAGGCCCCCGGCCCGGCCGGTGTCGCGCATGGTGGCCACCACTCGCCAGCCGGCGCCGGCGGCGGCCACGGCGGCGGCCAGGCCGATCCCGGAGGAGGTGCCGGTGATCAGAACGATCCGAGTGCCGTTCATCGGGGTGACTGCCATGGGGCCCTCCTCCCGGCCTCCGGACCGAGCCCGAACGCCGAAGACTGTGTGCGTGTGCACGCACTCTACAAGTGTGTGTGCGCGCACGCAACTGGTCGCCGTTTCGACGCACCAACGTCTCCGGGCAGTCAAGGTTTCACCCGGTCATGGGCGTGCCGCGCCCCGACGCGTGATCATGGACCTATGCACTTCCGGCACGGCAACCGATCAGAGGGCACCCCTCCCCCGGACGCCCGCTCCCTCGCGGCGACCGCGGCGGCCCTCGCCGCGCGCCTCGACTCGATCACCGGCGGTGACCGCCCCGGCGATGACCGCCCCGGTGGCGACCGCCCCGGTGGTGATCCCGGCGGCGACCACCCCGCCGCCGTCCCGGACCTGCTCCGCGACGTCCTCGCCGCCGCCCCGGTCGGCGTCGCCCTGCTGGACGAACACCTGTGCTGGCGCTACCTCAACCCCGCCTTCACCGCCGTCACCGGACTGCGCCACGCCGACCTGCTCGGCCGCGCCGCCGAGACCACCGCCTTCGCCGGCGCCGTAGCCACCCTGCGCCGCGTCCTCGCCGACGGCCACGACCGCGAACACATCACCGGCGGGCCCGACGGCATCGGCTCCCCCGTCCCGCCCGGCCTCCGGGTGCGCTACCGCCCGCTGCGGCACGCCGGACGGACCACCGGCCTCGTCATCGCCGTCCTGGACGACCCGTCCCCGGCCCGCGAGCAGCTGCACGAACTCGAACAGGCCCGCGCCCGGCTCGCCCTGCTGGACGCGGCCGCCGAGCGGATCGGCACCACCCTCGACGTCGACACCACCAGCGCCGAACTCGCCGCCTTCGCCGTCCCCGGCCTCGCCGACCTGGCCACCGTCGACGTGCTGCCGCCCGAGACCGAGCCCACCCGCCCCGGCCGCGGCGGCGCGCGACGGCTGCACCGCGCCGCCGTCCGGGCCGTACCCGAACTGACTACCGCCCTCGCCGCACTGGCCCGCCCCGGCGAATCCGTCCGCCACCGCGAGGGCACCGCCGCCGCCCGCAGCCTGGCCACCGGCGTCACCGTGCTCGGCGAACCCGGCCCCGCCGACGCCTGCCCGGCCGGCACCGCCTCCCTGCTCGTCCTGCCGCTCGCCGCCCGCGGACGGCTGGTCGGGCTGCTCACCCTCGGCCGCACCGCCGCCAGCCCGGCCTTCACCCCCGACGAGGCCGCCCTGCTCGGCGACCTCGCCGCCCGGGCCGCCACCGGCATCGACAACGCCCGCAGCTACACCCGCTCCCAGGGCATCGCCCTGGAACTCCAGCGGGCCCTGCTGCGCGAGCCCGGCAGCCCGCACCAGAACCTCTCCCTCGCCTCCCGCTACCTGCCCTCCGGCAGCAGCTCAGTGGTCGGCGGCGACTGGTACGAGACCGTCCGGCTGCCCTTCGGCCGCACCCTGCTGGCCATGGGCGACGTCATGGGCCACGGCGTGGAGGCCGCCGTCGACATGAGCCACTACCGTTCGGCGCTGCGCGACATCGCCGGCATGGACCTGCCCCCGCACCGCATCCTGCGCCAGCTCGACAACGTCATCTCCGCCGACGACACCGCCCGGCCCGCCACCTGCCTGCTGGTCCTCGCCGACCCCGGCCGCGCCCGCTGGACCCTCTCCAGCGCCGGCCACCTGCCGCCCGCACTGATCACCCCGGACCACCCCACCGAACTGCTGCGGGTGCCCACCGGACCACCGTTGGGCACCGGCCTCGGGGGCTACGAGCAGTCCACTTACCCGCTCGTCCCCCGACAGACCCTGCTCCTCTACACGGACGGCCTGGTCGAGCGCCGCCACGAGGACATCGACACCTCACTGGAGCGCCTCGCCGCCCTCCGGCTCCCCGTCACCGGCGACCTCGACGACCTCCTCGACGCCGTCCTGCACTCCCTCGTCCCACCCCCGGCCCCCGCCGCCGAGGACGACATCGCCCTCCTCGCCGCCCGCCCCAAGGCCCGCTGACGGGCCCCGGCCGCACTACTCCTCGAAGCTACTCCTCGAACCAGACCACCAGCCGGACGTGCTCCCCACCGTGCACCTCCGCCGGGGTCCGCATCACCGTCCGGACCCCGGCTGCCACGGCCCGTCCGCGGGCACGGCGTCGCGGCGCCGGTCGCGCTCGGCCCCGAAGACCAGCCGGTGAAGTCGCTCATGCCGCCCATGCTGCGACGCCCGGGTCGGCCGGGGCAGGGCCAATCGCGGCCAAGTGGCCTGCCCCGGGCGCTACTTCGGCTCCCAGGGCGGGCCACAACGGCTCAGCGACTCAGTCTCTCGGCGACTCAGCCACCCGACTGCTCAGCGAGTCAGTGCCTTGCCTCAGCGGCGCCGGAACATCTTCCGCACCAGGTGAACGATCCCCCAGATCACCAGGATGATGAACAGGATGATCAGAATGACGACGACCAGCAGGAACTTGCCGAGCTTGGCGAAGAAGCCGGACTTCTTCTTCTCCTGCTTGGCCGCGAGCTGCTGGACCGCGCCGTCCTTCGCCGCGGCCTGCCGCACCCCGGCGGGGGCGCCGACGGCGAGGCCGGCGGCCGGGGCCCCGGCGGCTTGCGCCCCGGCGGCGGGGGCGGCAGCCGCGGTCGCGACGGGCCGGGGTGCGGCCACCGCCGTCGCGCTCGACGCTGCGGCGCCGAGGCCGACGGCGCCCAGCAGTGCCACCAGGGCGCCGGCTATCGAACGTGCGATCCGGTGAGTCATCGTGCTCCTCGTGCGAGTACGGAGCGACGGAGATGAGACCAGGTCGACCACCTCTCATGGTCTGACCAGTATTTTTCTCATCTGCGCCTAGTATGCTCCTCTGAAAGTTCTACAGCGGTGTAAAAGTTTAGCGACGGGCCGACCCGGATCGAATCCAACCCAGGACCACGCAAGCCACCGCTCCGACGGGGGTTCCGTGGCAACTGTGGAGGATGACGCCGTGTCGGGTCGCAGGGGTTCCACCGAGACCGAGGATTCGTCGCGCCGAGCCGGTGGACGCCGAGCGGCGAACCGCGGATCTGGTGCGGACAAGGGCCGTTCGGACAAGGACATATCGGGCGACCGGCCGACCGGCCGGGCCAAGCCGAAGCCCAAGCGCAGCACCAAGCAGAAGGTGCTCTGGGTGACGGCGGGTTGCACCGCCCTGCTGGTGCTCGCCGGCGGCGCCGTCTACTACCGGCTGAACGCCAACATCACCACCTTCGACGGCGGTGCCCTCAGCAAGGACCGCCCCGAGGCGGCCGCACCGGACGCCCAGGGGCGCACCCCGGTGAACGTGCTGCTGATCGGCTCGGACAGCCGTGGCAACGGCAACAGCGACCTGGGCGGTGGCGGGGACGACGGCGCCCGCTCGGACACCGCGATCCTGCTGCACATCTACGCCGACCACAAGCACGCCGTCGGGATCTCGATCCCCCGCGACTCCCTGGTCAACATCCCGCCGTGCAAGCTCCCCAACGGCAAGTGGACCAGGGAGCAGACGAATGTGATGTTCAACAGCGCCTTCTCGGTCGGCAACACCAACCAGGGCAACCCGGCCTGCACCCAGAACGCCGTGGAGAAGCTCACCAACCTGCGCGTCGACCACACCATCGTGGTGGACTTCAGCGGCTTCGCCTCGATGACCTCGGCGGTCGGCGGCGTCGAGGTCTGCCTGCCGAACAACGTCTACGAGGGGGACCTCAACCCCAACCTCGGCCACAAGGGCAAGCTGGTCTTCGCCAAGGGCAAGCAGAAGGTCGAGGGCCAGTCCGCGCTGGACTACGTCCGGGTCCGGCACGGCATCGGCGACGGCTCCGACATCGGCCGCACCAAGCGCCAGCAGGCCTTCCTGTCCTCCCTCATCAAGGAGGTCAAGTCCCGCGGCATGGACCCGACCGCCCTGCTGCCGCTCGCCGACGCCGCGACCAAGTCGCTGACCGTCGACCCCGACCTCGGCTCGGCCGCCAAACTGATGTCCTTCGCCATGTCGGTCAAGGACGTCAACCTGCACGACGTCAAGTTCCTGACCGCGCCCTGGCGTTACGAGGGCCCCCGGGTCGCCCTGGTGCACCCCGACGTGGACCAGCTCTGGGCCGCGCTCAAGGCCGACCGCACCATCGACGGCCAGGACGCCAGCGCCCCGAGCCCGGCCGCCACCGACTCCGCCGCGCCCAGTTCTCCGCCCGCCGCCGAGGCCACGCCCTCCCCCACCGCGGCCGCCAGGAACGACGTCAAGGTCGCCGTGCTCAACGGCACCGGCGAGGGCGGTGTGGGCAGCAAGGCGGCCGAGGCCGTCAAGGGCGCCGGCTACACCGTCACCACCATCGGCAACGCGGCCGGAAAGGCCCGCAGCACCACCGTGGTCGAGTACGGCACCGGTGAGCGCACCGCCGCCGAGGCGCTCGCCAAGCTCTTCCCAGGGGCGACCGTCGAGCCCGGCGGCAAGGGCCTGAGCGTGGTCGTCGGCCGGGACTTCGCCGCCGCCCCGGCCTCCGGCGCCACCGCGGCCCCCGGCGCCCCGAGCACCCCGGCGCCGCTGCCGACCAGCGTCAGCGGCACCGCCCGCTCGGCGGACGACGACCCGTGCGCCAACGTGTCGTACGGCTGACCGGCCACCAGGGGAACGGAAGAACGGGCGGGGCGCCCGCGGACACTTCGTCCGCGGGCGCCCCGCCCGTTGCCGCAAACGGCTACCGGGAAGTGGCCACCGACTACCGGCCGCTCAGCGCCTCGCCCCGCAGGACGGGCAGAACGCGGCCCCCTCCGGCACGTCCTGGTGGCACTGACCGCACTGGACGGGCTGAGCCAGCTTGAAGCCGCAGCCGGGGCAGAACGGCGTGCCGTGGGTCTCCGTCCGGCACTGCGGGCAGACCAGTTGGCGCGGCGTGCGGACGTCGTACTCCGCACCGGACTGCCGGCCGAACTGGTAGGCCCGGTCCGTCACCATGTCGTTGAGGCCGCGCCGCTGCGCCGCCACCGCCTCGGCCGCGGTGTCCGGGGCGCAGCCGAAGCACAGGCCCTGCTCCGGGTTGAAGCAGCGGCCGCAGACGTAGTGGGTGCACCGGGCACAACGGCTGAAGTGCGGCCGGGCGTTGTCGATCGCGCGCTGGAAGGCGGCGTCCCGCGCGGTGCCCCAGGTCTGGCCGGCCAGGCCGTCCGCCGCGTTGCTGATGGTGTTGGCGTTGCCGCCGATCAGGTTCCAGGCCGCGCTGACGCCCTTGCCTATCCAGCCGGCCACCTGCCCCGTGGTGAACCGCTCGAACGGCGAGCGCCAGGTGTCGGAGCAGCGGTAGCAGGAGAACTCGAACTGGAAGCCCGCCCCGGTGCCGTGCTGTTCGCACATGTCGCGGTAGTTGTTGCTGAAGTTGATCTCGGAACTCACGTCGTCCCCGGTTGCTGAAGAGTGGCCTCGTCGGCGTTCGCTCCCAGGGACGACAGGGGCCCTCGAACGGTTCCGCCAAGAAGTTCTGACACTCTCTTCACAACCCGGAGGTCGGTAGCAGCCGTACCCGCTCGGGGTCGAACGGCCGCCAGCCGGCGGCCAGTCCGCCGCGGCAGAGCCGCAGTCGGCACCAGCTCCGCCCGACCGGGTCCTGCCACCAGCCGCTGATCCGGCCGGGCGCCCAGGCGCCGTCACCGAGGTCGACCTCGACCGGCTGGTACACCCACCGGACCTCGCAGTCAGCCGGATCCACCGACGGGCCGCCCGGACTGTCAACCACGGCTCCGCCTCCTGCCCCGACCACACGGACCGACCGTACGGGCCGAATACCCGGACCGACCGGCACGGCCGCGCCCGGCGCCACGGCCCGTCGCCGGAACTCTACAGCTGTGTAGAACACGGCCGCCGGAGTTCCGGCGAAGCCGTCCGGCTCAGCCCGCCGCGCGCCGCGAGCGACGGCGCCGCCACAGCGCGATCGGCACGACCCCCGCGAAGGCGAGCGCCGCCGGTGCCGGGGGCGTCTCCAGCGGGGTGCCCGCAGCCCTGGAGGGCACCTTGTCGAAGGTGTCCGGGACGGGCAGGGTCGACCAGTCGGAGATCGGCCAGGCCACCACGAAGGCCCGGCCGACCACGTCGTCCACCGGTACGAAGCCGTCCCCGGTGAGCAGGTGGTGCGGGCGGGAGTCCCGGGAGTTGTTGCGGTGGTCGCCCATCACCCAGAGCTTGCCCTTCGGCACGGTGACGGTGCCCACCGGGTCGTTGTCGCAGGGCGCCGCCCCGGGGAACACGTACGGCTCGTCCAGCGCCACGCCGTTGACCTTCACCGGGCTGCCCGCGTTGCACTCGACGGTGTCCCCGCCGACCGCGATCACCCGCTTGATCAGGTCCTTCTCGTCCGCCGAGGGCATCAGGCCGACAGTGCTCAGCGCCTTCTGGACGGTGTTCATGAAGCCGCCGGAGCTGGTCGTCGGACCGCCCTCCAGCCAGCCGCCCGGATCGTGGAAGACCACCACCTCGCCGCGCTCCGGCTCGGCGCCGAACCACGGGGTGAGCTTGTCGACCAGCACCCGGTCGCCGATCTGCAGGGTCTTCTCCATCGAACCGGAGGGGATCGAGAAGGCCTGCACGAAGAAGGTCTTGATGCCGAGCGAGAGCAGCAGGGCGATCACCAGCAGGATCGGCAGCTCCTGCCAGAACGGGCGCTTCTTGCGCGCCGGCTTCGCGGCCGCCCCGGCCCCCGCCGCCGCCTCCGGTCCGGCCGTCGGCCCTTCCCCGGTTCCGTCGCTCTCGCCGGACTCCGTGCTCTGCTGCACACTCATGTGATCGGCCCCTCCCGATGGCCTGGTGGGAGCCCGAAGCGGAGACCCCCTGTCGGGAACGAACCTACCGAACAGAGGTTCCCGGGCGCGCCCTGATGTGGATCCGCTCGCCCTGCGGGCCGAACAGGCTGAGGAACTCCACCGGCTGCGGACCGGCGTTGCCGAAGGCGTGCGGGGTCCGGGTGTCGAACTCGGCGGCCTCACCGGCCGTCAGCTCCAGGTCGTGCGGGCCGAGCACCAGGCGCAGCCGGCCGGACAGCACGTACAGCCACTCGTAGCCCTCGTGGACCTTCAACTCCAGTTCGGGCCCGCTGTTCCGGCCGGGCGGCACGATGTGCTTGTACGCGTGCAGACCGCCCAGGTGGCGGGTGAGCGGCACGATGGTCTGACCGTTCCTGGTCACCGGGCGCGGGTGGATCCGCGGGTCGCCGGTGGCCGGGGCGCCGACGAGCTCGTCCAGCGGCACCCGGTACTCCCGGGCCAGCGGCAGCAGCAGTTCCAGGGTGGGCTTGCGCTGCCCGGACTCCAGCCGGGACAGCGTGCTGAGTGAAATGCCCGTCGCGGCGGCCAGTTTGGCGAGCGTGGTGCCACGCTCGCGGCGCAGGGCCCGCAGCCGGGGGCCCACCGTGGTGAGGACGTTCTCGAACTCTTCGTCGGCCATGCCTGCTATTTGCCGGGACGGCAAGGGTGTTTGTCAATCCGGCACACCGGTGACGGCTCGTCCCGGGCCCTCCCGCCGGGGAGGCGCACGGCAGGGCCCGGTGGCGATCCGCCGATCGCCACCGGGCCCCCGTCTCCGGCTTCCCGGATTCCGCTCTTCCAGTCACGGTCCCGGCACTCCCCCGGCCGCCCCGCCTGGTATTCCCCGGCCGCCCAGCCGAGTACTCCCCCGGCCCGCCGCCAGGCCGGTCAGCGGCCTGCCCGGGCCCTGCTCCGCGCTAGCGGTACTCCCGCAGCCGGGGCCGCACCCCCAGCGCGGTCAGGCCCAGCGCCGCCACCAGGACGGCCCCGCCCAGCACCGCCGTGGTGCCGTCGAGGTCGCCGTCGGTCGCCGCGAGCGCCGAGTCCATCGCCTTCTGGTTGACCGTGATGGTGTCCCCCATGGCGGTGCTCAACTGCTCGAACTGGTAGTTGGACTGGCCCTTGGCCAGCCCGGTGTTGAGCGTGATCGCGTCCTTGAGCGCCCCCGCGGCGCGCAGGTCGCGCATCCGGTGGTCGATCACCTGGTACTCCTCGAAGGCGCCCAGGACCCGCTCGGCGGCCTCCTGTTCGCCGGGGAAGGTGATGTTGTTCAGCTCGCTGCCGAGGAAGCCGCCGAAGGGCACGACCGAGCGGTCCGCGCGGTGCCGGTCGGCCTCACCCTGCAGCTGGGTGCGGTAGCTCGACAGGGTCGCGCCGTCGAGGTGGGCGATCGCCTGGCTCTGCTCCAGGTAGGCCTGCTCCCAGACGGCCGCGCGGCCCGGGTCGATCAGGTAGCGGCTCTCGTCGGCGTTCATGTCGTAAGCGACGGCGCGGGCCCGGCTGAGCGCTATCACCGAGTCGTAGGCGTTGCTCTTGGCGGTCACCAGGTGGTCCTCGGTGCGGCCGACCAGGGTCAGCCCGGTCACCAGCACCACGCCGGTCAGCAGGGTGACGGCCGCTACCGCCGGGTTGATCACCCGGCGGTAGCGCACGGCCAGCGCGCGCTGGAGCCCGAGCAGCGCCGCGAGGGCCAGCAGACCGACAGCGAACAGCCACCACCAGCCGCTGCCCAGGGCGTCGCGCTGCTGGGCGTAGACGTGGTCGACGGTGGCCTCGTTGGCGGCGGTGACCTGGTCGGCGGCCGGCAGCAGCTGGCTGCGCAGCAGGTCGGAGGCCTGCCGGTAGGCGTCCAGGGCGGCGGGCGAGGGCTGGCCGGCCGGGGCCTTGGCCTGCTCCTCCAGCAGCTGGGCGCGGGCCACCAGTGCCTCGTAGCTGCCGAGCCGGCCGAGCACCAGCTGGACGGCGCGCTGCCCGGCCGGGTCGTCGCCGGCGGACTGCGCGGCCTGCTGGAGGTCGTCGTCGGCCTGGTTGCGGCGCTGCTCGTAGGTGTCCAGGGTCTGCTTGCGCAGCGTGGCGTAGTCCTGGTCGTCGCCGACCAGCAGCAGGTTGGCGGCCTGGGCGTCCATGTCGCTGAGCGCGAAGTAGAGGTCGGCGGCACGGGTGGCCTGCGGTGCGGCCTGGTGGCCGATGGTGTCGGTGCCGTCGCGGGCGCCGCCGAGCACCGCGGTGGCGGTGGCACCGAGGCCGATCAACGTGGCCAGGCTCAGCGCGGTGAGGCCGCGGACCAGGCGCGGGGTGGTCCAGTAGGAGCGGCTGCCGACCGTCCGCAGGCCCCGGCCGAACCGGGCCAGGGCGCCGGGCGGAACGCCCGGTCCGGCAGGCCCGGGACCGTCGTCCCCGCCTTCGGCCTCCTCCTCCGAGGTGGTCTCCCTGCCCGCTGTCGAGGTGGTCATGACCGCACGTCCCTTCCCCCGTGACACGGTCCGCCTGGGTCCCCGGTGGGAACCGAACACAGAACCGTTTCTCTCCGCCGCGCGACGCTAGTGCCGCGCCACCAGCGATGAGACGCTTCCTGACGCCTCCTTGACGCCGCCCGGCGGGGTCCTTGACGCTTCCTTAGCGCGGAGGTCGCCGGGGCCCGTCGGGGGGGGGTCGTCGGGGGGGTCGTCGCGAGCCCTCGGGGGCCGTCGGGGAGGGGTCAGAGCCAGTTGCGGCGCTTGAAGGCCAGGTACAACCCGGTACAGACCAGCGCCATCAGACCGATCGCGAACGGATAACCGAACGCCCACTTGAGCTCCGGCATGATCTCGAAGTTCATCCCGTAGACCGTGCCGATCAGGGTCGGCGCGAACAGGATGGCCGCCCAGGAGGAGATCTTCTTGATCTCGTCGTTCTGCGCGTGGCCCGCCTCGGCGAGCTGCTTCATCTCCTCGTTCTGCCGCTGCGCGACCAGGGTGGCGTTGACCGTGAGGATGTTCTGCAGCATCTGCCGGAAGCCGTCGACCCGCTCGGCCGCGTACGTGGCGTGGTCGGCGACGTCCCGCAGGTTGCGCTGGAGCTCGTCGTCGGTGCCGTACTTGCCGAAGCCCGCCTCCAGGCTGCGCATGATCTCCAGCAGCGGCCGGGTCGCCCGCTGCAGTTCGATCACCTCGCGGGACAGCTCGTAGATCCGGCGGGAGACCTGAGGGTCCCCGCCGAAGACCTCGGTCTCGATCTCGTCGATGTCGTGCTGCAGCCCGGCGATGACCGGCGCGTAGCCGTCCACCACGGCGTCCAGCACCGCGTACAGCACGGCCTCCGGGCCGAGCGCCAGCAGCTCCGGGTCGCCCTCCAGGCGCCGGCGCACCGCGGACAGGTCCGGGGCCTGCGAGTGCCGGACGGTGATGACGAAGTCGGGCCCGACGAACAGGTGGATCTCGCCGAAGTCCACCTCCTCCGCCTCGTCCAGGTAGCGCGCGGCGCGCAGCACCACGAACAGGGTGTCGCCGTAGCGCTCCAGCTTCGGCCGCTGGTGGGCCACGATGGCGTCCTCGACGGCCAGTTCGTGCAGGTTGAACCGGTCCGCGGCCTCCAGCAGCTGCGCCTCGGCCGGGCGGAACAGCCCGATCCAGGCCATCGCGCCCGGCTGCTCCGGCAGTTCGCGGTAGATGTCGGCGAGGTCGGCCGGCGCGGCGGTCCGGCGACCGTCCCGGTACACCGCCGCGTCGACCACGGAACGCTCCAGCGCCACCGGCTCGACGGCCTGGTCGGGCCTCGGGTCCATCGAATGCTCGGGCGCCGACCGGGGGTCGACGGGCCGCCGCGGGGCCGCCGGACGGGAGAACGGACGCTTGCTCGCGCGCACGGCGCGCACACGCCAGTCGGACATGGCGGGGAACCTCCACGATGGGTGCCCGGCCCGCGCCGCACACGGCACGGCGAGCCGGTGGCGCCCGGCCGGCCGCCACCCGCACGGCGCGACCGGCAGCACCCCGCCCGACGGCGGGATCAGAGCTGCGCGGGAGCCGTACCGGAGGAGGAGTGCCGGGGGCCGCGAATCCTGCGGGACAACCGGGGGCGGGGCCGACTTCGGCCCGTACTACTGCACTCCACGGCTCTCACCTCCTCGGTCCCCGCGCCGGGGACGCCGACGCGACCCGGCCGATTTTAGTACCCACACGACCGACCCTTCACACCGGGGCTCGCGGCGGCCTCCGGCGGCTCGACCGCTGCCGCCCGCTGCGCCCCCTGCCGCCCCCCTGGCGCCCCCTGCGGCTCGGCGCGGGACCCGAGGCGGCGTCAACTGGCGATCCCCTGCTGCGGGTTCGTCCAGCAGGACCGATTACGGACCGGCGCCGCCACCACTACGCTACGTCGCATGACTTCTTCGGAGACGGCCCCCGGGCGGGGCACGGCGGTGGTGATCGGCGGCGGGCTGGCCGGCGTGGTGGCGGCCTGGGCCCTGCGGGGCTTCGCCGAGCGGATCGTCGTGGTGGAGCGGGACCGCTACCCGGACGAGCCGGCGTTCCGGCCCGGGGTGCCGCAGGGGCGGCACGCGCACCTGGTGCTGGAGGCGGGCCACCGGGCGCTGGAGGAGCTGATGCCCGGCATCAACCAGGAGTTGACGGCCGCGGGGGCGCGCCGGGTGTCCACCTCGGGTGACCTCAAGTGGCTCAGCTCGGCCGGGTGGATGGTCGACTACCCGGCCCGGGTGTCCTTCCTCTCCTGCACCCGGCCGGTGCTGGACAAGCTGGTGCTGGACCGGGTCCGCACCGAGCCGTCGATCGAGTTCCTGGAGGGCACCGACGTGGTCGGGCTGCTCGGCTCGGGACGGGCGGTGACCGGGGTGAAGGTCCGCGAGCGGGGCTCGGGGCGCGACTCGGAGCGTGGGTCTGGGCGTGGGTCCGAGCGCAGCTCTGAGCGTGGGTCCGAGCGTGGGTCCGAGCGCAGCTCTGAGCGCGGCGAAGTCCGGGACATCCCGGCCGAGTTGGTGATCGACGCCTCCGGCCGCTCGACCTCCGTACCCAAGTGGCTCGCCGAACTGGGCTGCCCCGCGGTGCCCGAGGAGCGGGTGGACGCCGGCGTCGCCTACACCTCCCGGCTGTTCCACCGCCCGCCCGGCGTCGACCTCGGCTACCAGGCGATCTACCTCCAGACCAAGGCCCCGGACAAGCCGCGGATGGGCGTCCTGCTGCCGGTGGAGGGCGACCGCTGGATCGTCAGCCTGGCCGGGATGCGCGGTGCCGAACCCGAGCCCGGCACCGAGGGCTTCACCAAGCACCTGTCGCAACTGCGCGACCCGGCCCTCCAGGAGATGCTGCGGGAGGCCGAACCGGCGGGCGAGGTACGCGGCTTCGTCCCCGGTCCGGGCGTGCGGCGGCACTACGAGCGCAGCGCCCCGGACGGCCTGGTGGCGGTCGGCGACGCGGCGAGCACCTTCAACCCGGTGTACGGCCAGGGCGTGACCGTCTCGTTGTTCTGCGCCCAGGTGCTGCGCCGCACCGCCGCGCGGCACGGCGGCGTCGGACACGCCACGGCCCGCGACGCCCGGCGGGAGGTCGCGACGGTGTCCAAGACGGCGTGGATGATGTCCAGCGCCGAGGACGTCCGCTTCAGCGCCACCACCGGTGGCCCCTCCGGCGCCCTGGTCCGGCTGCAGCACCGCTACCTGGACAAGGTGCTGCAGGGCGCCACCCACAACCCCGAGGTCACGGCGGCCTTCCACGAGGTGCTGTCCCTGGTGGCGCCGCCGACCCGCCTTTTCCACCCCTCGGTGGTGGCCGCGGTACTGCGCGGCTGACGGCCGTCGCGGACGTACCCGTACGTGCCCTACCCCGGGTCGCGCACGGGTACGTCCAGGCACGTCCGGGCACGTCCTGGTATCTCCGGGTACGCCCCCGAGCACGTCCGCGCGCATCCGGGCGCATCCGTTATTCGGATGCGCCCGTTCCGACCGGTCGCTAGCCTGGCCGACATGTCTACGCCCCGAATCTCCTAGCTGACGGACCCGCCTCCACGCCACCCGTGTGTCCGTTAGTCGTTTCGGAGCGTTATCCCATGATCACCACCCGTGGTGTCGACCTGCGCGTCGGCGCCCGCCTGCTGCTGTCCGACGTCACCCTGCACATCGCCCCCGGCGACCGGATCGGCCTGGTCGGCCGCAACGGCGCCGGCAAGACCACCCTGCTCGCCACCCTCGCCGGGCAGCTGCCGCCCGCCGCCGGCACCGTCACCCGGACCGGGCCGGTCGGCTACCTCCCGCAGGACTCCCGCGCCGCCGACCCGACCGTCACCGTCACCGACCGCATCCTGTCCGCCCGCGGCATGGACGCCTCCGTACGCGCGCTGCGCGCGGCCGAGCAGGCCATGGCGCTGGCCGGCTCGCCCGCCGGGGAACGCCGGGCGATGGCCGCCTACGCGCGCGCCGACGCCGAGTTCCAGGCCAGCGGCGGTTACGCGGCCGAGGCCGAGGCCGCCCGGGTCGCGGCCGGGCTCGGACTGCCCGCCCGGGTGATGGACTCCGCCGTCGGCACGCTCTCCGGCGGTCAGCGGCGCCGGGTCGAGCTGGCCCGCATCCTGTTCGCCGACCACGGCACCCTGCTGCTGGACGAGCCCACCAACCACCTGGACACCGACTCGGTCGCGTGGCTGCGCGGCTTCCTCGTCGCCCACCAGGGCGGGCTGGTGCTGGTCAGCCACGACCTCGGCCTGCTGGCGGAGACCGTCAACCGGGTCTTCCACCTGGACCCGCAGCGCGCCGCGATCGACGTCCACAACACTGGCTGGCAGGCCTACCTGGACCAGCGCGCGGCCGACGAACGCCGCCGCACCCGGGAACGGGCCAACGCCGAACGCAAGGCCGCCGCGCTGCACGCCCAGGCCGACCGGATGCGGTCCAACGTGGCCACCGCGACCACCGCCCGCAGCATGGCCCGCCGCGCCGATCGGATGCTCGCCGAACTCGAACCCGTCCGGCAGGCCGAGCGCACCGCCCGGATCCGGCTGCCCGAGCCCGCGCCCTGCGGCCGGATGCCGCTCGGCGCGGTCAGCCTCGCCAAGGCCTACGGCGACCGGACCGTGCTGACCGATCTGGACCTCGCCGTCGACCGGGGCGCCCGGCTGGTCGTGCTCGGCCTCAACGGCGCCGGCAAGACCACCCTGCTGCGCGTCCTGGCCGGCCACGAGCGACCGGACTCCGGCCGGGTCGTCCCCGGCACCGGCCTGCGGATCGGCTACTTCGCCCAGGAGCACGACACCCTGGACCCGGCACTCAGCCTCCGGGACAACCTCGCCGCGGCCGCGCCCGACCTGACCGACGGCGAGCTGCGGACCGTCCTCGGCGCGTTCCTGTTCCGCGGCGACGACGCCGACAAGCCGGCCGGCGTGCTGTCCGGCGGCGAGAAGACCCGGCTGGCGCTGGCCGGCCTGGTCCACTCCGGCGCCAACGTGCTGCTGCTCGACGAGCCGACCAACAACCTCGATCCGGCGTCCCGGGCGGAGGTACTGGCCGCGGTGGGCACCTACCCGGGCGCGATCGTGATGGTCACCCACGACCCGGACGCCATCGAGGCCCTGCGCCCGGACCGCGTGCTGCTCCTGCCGGACGGCGACGAGGACCTCTGGCACGACGCCTACCTGGACCTGGTCACCCAGGCCTGAGCCCGGGGCCGGGCGGGCTCCCCGGCCCGCCCGGCCTGCCCGGCCTGCCCGGCCTGCCACCGCCTGCAGGCCCGGCCCACGACGGCTTGCTACGGCTTGCTGGCCCCGCCCGCCACGGCTTGCTACGGCTTGCGCGCATCGATCAGGAAGCGCGCCGAATGCGCGACGAACGGCCCCTCGGCCCGGATCAGGGCGTCCAGCTCGTGCAGCCGGTCCAGGTGGGCCTCCACGGTGAAGCCGGGGACCATCCAGATCACCTTCCGCAGGAAGTACACCACCGCACCGATGTCGCGGAACTCCATCCGCAGCCGCTCGGAACGCAGGTCCACGACCTCCAGCCCGGCCGCCCGGGCCTCCGCGCTCTCCACCTCGGGGCGGCGGCCCTCGCGGGCCTCCGGCTGCGGCCCCAGGAAGTACTCGACCAGCTCGAAGACCGAGGCGGGGCCCACGTGCTGGGCGAAGTACGCGCCGCCGGGCCGCAACACCCGGGCGATCTCCGCCCACCAGGCCTTCACCGGGTGCCGGCTGCTGACCAGGTCGAAGGCCTCGTCCGCGAACGGCAGCGGCGGCTCGTCCGGGTCGGAGACCACCACCGCGCCCAGCGGGTGGAGCAACCGGGTGGCCTGGGCCAGGTTCGGCGGCCAGGACTCGGTGGCCGCCAGCACGGGCGGGCGGCCACCCTGCCGCAGGGCGCCGGCCAGCACCTCGCCGCCGCCGGTCTGGATGTCCAGGGCCGCCGTCGCCGTGCCCAGCCGCCCGGCCAGCAGCCGCTGGTAGCCCCAGGAGGGGCGTTCCTCGGTGGCCCGGCCGTCGAGCCAGGAGAAGTCCCAGCCGTCCACGGAGACGGACTCGGCCTCGGCGATCAACTCTTCGAAGGTGCGCATCGTTGCATCATCGCGGCCCCGGCGCCGCCCTGCCATCGTATTCGGGGCCGCTGCGGTGCCGCAGCACCATCCCGGGCCGCACCTCCACGCCGCCGGCGGCGATCAGCCCGCTCACCGGCTCCGCTCCGCCGCCATCCGCCTCG
Organism: Kitasatospora sp. NPDC036934; assembly: GCF_055608425.1. Taxonomy (NCBI): domain Bacteria; kingdom Bacillati; phylum Actinomycetota; class Actinomycetes; order Kitasatosporales; family Streptomycetaceae; genus Kitasatospora; species Kitasatospora sp. NPDC036934. Next base: position 256,862 of record NZ_JBVJQR010000013.1, on the reverse strand, counting down.
AAGGCGAGCAGCACGCCCGGCTGTTCGCCGCACTGCCGCCCGACCAACCGACGCTCCTCGGGGGTCGGCTCGCGGAACACCGGGTCCTGGAAGGACGCCGGGCAGCGGACGTACACCGGGTCGGTGAGGACCAGCTCCAGGCCGTGGTGGTAGCCGAGGTCGTACCCGGCGGCCAGCCGCAGCTCGCCCGGACGCCAGGAGTACACGTCCCAGTCCCACCAGGACCCCTCCGGCAGCTCGATCACCCCGGCCACCGGGCCGCGCCGTCCGCCACCGCGGCGATGGCCGGGTGGCGGACGGCCTCCAGTTCGGCATCGGCGAGCAGGTCGGCGATCAGGGCGGGCGGGCCGAAGACCTCGGTCGCGCTGAGGTCGCAGTCGGTGAGGACGAACCAGGAGCGGTCCGCCGGCCACCAGTGCGCGGGGAACCGACCACCCTCCGGCCAGGCGTCATGGTGGGCCACCGCCTGGTCCAGCCGGCCCCGGCGGGCCGTCACCGGTCGCAGCAGGTCCTCGACCGCGGCCGAGGCGAACCGGCAGTCCGTGGCCGGACCGTCGGTGCTGTGCCGGGCCAGCACCTCCACCAACCGGGCGAGGCAGGCGCGGTCCGGCTCCCCGATCCGCGGCTGCTCGACCTCGCCCGCGAGCGCCCCCGGCCCGTCGAACACCAGGTGCGACAGGGTGAACGGCCAGTCGGCGAGGCGCAGCCCCGAACCGGCCAGCGCCTCGGCCGAGCGAGCCCGCCGTCCGTCCACCCGCAGCGTGTGCAGCACCCAACAGCGGTCAGCCAAGCCCTGCCCGTTTCTGCTGCCGTTGCTGTTGCCGCTTCCGCTTTCGCTTCCGGGCCAGGAGCCTTCCGGCTCGTAGCCGAGGACCGCCCCCCTCCAGCAGCGGGCGCAGTCCGTCCAACCGGTCCTCGTCCGGCATCCGTTCCACGGACCGCCCCCTCCCCCGGTTCCGAAACCGCGGCACGGAAAACTGGTGCTCCGTGCCGGTACGTCTGGGCGAGGATAGCCGCCATGACGGACGAACAGACCGGCGAGCCGCTCGGCCACGGAGTCGTCGCCAACGTCGCCCGGGAGACGGCGCACGGCGAGGGCGGGCTGGAGATCCGCCGGGGCCTCAAGCACTTCGGCCCGGGCGCCAAACTGTGGATCGCCCCGCCGCGCTGGCACCCGTTCGACGACGTGGTGGTGGTAGGACGCCACCGGGGCAACGGCCGCCGCTACGTCACGCTCGTCACCAAGGTCCGCTTCCTGGAGAACTTCCGGGTCCGTGGCGTCTACAGCCCCGCCCTGCTGCGCGCCCTGTCCCGCCCGGAACCCGGCTTCGAGCAGCACGGCGGACTCTGGACCGTGGAACGGGCCGAGGAGTACGCCGAGTTCCACAACACCCACCGGCTGGAGGTACGGACCGACGGACCCGACCGGGTCCGGCTGCTGGTGTCAGACCCACCGCCGATGGAACTCGGCCACCAGGGCACCACCTTCCACCTCGCCCACTTCAACGCCTACTACGCCCGCTACTCCACCCAACCACCGCCCGTGGAGACCCCGACACCATGACCCCGACACCATGACCCCAAGGCCCGCGTCCGCCCTCGGCCGCTTCTACGACGACTTCGCTGAGGACTACCACCTGCTCTACGCCGATTGGGACGCGTCGCTCGCCCTCCAGGGCGCCGCCTTGGACGCCCTGATCCGTGCACACCTCGGCGAGGGCCCCGCCGAGGTGCTGGACTGCGCCTGCGGCATCGGCACCCAGGCGATCGGCCTGGCCGCGCTCGGCCACCGGGTCACCGGCACCGACCTCAGCCCGGTCGCCGTCACCCGGGCCACCGCCGAGGCCGCCGCCCGCGGGCTCCGACTGCCCACGGCGGCCGCCGACATGCGCGCACTCCCCTTCCCGGACGGACGGTTCGACGTCGTGGTGTGCGCGGACAACGCCCTGCCCCACCTGCTCACGGCCGAGGACGTCCACACCGCCCTGACCGAGCTGCGCCGGGTCCTGCGCCCGGGCGGCCTGCTGCTGCTCTCCACCCGCCCGTACGACGAACTGCGCCGGACCCGCCCGGCCTCCACCCCACCACGGACCACCGAACGGGACGGCCGGCGCTCGGTCCACTTCCAGCTCTGGCAGTGGCACGAGGACGGCGAGCGCTACGACCTCGAACTCTTCCAGCTGCTGCCCGCCGACACCGGCCAGTGGCGGGTCGCGGTCCGCCGCACCAGCTACTGGGCCCTCACCCAGGCCCAGTTGGGCACCTTCGCCACTGTGGCAGGTCTCACCGAGACCACCTGGCAACAGCCCGCCGCCACCGGCTTCTTCCAACCCCTGCTGATCGCCCGGGCACCCTGACTCCTACGTCACCACCTGACCACATGACCACCTCACCGGCCCCGCCGCCTCCTTCCATCGCCTCGTCCATTCCCTCGTTCACGTCAAGCAGAGGGCCAACGTTGCTCCGATCCAAGGCCGTCTGGCAGCTTCCTCCCCACAGTCCGGCCACCTCGCCTCACTGACCCATCGCATCGCCCGCGCCCGGGCCGGAGGCCCGCGTCCGCACCTCGGCCATCGCCACGTCAGCCACCGTCAGGCGGACCACAGGCCCGAGCACCGCCGCAACGGCAGCTCCGCCACCGCCTCCGCGACCTGCGCCGCACCGTCCTCCCCCGCCATCCGGCCGGCCGTCGCCTCCGCCCGGTCCCGGTACGACCGGTCCTCGACGGCCTGCCGAATGGCCTCGCCCAGCCCGGCTGCGGTCAGGTCGGCGAACGGTATCGGTCCGGTGGCCGCTCCGAGCCGGGTGAGCCGTCCGGCCCAGAACGGTTGATCAGCCGTCACCGGGACCGGGACGCTCGGCACCCCCGCGCGCAGCGCCGCGGCCGCCGTACCGGCACCCGCATGGTGGACGACGGCCGCCGTCCGCGGGAACAGTAGGGAGTGCGGCAGTTCGCCGACGGTCAGCACGTCGTCCCCGTTCGCGCCGAGCCCCGCCCAACCGGACTGCAGCACGCCCCGCACACCCGCGCGCCTCAGCGCCTCGACGGCGAGGCCGCTGAGCCGCTCGCCATGGCCGCCAGCCATGCTGCCGAAGCCGATGAACACCGGCGGCGGCCCGGCCTGCAGGAAGTCCTCGACCTCTGCCGGGAGCCGCTGGTCAGCCGCAACGTGCGGCCACCAGTTGCCGACCACCGTCAGCCCCTCCCGCCAGTCGGCCGGGCGCGGGACGAGCGTCGGGCTGAACCCGTGCAGGACCGGCCAGTTCGCCCGTTCCACCGCCCGTCGGCGCGCCGTCTGGGAGCAGGCGGGCAGCCCCAGCCGCGTCCGCAGTCGCCGCGCCGCCCCCGCGTGCAGCCGGTCCACCACCCGCTGGCCGAACGCACCCGTCGCCCGGTTGCCCCAGCGGCCGAGCGGCCGGCCGGGGCCGACCACCGGCGGGAACTCCCCTGTCGGCAGTGTGGGTTGGAGGTAGACCCCGAGACTCGGCACCTCCATCGCCTCGGCCAGGTGCCAGCCGAGCGGTGCCGTCGTCGTGGCGAGCAGCAGCAGGTCTGCCCCGGGAACGGCCGCATCGGCGAGCCCGTCACCGAGCCCCTCCACGAAGGCGGCGGCCCGCGCCAAGAGCGAGGATCGGCCCTCCTGCTCCCCCGCGGTCGCCCCGCCCCGCGGGTCGACCGGCAGCGAACGGAACTCTAGGCCGCTGCCGCTCACCAGGTCGCGGAAGGTCTCCGGCGCGGCGAGGGCGACCTCGTGCCCTTCGCTCCGGAGCCGAACCCCGAGGCCGGTATAGGGGGCGACGTCGCCGTAGGAGCCCGCCGCCGTGACCAGGATCCTCACCGGGTCACCTCCGGGCGGCCCGCCCCGGCCTGCTGCTCCGCGTTGGCGCCGATGGCGCTCCGGAGGTAGCCGGCCAGGCCCGGGCGCTGCTCGGCCGACGGCACGACGAGCGCGAAGGCCCTGGCGTCCGCCTCGTAGTCGTCGGCGATCCGGCAGTGCGTCTCGGGAGGGCAGGGTGTGAACCAGCGGATGATGTGCTGGCGGTGCTCCTCCGCGAGCTCCAGCACCTGCTGATGGTCGACGGGCAGGTCCTGGTCGAAGGCGGCGAGCAGGCGCCCGCGCCAGTCGGCGGCCTCCGCCATCAGGCGTCGCCAGTCCTCCTTGGTGTGGGTGGCGGCGCGGGCCAGGGCCTCCTGATGGCCTTCCCCGTCGCCCCACTTGAGGTGGGCGTCGGCGGCGTAGCTGAGGTCGAAGAGGACGTCGCCGAAGACCTCGAACCGCTCCTCCGGGGTGAGTTCGATCCCGGTACGCTGGACCTCGATCGCCCGCTCCGCGACATCAACCAGTCTCTGCAGCCGCGCGATCTGCTCGGTGAGCGCGTCGCGCCGGGCCTGCAGGTGGTCCAGCGCGTTGGCGAGTGGATCAGCCAGGATGGTGGCGATCTCCTCGAGCGGGAAGCCGAGTTCCCGGTAGAAGAGGATCTGCTGGAGCCTGGCGAGGTCCTCCGCGTTGTAGCGGCGGTAGCCGGCCAGGCTGCGTTCGCTGGGCGACAGCAGCCCGGACCGGTCGTAGTGATGCAGGGTCCGCACCGTGACTCCGGCGAATCCGGAGACCTGTCCGACCGACCAGCTCATGGTTCCTCCCGGTGATCCTGTGGTCCGCGTCCGTGTGTTCGCGCCTCGGGCAGCTGGGTGCTGCGCCGTCCCCACCGTGAAGCCTGACGTGGGGTAAGGGTCAACACGCGCAGTCCGTCGGCCCGTGCCGGGCGCCGGAGGCCGGGCCGGTCAGGTCTCGCGCTGCGGGTGGTAGGCCGTCTCCGGTATGCCGAAGGTCCACGCGACCCCGGCCCGGGCGGTGCGGATGCCCGGCGGGACGCGCAGCCAGTAGGTCCGGAAGGTGCCGTCGGGCTCGGGGGTGGAGTTGACCACCTCGACCATCACCACCGGTTCGTCGTCCGGCAGCACGATCCGCCACAGCACCCCGGCCTCGTCGTGGTGGACGGGCTCGGCGCCGGAGTCGGCCAGGTAGCGCTCGTAGCCGTAGTACTCCAACAGGACGCGGCGCAGCTCGGCGTTCTCCTCGGTGCGGATCCGCTCGACCGTCACCCCGCCGAGGCCCGCCAGGAACTCCGCGGGGACGGGCATGCCGCGCCAGGCGTGCAGGGCGAAGCCGTCGGCGTACTCCAGGGCCGGGCCGTCCGCCCGGTCGAGCCGGCCGGCCTCGTCCCGGTGCAGGGCGACCGGCCGCTCCGAGACCAGCGCCACGTCCCGGTACGGCCACCACCAGCCCGCCTCCCGCGCTACCTCGGCGAGCGGTGCGACGGCCTCGGCGCCCGCTCCGGCGGCCTCGAGGGCGGCGAACCAGGGCGCGTCGTGCTGGCCGCGCACGGCGTCCAGCAGGGCCAGGCGGACGGTGGTGCGGCGGGCCCGGGCGGCGGCGGCCGCCTCGGCGGAGTCCTCGTCGCGGTCGGCCTCGGGTGCGAGCCGGTCGAGCACGGCGTTGCGCACCCGGTCGGCCAGCGGTGTGGTGACCGGGCCGAGTTCGCCGCCGGTGAGCGCCCAGTGCGCCGCCCAGCCGGCCGCGCCGACCTGCTCGACGGCCTGCCGCCGGGCCTCCTCCCAGGGCCGGGTGCGGACCGCCTCGCGCACGCTCACCGCGCCGTCGGCCCGCAGCTCCAGCGCCGCCTCGGCCGCCGCGAGCGGCGAACCGAACCAGTGCACGGCGGTGGGTTCGGGCAGCCCGGCCGCCCGGTAGGCGGCCCGGACCGCGCGTTCGACCGCCGTCCGGTCGGCCGGCCCGGTGGCCGCCGAGGCCGTCCGCCACCGCGCCGTCACCCCGCCGGTGCCGTCCGCCGGCGCCGCGTCCGCCGGGTTGTCGCGGGTCACCGTCTCCATCGTCCACTCCGTTCCCCGGCCGGGCTCCCACTCGGCCATCCGTTCTGCTTCCCGTTCCGCGGTCCACGCCCGCCGGCCGCTTGCCGACCGGCCGACCGGCCCTCCGCCGCACCGCCGAGCGGCCAGCAGCCCGCAGCGCGGACCGCATCGGCGACGGCGGACCGGAGGTCAGTCCGCGACCACCCGCACCGCGCCCGGGACGTACTCGCGCTGGCGGATCACCCGGTACCACCCCTTGGGCAGCGGTATCGCCGCGTGCTCCTCGTGCACCACCCGGCCGCCCTCGGGCAGGTGCAGCCAGGCCTCACCGAACGGCCCCGCCTCCCGCCGCAGTTCGCCGGGGCCGACCACGGCGTGGGCGTGGCCGGTGACCTCGCCGAGCGCGAGCACCATCCGCCCCCGCGCGTCCCGTGGCTGCACGGCCAGCCCGGGCACCCGAAGCGGCACCACGGTCTCAGCGACCGGCACGATCAACACGTCGCCCTGGCGGTACATCAGTCCTCCCTCGCCGTACGGCCGGACCCGGCGGGCGCCGGAGCCCATGGCTCCGCCGTACCGGACACGGTCACGCTCCGGAGCCATGACCTGAACGTAGAGCAAGGGTCTGACAACGCGCCCCGGCCGCCACCCGGCCGCCGGGTTGTCGGTCCCGACTGGTAGACACTTGTTCGGTCCGAACCCCCGGAGGAGCAGCGCATGACCGTCAACCACCACCTCGAGCAGTTCCACGGTCTCCCGGTCTTCGACTTCGTCCAGGCCCTGGAGGAGGCGGGGGCGGCCGACGTCCAGCTGCCGGACGCGGCGGCGGCCGCGTGGCGGATCCGGCTCGACTACGAGTCCGAGCGGTCCTGGGCCGAGCGCTGGCAGCAGTTCCTCGACGCCGTCGACACCGAGCGGGTCACCGCCCTGGTGATCGGCCAGTGGGCGCCGGACGAGCCGGACTCCTTCCAGGAGCCGCTGGACGCACTCGTCGCCGCCGCACCCCGGCTGCCGGCCCTGCGCGCCCTGTTCGCCGGGGACATCACGTACGAGGAGTGCGAGATCTCCTGGATCCAGCAGTGCGACGTGACGCCGCTGCTGACGGCGTTCCCGGCGCTGAACGAGCTGGTGGTGCGCGGTGCCTCGGAGGACTGGGAGGGCCACGGCGGCCTCGCCCTGGAGCCGCTGCGGCACGAGGCGCTGACGGCCCTGCGCTTCGAGGCGGGCGGGCTGCCGGCCGCGGTGGTCCGCTCGGTGGCCGCCTGCGAGTTCCCCGTCCTGGAGCGGCTGGAGCTCTGGCTGGGGGTGGACAACTACGGCGGCGACGCCACGATCGGCGACCTCACGCCCTTCCTGGACGGCACCGGTCTGCCCGCGCTGCGCCACCTGGGCCTGCAGAACAGCGAGTTCCAGGACGAGATCGCCGCCGCGCTGGCCCACGCACCAGTGGTCGCCCGGCTGGAGTCGCTCAGCCTGTCCATGGGCGTGTTGACGGACCAGGGCGCGACCGCCCTCCTGGAGGGCCAGCCGCTCACCCACCTGCGCTCGCTCGACCTGCACCACCACTACCTCACCGACGAGCTCCAGCAGCGCCTGCGCCAGGCCCTGCCCGGGGTCGAACTCGACCTCTCCGAGCCGGGCAAGCCCGACGACCAGTGGCGCTACGTCGCCGTCGCCGAGTAGCCCCCGGCCCCGTCCCCTCATCCGCCCGAACGCACCTACCAGGATCCGACATGACGGTCGCGCACCATCTCGAACGCTTCCACGAGCTGCCGATCCACGAGTTCGCCCCCGACGACGCGGGGCCGCGGCCCGCCGCCGGCGAGGTCGCCTGGCGGCTCGCCCTCGAATACGACGCCAAGCACGGCTTCGCCGAGCTCTGGCGGTCCTTCCTCCGGGCCGTCGACCCGGCCGGGATCCGCGCCGTGGTGATCGGCCCCTGGTGGCAGGGCGGCTACTCGTCCGTGCGGGCCGTGGTCGAGGCGATGGCCGCCGAGGCCGACCGGCTGCCCGCCCTGGAGGCACTGTTCCTCGGCGACGTCACCTTCGACGAGTGCGAGATCTCCTGGCTGGAGATGGGCGACGTCACCCCGCTGCTGACCGCCTTCCCCGGGCTGACCTCGCTGGCCGTGCGCGGCAGCACGGACCTCTGCCTGCTGCCGGTGCAGCACGAGCGGCTGTCGTCCCTGCGCTTCGAGTCCGGCGGCATGCCGGCCACCGTGGTGCGCGCGGTGGCCGGCTCCGAACTGCCCGCCCTGCGGCGGCTGGAGCTGTGGCTCGGGGTGGACGAGTACGGCGGTGACGCCACGCTCGACGACCTCGGACCCTTCCTGGACGGCTCGCGCCTGCCGGAGCTGCGCCACCTGGGCCTGCAGAACAGCGAGTTCCAGGACGAGATCGCGGCCGCGCTGGCCCACGCACCAGTGGTCGCCCGGCTGGAGTCGCTCGACCTGTCCATGGGCGTGCTCTCCGACGCGGGCGCGACCGCCCTCCTGGAGGGCCAGCCGCTCACCCACCTGCGCTCGCTCGACCTGCACCACCACTACCTCTCGGAGGAGATGCAGCAGCGTCTGCGGGAGTCCCTGCCCGGGGTCGAGCTCGACCTCACCGAGGCGGAGGACGCCGGCGAGGACGACGCGGACCGCTACGTCGCGGTCGCCGAGTAGGCGGTGGCGGCGCGATGACACGGCGGTTGACCGTCCTCGGCAACCCGGGGCACCGGCGGGTGACGCTGTTCGCCGCCGCGGCCCGGGCCGCCGGCCTGCCCGAGCCCGCGGTCCTGCCCTGGCTGGACGTGCTGCGCGGCGGGTACCGGCTGCCCGAGGGCACCCTGCTGCGCATCGAGTCCCCGGGTGAGGAGCCCCTGGTCGACGAGTTGCTGCGCGGTCCGGCGCTCGGCTCCGGCTACGCGCCGACCAGGGTCGAGGGCACGGCCGCCTGGTACGCGGGGGTGCTGGCCGCCCTGCGCGGGTTGGCCGCGCACCCGGGCGTGCGGCTGCTCGGCGAACCGGAGGAGATCGCCGAGATGTTCGACAAGCGCCGGGCGCACGCGCTGCTGGCCGTGGCCGGGGTGCCGGTGCCCCGGGCGCTCGGCGGCGAGGTCCGCGACTGGGACCAGTTGCGCGGGCGGCTCGCCGGAGCCGGTCTGCGCCGGGTCTTCGTCAAGCCCGCGCACGGTTCCTCCGCCTCCGGGGTGATCGCGCTGGAATTCGGCCCGCGCGGGCAACTGCTGGCCACCACCTCGGTCGAGCTGGCCGACGGCCGGCTGCACAACTCGCTGCGGGTGCGCCGCTACCGCGACGAGCGCGAGGTGGCCGCGATCGTCGACCGCCTGGCGCCGGACGGGGTGCACGTCGAGCAGTGGATCCCCAAGTCCTCGCAGTCCGGCCGCTCGGCGGACCTCCGCGTCGTGGTGGTCGCGGGCCGGGCCACCCACGCGGTGGTGCGCACCAGCGCCCAGCCGATGACCAACCTGCACCTCGGCGGCGCCCGGGGCAGTCTCGACCAGGCCCGGGAGGCGGCCGGCCCGGCCTGGCCGGCCCTGCTGGAGACGGCCGAGCGGGCGGCGGCCTGCTTCCCCGGCTCGCCGATGGTCGGCGTGGACGTCCTGCCCACGGCCGGCTGGCGCCGCGCCCTGGTCGGCGAGGTGAACGCCTTCGGCGACCTGCTGCCCAACCTCACCGGCCTGCCCGGCGGCCCGGCCGAGGGCCTCGACACCTACGGCGCCCAACTCGCCGCCCTCACCCGGCACACCGACCTCGCCGACCAGGCCGTCCGCACCGACCGCTCCCCCGTCCCGACGCACCACCAGATCCTGGAACCCACCCGATGAGCCACCAGCCCACGCCCGAACCGGCCACCCCCGAGCCCGACCCGAACCCCGACATGAACGCGGTGGTGGGCAGCCACGACCTGCTGCTCGTCACCCTCGACACGCTGCGCTTCGACGTCGCCGAGGAGCTGGCCTCGGCCGGCCGCATCCCACACCTGGCCGCCTTCCTCCCCGGCGGCCGCTGGGAGCGCCGGCACGCGCCCGGTAGCTTCACCTACGCCTCCCACCAGGCGATCATGGCCGGTTTCCTGCCCACCCCCGCCTCGCCCGGCGGCCCCCACCCCCGGCTGTTCGCCGCCCGCTTCGCCGGTTCGGAGAGCACGGCCACCCGGACCTGGGTCTTCGACGCGCCCGACCTGCCGACCGCCCTGGGCGCGGCCGGGTACCGAACGGTCTGCATCGGAGGCGTCGGCTTTTTCAACAAGCAGGGCCCGCTCGGCTCCGTGTTGCCCGGCCTGTTCCAGGAGAGCCACTGGGCACCGGAGCTGGGTGTGGCCTCCCCGACGTCCTTCGAGGAGCAGGTCGCCCGGGCCGAGCGGGTCGCCGCCGAACAGCCCGCCGAGCAGCCGCTGTTCCTGTTCCTGAACGTCTCGGCGCTGCACCAGCCCAACTGGTTCCACCTGCCCGGCGCCACCCGTGAGCACGGTGACTCCCGGGCCAGCCACGCCGCCGCGCTGGAGTACGTGGACGCCCACATCGACCGCCTGTTCGCGGCGATGAGCGCCCGACGCCCCTGCTTCGCCATCGTCTGCTCCGACCACGGCACGGCGTACGGCGAGGACGGCTACACCGGGCACCGGATCGGCCACGAGGTGGTCTGGACGGTCCCGTACGCCCACTTCACCATCCCCACCCGGCCCACCGGCACCGCCGCCACCGCCACCGCCGCCGCCACCGCTGAGGAGCGTCGATGACCGCCGCACCCCCGCTCCCCGACTCGCCGTACCAGTCGTACGTCTACGCCTACCCGCACAAGACGGCCTACCGCCCGCTGCCCGAGCGCCCGCCGCTGAGCGAGCTGTGGAGCGGAGAGCCGCAGCACGCCCTCTCGCTGTACCTGCACATCCCGTTCTGCGAGGTCCGCTGCGGCTTCTGCAACCTGTTCACCCGGATCGGCAGCCCCGAGGGCCTGACCACCGCCTACCTGGACGCCCTGGAGCGCCAGGCCGTCGCCGTGCGTTCGGCGCTCGACGAGGGCGCCCGGTTCGCGCTGGCCGCGTTCGGCGGCGGAACCCCCACCTACCTGACGGCCGCCGAGCTGGAGCGGCTGTGCGACATCGCCGAGCAGCGGATGGGTGTCGACCTCCGGGCGGTGCCGCTGTCGGTGGAGGCCTCGCCCGCCACCGCGACCGCCGACCGGCTGGAGGTACTGGCCGCCCGGGGCACCACCCGGCTGAGCATGGGCGTGCAGTCCTTCGACGACACCGAGGCCCGCTCGGCCGTCCGCCCGCAGAAGCGGGCCGAGGCGGAGGCCGCCCTGGGCCGGATCCGCGCCGCCGGCATCCCGGTGCTGAACATCGACCTCATCTACGGCATAGCCGGCCAGACCGAGACGAGTTGGCTGCGCTCGCTGGACGCCGCCCTGCACTGGCACCCCGAGGAGCTGTACCTCTACCCGCTGTACGTGCGCCCACTCACCGGCCTGGCCCGCCTCGGCGAGCAGGAGAGTGCCGCCGCCTGGGACGCCCGCCGGCTCGCGCTCTACCGCGCCGGCCGGGACCACCTGCTGGCCAACGGCTACGAGCAGGTGTCGATGCGGATGTTCCGCCGCGCGGCCTCCCCGCAGGCCGGCGCGAGCGAGTACGCCTGCCAGACCGACGGCATGGTCGGCCTGGGTTGCGGCGCCCGCTCCTACACCTCGCGGCTGCACTACTCCTTCGACTACGCGGTGAACGCCTCCGAGGTGCGCGGCATCATCGACGACTACGTCGCCACCGAGGACTTCCACCGCGCCGAGGTGGGCCACTGGATGGGTGGTGCGGAGCCGCGCCGCCGCCACCTGGTGCAGTCGCTGCTGCAGGCCGAGGGCATGCCGCTGGCCGACTACCGCGCCCGCTTCGGCGGTTCGCCGGGCGAGGACTTCGGGGCGGAGCTGGCCGGGTTCGCCGAGCGCGGCTGGCTCACCGACGATCCGGAGCACTTGAGGCTCACCCCGGATGGGCTGGCGCACTCGGACGCGGTGGGCCCGCTGCTCTTCTCGCCCGAGGTCCGGGCTCTGATGGCGGCCTACGAGGCGAAATGACCTTCCTCGGCATGCCCTCGGCCGCGCCCGCCGCCGGGGGCGACGACGACGCGCAGCCCCGGGACCTCACCCTGCTCTACCGCGGGCCGCTCTCCTCCTGCGACTACGACTGCCCCTACTGCCCGTTCGCCAAGCGCCGCGACACCCCCGATCAACTGCGGGCCGACCGAGCGGCGCTGGAACGCTTCACCACCTGGGCCGCTTCCCGCGCGGGCAGCGGCGATACCCTTTCGCTGCTGTTCACCCCCTGGGGTGAGGGCCTGGTGCGCTCCTGGTACCGCCGCGCGCTGGTCGAGCTGAGCCGGCTCCCGCACGTGCGCCGGGTCGCGATCCAGACCAACCTCAGCTGCCGCACCGAGTGGCTCGCCGAGGCCGACCGCACGGCCCTCGCCCTCTGGGTCACCTACCACCCGGGCCAGGTCCGGCACGACCGCTTCCTCGCCAAGTGCCGCGAGCTGGACGCGCTCCGGGTGCGCTACAGCGTGGGCGTGGTCGGGCAGCCGGAGCACCTCGCCGAGGCCCGGCGGCTGCGCGCGGCGCTCACGCCCGAGGTGTACCTGTGGGTCAACGCGGCCGAGGGGCGCAACTACACCGACACAGAGGCCGACCAGTGGACGTCCCTGGACCCGCACTTCGGCTACAGCCGGCACGCCCACCCGAGCGCCGGGCTGCCCTGCCGCACGGGCGAGTCGGTGTTGTCGGTGGACGGCGACGGCACGGTGCGCCGCTGCCACTTCGTCCGGGACGTCCTCGGCAACCTCTACGACGGCAGCTACCGGGCTCAACTGCGGCCACGCGCCTGCCCGTCGTCGGTGTGCGACTGCCACATCGGCTACGTCCACCTGGAGACCCTGCCGCTGTACGAGCTGTTCGGCGCCGGCGTCCTGGAGCGGGTCCCGGAGGCCTGGCCGACAGGAGGGTGATAAATCGGTTGCGAACCGACCACGCCGGGTGACAGCGTACGAACCACTCGGCAGCACAAGGACGTTCAGGAAGGAGGCCCGCCATGACGGACGGTATACGACCCGCAGCCTGCCGGCCCCCGCGCCGACCGGCCGCCTACTGACCGCTCCTTGACAACTGCATCGTGTCCCTGCCTGAACTCCTCGGCGTGATCGGCCGCCCACGGCCCGGAGCGGTCCCCGCCCGCCGAGCGACGGGCTCCCTACCTCCCTAGCCTGGTAACCGAGAGGAGGCGAAACACCATGCTTGGAGACGGACCGCTGCAAGCGGTCATCCCCGCCACCGATCTCGCCCGCGCCAAGGCCTTCTACACCGGCACCCTCGGCCTCAAGCTCGTAGAGGAGGGTGAGGAGGAACTGACCTGCGAATGCGGCGCGACCCAGTTCACCGTCTACCGCACCCCCAGTGGTGGACAGGCCGCCCACACCCTCGCCAGTTTCAAGGTCGCCGACCTCGACGGTGAGATGTCCGCCCTGGGTGAGCGCGGCATCACCTTCGAGGAGTACGACTTCCCCGGCCTCAAGACGGTCAACGGCGTGGCCGAGGGCGAGGGGATGCGCGCTGCCTGGTTCAAGGACAGCGAGGGCAACATCCTCTGCCTGGCCCAGCGCGTCGGCCAATAGCCGGCCTCGCCGCGCGCCCACCTACCGCATCCATCCACTGCGCCCACCCGCGGCACCGGACGCCGGCCGGACGCGCCGGTGCCCGGCCCGCTCGTGCCGAGCGGGCCGGGCACCGGAAACGAAGCGGGACGATCAGCCCTGGCTGTCGTCACCCTGGCTGTTGTTGTCACCCTGGCTGTTGTCGTCCTGGGACAGCGCGTGCGGGTCGATCGACCAGATGCCGCGCCCGAAGGTGGCGGCGTAGAGGCGGCCGTCGGGGCCGGTCCTGAGCTGCTGCACCGCGGTGGTGGGCAGGTTGCGGCCGAGCACCGAGAACCGGCTCTCGCCCGGTGCGCGGTAGAAGGCGGCGAGATCGGTGCCGAGGGCGAGGCCGCCGCCGGGCAGGATCTTCACCGAGGTCGCCGGGACGTCGGGCAGGTTCGCCGACACATCGGTCCAGGTCGCGCCGCCGTCACGGGTCTCGAAGAGGTGGCCGATGCCCGCGCCGGGGCCCTCGGTCCAGGTCCGGGAGAACCCGTTGAAGGCGACGAGGACGTGCCGGGCGTCCTTCTCGTCCACCGCGAAGGAGGAGATGTAGCGGTTCGGCAGGGTGCCGTCTACGGGCAGGCTCAGCTGGTGCCAACCGGTGCCGTCGATGTTGCCGACCGCGATGCCGCGGCTGAACCCCTGGTTGTTGCACGGGCCGCACCAGCCCGCGTACACCGTGCCGTTGACGGTGGCGACGGCCGTGGCGACGTGCCCGGCGCCCAGGTCGTACGCGCTGGTCCACTCGCTGCCGCTGCGGATCGCGTACCCCTTGTGCTGCACCCAGACGTGCTGACCGCCCGCGATCCAGGTGTTGCTGTCCTTGGGGTCACTGGTGAGCGGCGCGATGAAGCGGGCGGCGCTGGTGTCCTTGTCCGGCGGGGCGATCTCGAAGGACGTGGCCTTGCTCGGGTCCTTCGTCCAGCTGCCGTCGTTCACCGCGCAGTTCTGGGTGACCCACATGTCCAGGTAGACGTACTCCTCGGCGATGTTGCAGCCGTTGGCCGGGTCGACCAGGGTGTCCGCGCCGTCGCCGCCGAAGTTGGAGCCCATCACCTTGTCGTGGGCGCGCAGGATCGACTGGCCGTTGTCCTGGAGGCCGCCGGTGACGATGACGCCCTTGCCGGAGCGGTCCGCCGGGTCCTTGCCGATGCCGACCGAGTAGTACTGGAGGGTGTCGATGGTGCCGTCGTTGAGCGGCGTCCAGTCCTTGCCGTGGCCCCAGGCGTCCAACTGCCCCTTGCCGGGGCGCCGGTAGATGCCGCCGTCGTTGCCGACGTAGACGTTCACCTTGCCCTGGTAGCTGCCGAAGGCGACGGCGTGCTGGTCGGAGTGGGTGGTGGGCGAGCAGTCACCGGTCTGCTTGCTCGGGTCGATGCTCCAGCACGGGAAGCCGTTGTTCCAGTACGGCCCGACGGTCGCCCAGTTGCTGCCGCCGTCGGTGGTCTCGAAGACCTCCTCCAGACCCGCGTAGACGTGGTCGGGGTTGGCCGGGTCGACCTGGAGGGACTGGTTGTACCAGGCCTGGATACCGGGCTGGTATCCCGCGTCCTGGAGCGCGGAGCCCGATCCCTTCAGTTTGTCCTTGTCCGCGATGAGCGTCCACGGGCCGTACGGGGAGCCGGACTTGGAGACGTAGATGCCCTTGAGGCCGGTGTCCGGGTTGTGCGCCATGACGTCCGGAGACTGGTCGATCGCGTAGTAGCGCGAACCGTCGGCCGAGCGCGCGAAGGTCACGTTGCCGACGTTCGCAGCGTCCGCCGGGAGGTCGCCCATCGAGGCGACGCGCTGCCAACTGCCGTCGGCGGCCTTGCTGTAGAAGCCGTTGTAGGTGTCACCGCCGCGCCAGCCGACCGCCAGGATGACCTTGGACGGGTCCTTGGGGTCGATGGCGATGTCATTGGCGATGTTCTTGTACGGCGCGCTCGGGTCCTTGGCCATGGAGCCACCCGGCAGGTAGTCCGGGTTGGGCGCGAACTCCAGCGTCCACGGGCCCGACAGGTCGGAGGTCGAGTGGCTCCACACACCCCGGCTGGTGGCCGCCCAGACCTTACCGCCGCCGAAGCGCAGCGCGTGGATGATGGTCGACTCCAGCTCCGCCCCGCCCACCCGGTCGCCGGGCTGGAACTTCCCGTGCTGCGGATCGGACAGCACGTACACGCCCGTGCCCACATAGGAGGTGGCCCCGGTGTTGGACTCACCGGTGGCGTACCAGAGCCGGCCGCCCTCGTCCAGGTTTAGCGTGCCCGTGGACAGGGTCGGCAGCTTGTCCGCGATCGGCTCCCACTGGCCGCCACCGGTACGGGAGCGGAACACCCCGCCGTCGGCGCCGCCCGCGTACACATAGCCGTTGCTGTCGGCCGCGATGCCGGTGATCCGGCCGGTCACCAGGCCGGCGCCGCCGCTGGAGTTGGAGTTGACGTCCCGGTAGCGCGGGTCGTCGGAGTTGTACGGCTTGTCGGTGACGTGCTTCCAGTTTCCGCCGGCGCGCGGCATCGACTGCAGCTGCGCCCAGGCCGCGCTGTACGCGCCCGGCGCCACGACACCGGGGGCGGTGCGCGCCTCCGTGTACTGGGCGACGCCCTCCGCGGAGTTCTCCGCCTCGTCGCCGCCGTCCCCGGCCTCCGAGTCGGCCTTGGGGCTGAAGGTCGAGAGGGCGGTGGCCTTCTTGGTCTTCGCGGCGTGCTGCTTCCCGATGTCCGCCTGGTGCCGCACCTGCCAGGGCTGCGCCGTGGGCGACGTCGACGGCGCGGCGAGTGCCTGGGTGGTGGTCAGTCCGAGGGCGGTGAGCGTGACAGCGCTGAGCAGCAGCCGTCGATGTTGCCTGATGGGCACGAGTGCGGTCCTCCCCTGAGGCCGGCCGCGCGGTCGCACGGTCCCGGCGAAGCAGGGAGTAAGCCTGGTGGGTGTGCCCGTCGGAGGGAAGGCCCGTTCGGTAAAGGACGGTTAAGAGCCATACACTGTCGAACAGTTGGCATTCAGCGAATGCCCGGTGCTGCCACACCGCGTCGGCCGAGTGTCGAGCACGGCGCACGATCACCGTTCGCCCATCACCGCTCGCCCCTCACCGCTCGCCCCTCACCGCTCGCGCAGCCTCCCGCGCAACCGCCGCCCGACCGCCCGCACGAAGGCGACCGGGTCGAAGGAGCCCGGTCGGTCCCGGGCGATCGGGTAGCAGGCGAGCCCGATCAGCGCCGCGCTGAGGTGGCCGATGCTGGTGTAGTCCCGGCTGTGGTGGACGCCGTAGACGTACACGGCCAGCACCCCCACCAGGTACAGGTACCGCCAGGGCCGCACGATGAGGTAGGTGAGCACCGCGACCACCCCGGCGAGCGCGTAGCTGACGCCGTAGTCCAGCGTGTAGACGGCCTTCGGCGCGGCGATGCCGCGGTGGATCGCCCAGCCGAGGACGCCCTCGCTGAGGTACGTCGCACCGACGTGCGCCAGCACCGCGACCGAGAGCCAGCGCAGTGTGCCCAGCCAGCGCTCGGCGGGCACGTGGAACAGGTTGTACAGCACGAAGTAGCCGAGCCAGCCGCCGCCGGCGATCCACAGCGCGCTGGTCGCCAGCACCCGGACCGGCGAGACCTGCAGATGGTGGAGGTTGGTGGAGCGCCGCTCCAGGATCCGGTCCGCGGTCACCGGGTCGACGTGCCGGATCACCTGGGTGGTGACCAGCAGGATCGCCAGCCAGATGTAGGTGCCGGGAGCGCGCCGGATGTACCGCCACACCGCCCGAGCCGCGCGCGCCCACCAGGGCCCCCGGCGCGCCTGCCGCACCCCGGTGGAGCTGCCGGTCATCGACGCCTCCTCGACGGTCCCCCTCACCCTCGCCCGGCCGGGCCCCCGCCCGCCGCCGCGGCGGCCCATTCGGGTGATCCCGCCCGACGACCGCCCGCAGGCCGCCTGCGAGCCGCTTGCCGACCGCTCGGGCTCCACGGGCCGCACGGGCCCCACTGGCGTCACGGGCGTCACCGCCGTCACCCGTCCGGGGACCGTCGGCGGACGGGCACCCCCGACTGCCGTAGGCTGGCTCTCCGGCTGCCCGTGGAGCCGCCGGCACCGGATACCGCACAGCAAGGGCGCCAGGCACGATGACGGACCGCCTCGGGACGACGAAACCGACCGACCCCGCCACCGCCCCGCGAGCGGCGTCCAGAACGGCCGCCCTCCGCTCGACGGCCCGCAGAACCGCCCTCCGGCTGCGCCTCACCTCCGTCTACGTCGTCCTGCTGACCCTCACCGCCTCCTGGCTCGCCAACGAGAGCCATGCCGCGCGGGCCCGGTTCGTCCGGCACAACAGCAGCAACGTCCACCACATGGAGGTGGGCAAGTGGTGGACGCTGTTCACCAGCGGCCTGGTGGTCGACGGCGTCCCGGCGTGGGTCGGCATCGCGGCCGTCGCCGTCGCCCTGGGCCTGGCCGAGTGGCGCTGGGGCCCGGCCCGCGCGGGCGCGGTGTTCGTCCTCGGTCACCTCGGCGCCACCCTGCTCACCGAGGGGGCGATGTGGGTGATGCTGACCGCCCGCATCCCGGGCGCGCTCTCCCGCGCGAGGGACGTGGGGATCAGCTACGGGCTGGTCGCCACCGTCGGCTGCCTGCTCGCCCTGGGCCCGCGCGCGCTGCGCCGGTACGGTCTGCCGGCCCTGGCCCTCGCACTGGCCGGCGCCTGGGCGTCGGACCAGCAACTGGCCGACGCCGGACACCTGGTGGCCCTCGGCCTCGGCGTCCTCGCCGCCCGGATGCCCTGGCTGCGCGCCCGGGCCTCCGCCGACACCGGTGACCCCCGTGGTGAACCCGCCCCGGGGCGCTGATCGTCCTTCCAAGTGGGCCGGGTACGATGCAGAACCGATCAACCGGCTGGCTGCCAGCTTCTGATGACAGTTGATCAGGCCAAACGGAGGGGACCCGATGCCCGAGTTCGACAACGCCACGAACACCACGGACGTGACCGACCCGGCGGGCTTCGTGGACCCGGTGATGCTGCAGACCCACCGCCCCCACCCGGCCCGGATCTACGACTACTGGCTGGGCGGCAAGGACAACTTCCCGCCGGACCGGGCGGCCGCAGAGCACGCGATCGCCGCCGCGCCCGACATCCCGCAGGCCGCCCGCGAGAACCGCGCCTTCCTGCGCCGGGCCGTCCGGCTCTGCGTCGAGGCCGGCGTCCGCCAGTTCATCGACATCGGCTCCGGTCTGCCCGCCCGGGGCAATGTGCACGAGGTCGCGCAGGAGCTGGCCCCGGACTCCCGGGTGGTCTACATCGACAACGACCCGATCGTGCTCGCCCACGGCCGGGCGCTGCTCGCGAGCAACGACTCCACCACCGTGCTGACTGGCGATCTGCGCGATCTCGACGAACTGCTCGACCGGCCCGCGCTGCGCGAGCTGATCGACCTCTCCCAGCCGGTCGCCGTCATGCTGGTGGCCGTCCTGCACTTCGTCGACGACGCCCAGGCCGCCGCAGCCGTCCAGGCGGTCCACCGTCGGCTCGCCCCGGGCAGTTTCCTGCTGCTCTCGCACAGCACCGCCGAGGGCAATCCGCAGCGGGCCGCCGAGGTCGTGAAGACCTGGGACGACACCGACTCGCGCATCCGGCTCCGCGGCCGCTCCGAGGTGGAGGCCTTCCTCACGGGCTGGGAGCTGCTGGAACCGGGTGTGGACTTCGTCCCGCTCTGGCGCCCGGACGGCCCGACCGCGGGCTCCACCCGCTGGATGTACGCGGGCGTCGGCCGCAAGGCCTGACCTCGCACCCCCGCCACCACTGCAGGGCCGGACTCCCCTCGGGAGCCCGGCCCGTCGTTTTCCCCGCCGCTTCCTGCAGCTCCCCGCCAGTCCCCGACCCGCGCGGCCCGAGCAACCCGTCAAGGCCACCAAACGCCTCCCCATCCAACGGAGTTGATGCCCGGAGCGGCCAGGGGGACCCACCCACAGGAGCAGCCACCCCGACCGACGCGTCCGTATGCTCTTGCGGTACTCTGCAAATCTATGCCAGAGTGCGGGCATCGGATCAATCAGGCCGAATCCCCTCACACGTCGCTAAATCAGGAGCCCGCACCGCGGGTGGGTCAAGGGTGCATGCATGTCGAAGGTCTTGAGCAAGCTGCCGGTCGGTGAACGGATCGGCATCGCATTCTCGGGTGGGTTGGACACCTCCGTCGCGGTCGCGTGGATGCGCGAGCACGGTGCCGTCCCCTACGCCTACACGGCCGACATCGGCCAGTACGACGAGCCGAACCTCGCCGATGTCCCGGCCCGTGGCCGTGCCTACGGCGCCGAGCAGGCCCGCCTGATCGACTGCCGGGCCCCGCTGGTCGAGGAGGGCCTGGCCGCCCTGGCCTGCGGCGCCTTCCACATCCGCTCCGCCGGGCAGACCTACTTCAACACCACCCCGCTCGGCCGCGCCGTGACCGGCACGCTGCTGGTCCGGGCCATGCAGGAGGACGGCGTCTCCATCTGGGGCGACGGTTCCACCTACAAGGGCAACGACATCGAGCGGTTCTACCGCTACGGTCTGCTTGCCAACCCCAACCTGCGGATCTACAAGCCGTGGCTGGACCAGGACTTCGTCGACCAGCTCGGCGGCCGCAAGGAGATGTCCGAGTGGCTGGCCGAGCGCGACCTGCCCTACCGGGACTCCGCCGAGAAGGCTTACTCCACCGACGCCAACATCTGGGGCGCCACCCACGAGGCCAAGCGGCTGGAGTACCTGGACACCTCGATGGAGATCGTCGCCCCGATCATGGGCGTCGCCTTCTGGGACCCGTCCGTCGAGATCCGGACCGAGGACGTCACCGTCGACTTCGAGTTCGGCCGTCCGGTCCGGATCAACGGCCGTGAGTTCGACACCGCCGTGGAGCTGGTGCACGAGGCCAACCAGATCGGCGGCCGGCACGGTCTGGGCATGTCAGACCAGATCGAGAACCGGATCATCGAGGCCAAGAGCCGCGGCATCTACGAGGCCCCGGGCATGGCGCTGCTGCACATCGCTTACGAGCGCCTCCTGAACGCGATCCACAACGAGGACACCATCGCCACCTACCACACCCAGGGTCGGCGCCTCGGCCGCCTGATGTACGAGGGCCGCTGGTTCGACCCGCAGGCGCTGATGCTCCGCGACAGCCTGCAGAAGTGGGTCGGCCAGGCCGTCACCGGCAGCGTGACCCTGCGGCTGCGGCGTGGCCAGGACTACTCGGTGATCGACACCCAGGGTCCGAACTTCAGCTACCACCCGGAGAAGCTGTCGATGGAGCGCAGCGTCGACGCCGCCTTCGTCCCGGACGACCGGATCGGCCAGCTGACCATGCGCAACCTGGACATCGCCGACTCCCGCAGCAAACTGGAGCAGTACGCGGGTCATGGCCAGCTGGCGCAGTGGAGCGGCCTGATCGGCGAGCTCGCCCCGGGCGGCGCGGCGCCGATCGCCGCCGGCACCGGCGACGAGAACCGGTCGACCCCGCTCGACCACGCGGCGATCGAGTCCGGCACCGACTGACCGGGCACCGACGGACCGGGGCACCGGCCGACCCGGTCCGTCGCGGGGACCGTCACACCACACCGGTGCGGCGGCCCCCGGCCGTCACGCCGGACATCGCCCCGCCACCGGCTCGACCTCACCCGAACGGCCGTACCGGCCGTGCGCCCCGCCGCCGACGGTAGCTGAATGGCGGACGGCGCCCGGGGACGGGAAGGCAGGTCCGCGGATGGGTGAGGCGGATGGGTGAGGCGATCGGTCCGATGCTGGCCTCGGCGGTGGCGGTCGGGCTCAGTCCGCTGCCGCTGATCGCCGTGCTGCTGATCCTCGCCTCACCGCGCGGTCGGGCCAACGGATCGGCGTTCGCGGCCGGCTGGGTGCTCGGCCTGGCGGCGGTCGTGGCGCTCGTGGTGGCGGCCGGGCGCGCGCTGAGCCCGGACGGCGGCAGACCGACCTGGTCGTCCTGGCTGAAGCTCGCCCTGGGCATCGCCCTGCTCGTCCTCGCGGCCCAGCAGTGGCGCAACCGCCCGCGGCCAGGGCACGTCACCGCGCCACCGACCTGGCTGCTGGGGATCGATCGCCTCACCCCGACCCGGTCCGCCGCCCTCGCCGCGGCCCTGGTCTGGTCCCGCCCCACCACCCTGATCCCGGCCCTCGGTGGCGCCGCCTCGATCGCCGCCACCCCCTCCGGCGCCGGAGCCCGGGCAGGGGCCGCCGCCCTGCTGGTACTGATCGGCTCGCTGGGCACCATCGTCCCGCTCACCGTCCAGTTCCGCGGTGCCGACCGCTCGGTCCACGCCCTCGGCGAGTGGCGCGCCTGGATGGCGGCGCACCACGCGGCGATCATGACCGCCGTCCCGATCGTGCTCGGCGCCGACTACCTCGGCAGCGCCGTCTCCGGACTCAGCTGACCAGTACCCGCCGATCCGCCTGGCCCAGAGCACCGAACCCGTCACCGGATCCACCCGGTCACCGCACCCGGCCCACCACCACACCAGCCCCGTCACCGGATCCGCACCACCCCCCGCCCCCGCACCGCGCGCACGCCCAGCCGCCCCTCGTCCGCCACCGACGGTGCCGCCACGACGCCCCGCAGGGTCAGCAGAATCTCGCCGTCGTAGCGCTCCGCCAGCAGTCGGGCCAGCTCGGCGGCGCAGCCCGGCCGGGCCTCCGGGGCGAGTTGCGGCAGCCGCCCCGGGTCGCTGAGGTCCTCGGCCTCGGCGGCCCAACGGGCGGCGTCACGCCGTTCGCCCTCGGCGGCGTAGTGGACCGCCAGGCAGTGGACGGCCAGCTGGTCGCCGTACTGGACGGCGATCCGCCACCAGAAGACCCCGTCCGCGGTGCGGCCCATGCCGTAGAGCAGGCAGCCGAGGGTGCGGAACGCGGCCTTCTCGGCGAGTTCGAGGTCCAGGGCCAGCTCCCCCGGTTCCACCGCGCCCGCCACCCCGGCGCACAGGTGCCGCAGGTCGCGACGCAGTTCGGACCGTCCGGCGGTGCCTGAATGGTCCCAGGCCGCCGGGGCGTGCGGCGGCCGGGCGACGGCAGGTGGGCGGGCGGGTCGCTCGCGCCCGGTGGGGGTGGTCCGGCGGGCGGCGGCCAGCCGTTCGGCCAGCCGGCGGGTGAAGGCCACCGGGTCGTGGTCACGGAACTCCTGGTCCAGCTCGGCGGTGTGGGCGCGCAGCAGCCCGGTGACCTTCATGTCGCCTGCCCGTCGTCCGGGTGCTCCAGCAGGTACTCCAGGTGCCGCCGCCCCAGGCTGTAGTAGGTGCGGGCGGTGGTGTGCGCGATGCCGAGCGAGCGGCCGATGTCGTGGTAGGACAGGCCCGCCTGACGCAGCCGGACGACATCGGCCTGGACCGGCGCGGCGCGCGCGAGTTCGTCCATCGCCCAGTCCAGGGCGTCCAGTTCGGCGAGTTCCTCCAGCTCGTCCTGGCTGGTGTCGGGGCGGCGCTGGGCGATCACCCGCAGCCGTTTGCGTTCGGCGCGCCGGCGCTCGCGCAGGACGTCGACCACCGCATCCTTGACGATCTTGAACGCGAAGGCCTGCGGGTCCTGGCTGGCCAGGGCCCGGCGCCAGTTCTTGTAGAGGGTGGTGCCGGCGTTCTGAACGGCGTCCTGGGCGTCCTCGCGGTGGCGCAGGCGCTGCTGGGCGTAGCGGAGGTAGCCGGTGTTCTCGCGGGTGAAGAACGCCTCGAAGTCGTTCGGCAGGTCGTCGAGCGGGTCCGCTCGCAAGCTCCGCTCCCCGCCCGGCCCGGGAGTGTTCACACGCGCCCCCTTCCTGAGTCAGCTGGCCGGCCCACCCGGGTGGCACGCCGACGGCCCCCTCGGGGGGCTCGTGCTGTAACCGTTCGGGAGGTGCGGGTTGTCGACCGGATCGGGCGGACATTTGGGAACGTTTACGTTCATTTTCGAACAGTGCCGCTGACCTGCTCCTTTGGGCACGCGGATCACCGCCCACCAGCCCGGACGTGACCCAGATCACACTCGGCCCGGAGGTCGGCTTGACAAGCCGGACGATGCCTTCGCCACGGTCGACGCCAGCCCTCGCGACACCCGCGCCACGGTCGACGCCAGCCCTCGCGACACCCGCGCCACGGTCGACGCCAGCCCTCGCGACACCCGCGCCACGGTCGACGCCAGCCCCAGGGACTACGGCGCCGGCTCCACCTCCGCCGAGTCCAGCGCGACGGTCACCCGCTCCAGCAGGACCTGCAGCGCGGCCAGGTCCTCGACCGGCAGTCCGGTCGCCGCGAGCAGCCGGCGCGGCACCTGGCCGGCCCGCCCGCGCAGCGCCGATCCCTCGACGGTGAGGCTGACGGTGACCGACCGCTCATCCTCGGGACTGCGCACACGGTGCACCAATCCGGCCGCCTCCAGCCGCTTGAGCAGCGGGGACAGGGTGCCGGAGTCGAGCCGCAGCCGCTCGCCGATCCGCTTGACGGGCAGTTCGCCGTCCTCCCAGAGCACCAGCATCACCAGGTACTGCGGATAGGTGAGCCCGAGCTCCCGGAGCAGGACCCGGTAGACGCCACCGAAGGCGCGCGAGGCCGCGTTGAGCGAGAAGCAGATCTGCTGGTCGAGGCGGAGCAGTTCCTCGTCCGCCATACCGGGGAGCGTGGTCATGACCCCATGGTACCGACCATCGCCGCACTATTCAGTTGTGCCCAATTGAATGGTGTGCTCTAATTATGGGGCGGTCACCGACCGAGCCCACCGCAAGGGGCCGGCCACGGCCGACGCAGCACGACCCCCACATGCCTCCGCGCACCTCCACGCACCACGGACCGCGCATCACGAAGGGACCCACCATGGACGCGCTCTACACCGCCGCCGCCACCGCCAACGGCCGTGAGGGCCGCGCCGTCAGCTCCGACGGCCAGCTGGACCTCGCCCTCGCGATGCCGCCCGCGCTCGGCGGTAGCGGTCAGGGCACCAACCCCGAGCAGCTGTTCGCGGCCGGCTACGCCGCCTGCTTCGCCAGCGCCCTCGGCCTGGTCGGCCGGCAGGCCCGGGTGGACACCGGCGAGGCCTCGGTGACCGCCGAGGTCTCCATCGGCAAGGACGGCGCCGGCTTCGGCCTGTCCGTCGTGCTGCGGGTGGAGCTGCCCGAGTCGCTCGCGGGCGAGACCGGCGAGCTGCTGGTCAAGCAGGCCCACGAGGTCTGCCCGTACTCCCGCGCCACCCGGGGCAACATCTCGGTCGAGCTGATCGTCGAGTAGGCCCCCGCCAGAGCCCGTCCGGCGGATCCTGCCGGGCAGACCCGAGTCCCGCGCTCCGGCGGCCCCGCCGGCAGGGAGGCCCGCCGCACCCCGTGTGCGGCGGGCCCCACCCGTTCCCCCGCCCCTCCATCCCCGGATCCCCCGGTCGGTCAGCCGCCGAGACCGTCCGGACCACCCGCGCCAGTCGGACCGCCCGGACCTCCCCCGCCACTCGGGCCCTCCTGGCCGCCCGGCGAGCGCAAGGTCTCCAGCCGGTGCCGGTACTCCTCCGCGTCGATCTCGCCCCGCGCGAACCGATCCGCGAGCACCTGCTCCGGGGTCGGGCCGTGCGACCCCCACCCGTGCGGCCCGCCACCCGCCACCCCGGAGGCGCCCGGTCCGTACGGGATCGGCTGCCGCGAGCGGGAGACGTACCGGAACAGGGCGACGGCCAGGAGCACCAGCACCGCCAGGACGAGCAGCGAGATGATCACCATCACGGCGATGCCCCAGCCGCCCGGTCCGTGACCGGGGCCGTAACCGTGCCAATGCCAGTGCCTCATCAGGTCCTCCTCCTCCGGCCCAGCGGGCCCGCCGAGGTGAGCGGCGCCGTGGCGACCCACTCGCCACGAGGCCCGAGCTGCCGCGCCGCCCGGGGTGATCAGCGCCTTACCACCATCGTGCGCCCGCACCTGGTCAAAGCGCCGTGAAGAAAGCCTGAGAAAACGTTCCTGCCGAAGCGGCCCCGCCCACCGGAGTAGCGTTTCCGCCTATGAACCACCATCCGCCCGACGGCCACCGCTCCCCCGAGCAGCTCGTCGCGGACGGCCTGCTCCGCCGCCACACCGACCACCGGCCCCACCCCGCGCTCCGCCACACCCCGATCGCCTACCTCTCCACCGCGCTCTGGAGCGAACTCGCCGCCCTCGCCATCGCCCCCAGCGCCGCCGAGGCCACCGTCACCGCCCTGCTGCGCGAACTCGCCGACCAGGCGGTGGACGCCGCGCTGGCCCCCGGCAACGAGCGCGCCCCGCGCGACGACCTGTACGTCACCGACCCCGCGCACATCGGCCCGCACCGCCGGGCGGTCTGGTTCCAGCGCTCCGGCCCGGGCGGCCCGATCACCGCCGCGTTCGCGCCCTAGCCGCGCCTCTGACCGGCACACCCCCGCGCAATGGCGTTGACCCGACGGCCGGGCCGTCGGCCAGACTGCTCCCGTGCTCCCCCGACGCTTCGTGACCCTCGACCAGGACGGCCCGCCCGAGGGCGGGTGGCTGCACGTGATCGTCGCGGCCCCGACCGGTGTCGTCCACCGGCAGCAGTACGGCGGCCAGGAGTGCCGCCGGGGCCGGGCGGAGGGCTTCCTGGTGCCGGTGTTCGACCCCGCCACACTGGACGCGCTGCGTCGGCTCTTCGAGGAGGAGTTCGCCGGCGCGGCCACCTGGAACCGCTCCTGCCCCGAGGACGAGCGCGCGAGGTTGCGCGGGATCGTCGGACGCGTCCCCTACAGGACCTCGGACGGGCGAGGCCGACGCACGGCACGCCCTGGAGCTGGACGGGGGCCGCATCCACGAGGCCGACTAGACCTGGGTGCCGGTGGCCACTCCGGACGGCCCCGGACTGCTGTGTGGTCCAACTCGGACTGAGCCCGGAACGAAAGCACAGCTGTCGGACCGAACAGACCGAACGCGGACCGAACGCGGAGCGACAGCGGTGACCCCGCCCCGCCGGGTCAGCGCTCGACCGTCAGGCTCTCGCACACCCAGCTCAGCCGGTCCGGCCCGTCGAACGCCGGCCGGTCGTGGTACGTCCCGTCCGCCACCGACAGGTTGACGATCAGGTAGGCGTGCCAGCCGGTCCCGACCCCGTGCAGGTCCGCGTAGACCAGCTCGTCCTCCACGTACCAGTCCACCGAGTGAGCGCCGAGCGCCACCCGCAGGCCGACGCTCGCGCCGGGGGCGACCCCGACGCCGCCGCCGTGCCAGTACCGGAAGCCGCCGCGGACGTGGTTGGAGATCTCCAGGAGGTCCGGGTTGTCCGGGTGGTACTCGAAGACGTCGACCTCGTTGCCGCCGTCCCTCCAGGTCCAGATCGCCGGCCAGGCACCCAGCCCGGTGGGCAGGGTGACCTGGGCCGACAGCACGTCCCCGGTGCGGACCTGGAAGGCCTCCGGACTGCCCTCGGTGGTCAGCAGGTTGCAGGTCCAGAGGCCGCCGGTGCGCCGCCGGACCGCGCTGAACACCCCGCCCGGGCAGTACTCGTGGCTCAGGTAGTCGAGCTTGTGGTCGCTCCGGTTGGTCGGCCCCATCCGGGGGTACGCGCTGCTGCGCCCGGCGATCCACTGCCTGGTCGAAGTGAAGTCCGCGTCGAACACGACTGCCACGGCCGCCTCCCCGAAGCTCCGGCGTCCCGGCAGTCCGAACCGCCAGGCACACAGGGTGAGTTACCCGATACGCTCCGCAGTATGCAAACCGGGCCGACACGACCACGACAATCCTGAGCCGACGCCGGAGCCGACACGCGACACCCGACACCCGACACCCGACACCCGACACCCGACACAACGCCGACGCCGACTCCGCGCGGACACCGGATCCGCGCCGACACCGGAGCCGACGATCGACCACTCAGCCGACCGAGGCCGTGGCACCTCCGGCCCGGAGCCGGTCGGTCACCGAGACCACCCCGTCCACCGAGCGGCACAGGTTCAGCACGATCGGCACCAGGTGTGCCTCGGGCACGGTGCCGCTGAGCACCACCCGGCCCTGGTCTACCTCCACCCCGATCTCCGCCGGGCTCACCCCGTCGATCCGGCCGAGCACCTCCTCGACGATCTCCCGCCGGATCACCCGGTCCTCGCGCAGGAACACCCGCAGCAGGTCCCCCCGGCTCACCATGCCGACGACCCGCCCCTCCTCGTCCAGCACCGGCAGCCGCTTCAGCCCGTGCCGGCTCATCAGCCGGGCCGCCGCGACCACGCTGCTGTCGGGCGTGGTGCAGACCGGCTGGGCCGTCATCAGGTCCGCCGCCGTGATCTCGCCGCCCTGCCCGGCCCGCGCCGATTCGGGCGGGGGCAGCAGACTGCCGAGGTCTTCCTGCGCGGCCAGGGTGCGCAGCAGGTCCGCCTCCGACACCAGTCCGAGCGGCCGCCCGTCCGGGTCCACCACCGGTACCCCGGTGATGTCGTACTCGGTCAGCAGCGCGACGATCTCCCGGAATCCGGTCTCGGGTGCGATCCGGACCACGGGGCTGGTCATCACAGTTTCGACGGTGGCATGCGGCACGCCGGTTCACCTCGTCCAACGATGTTGGTCCGACCGGATGCGGATCGTCCCGGCCGGTACCGGCAGCATGGCGCCCGGCCGCGCGGATCGCCAGGGGCCAAGGGGCCGAATGGGTGGGACCAACGGCCCTGACCTGCGAACATTCCTCCGACGAACGACTTCGGCGGGCACTCGCACCAGCGCACTCCGGAGCAGCGGTACGGACCAGCGGTACGGAGCGGGGACGCGGACCGCCCGCCGCTGCCGCGCCGGCGTCCCGCCCGGACGGCGCAACCATCACATGATCGACTCGTTGGACCGTCCACCACGACAGCACGCACAGCACCGGGAGGGCCCGTTGGCAGGACGGACGGCGGGGAAGCCACCGGCGAGCCGGGGTGCGTGGGCGCGCCCGGTGGCGGAGGCCGAGGCCGCGCTGGTGCACCACTACCGCAGGCTGGTGCGGCTCGCCTACCTCGCCCTGCCGGCCGACCGGGACCGGCACAGCCGGGTGCTCGCCGCCCACGCCGCCGTCCAGCGCGCCCTGCCCTTCCGCTGGACCCGCCACCCCGATCCCCCAGTGGCCGGGCCCACAGTCGCCCAGGCCGCCCCGACCGAGCCCGCCACCACCGACCCGGTGTACGCGGCCCTGCGCCGCCGGGTGCTGCACGCCGCACTGCGGCCCCGGCCCGGCGCCCGGCTGCTGGCGCCCCGGGTCTGGGGCCTGCGGCTGTTCACCCCGCCCGGCGGCGAGCAGGACGCCGCGCTGGACCACGCGCTCGGCGCACTCGACGCCCCGTCCCGGGCCGCGTTCGCGCTCCTGGCGGTGGAGGAGCTGACCGGGCCGCAGGCGGTGGAGGTGCTGCGGGAGGCCGGGGTGGCCCAGCCGGAGGAGGCGGTCGCGGCCGCCGCCGAGGTCCCGGCCGGGCCGGAGGCCGAACCGCCCGCGTTCGACCCGTGCTCCGTCCGGGTGCAGCCCACCGACCTGCTGCGCCGCCGCCGTACGCTCGCCGCCGCACTGGTGGTCGGGGTGCTCGGGCTGACCACGACGGCGGCGGTGCTGGGCGGCGGTTCCACTCCGGCGGGCAGCACCGTGGCGCCGGACGGCGGCCGGCCCGGCCCGACCGACCCGGCCCGGCTGGTCCGGGTGGCGCCGGACGCCTGGCAGCACACCGCGCGGGTCGACTTCACCGCCTGGCCCGCGCGCGGCGACCGGCGCGAGGACGGCGCCCTGCTCGGCCGCGCCCTGGCCGCCTGGTCGCAGCCGGGCCCGCGGACCCGTGCCGAACCGGGCACCGACACCGCCCCGCCCGTCACCTCACCGCAGTTGCTGTTCGCCGGGACGGTGGACGGTACGGGCGTGGCGGTGCTGTACGACGGCCGCCGGATCGCCCGGTTCGCCGACAGGCCCGGCGGCGGGCTGGACCTCGCCCGAGCCGACGCCTCGGACCCGACCACGGCGGGCGCGGTGGTGCTCAGCCGTCAGGGCACCGCCCTGCGCTACCTGCTGGCGCCCTGGGTGGACACCGCCGAGACCCGCCGGATCGACCAGCCCGACGCCGCCGCCCGCCCGCTGGACCACCCCGGCGGGGTCACCGCGGCCGCGCCGGGCGGCGGCCCGGCGGACTGCCGCGGCGCCACCGTGCTCCAACTGCACTCCTCCCCGGTGATCGCAGAGAAGCACGCCTTCCTGCTGGCCGACGTCGGCGGCCTCCTCCCGGCGCACCTGAGCTACACCCCGCCGCCGGACCGCGGCCAGCCCGCCCGCGAGCCGCGCGAGGTGGTCGCCCCCGAGGCGCTGCAGGCCTGGGCCCGGGCCGGCTGCGCGGTGCCGGACGGCACACCGGGCGTCAAGCAGCTCAACCTGTGGGCGTTCGCGGTGCAGTCGCTGCCGCAGAACGGGGGCTCGGCCGCCTGGTTCTGTCTGCGCGCCGACCGCTGGACGGGCGAGGGCAGCGCGGCCACCGCCGTACTGCTTCCGACCGCCCGGGGGCCCCAGCGCACCGGCGGCGGCCCGGGCCGCTCGTGCAGCCACTTCGAGCAGGACACCGTGGCCTGGACGTGGTGGCACTCCCCGCAGGGCGCGGACTACCTGCTCGCGGCGGGCAGTCGGCGGGTCACCCGACTGTCCGTCAAGGGCTCGGACTGGTCGGCCGACCGCCCCGCCCCGGACCGCACCCTGGCGATCGAGCGGCCCGCCCGGGGCGTCGTCCAGGTCGAGGCCGTGCTCGACAACGGCAACCGGATCAGCCCGCCGCACTGACCGCACCACCCGCCAGGAGCGCCGCGTAGTCCGGCAGTTCGACGCTGGAGACCTGCTTGCCGAGCTCCAGCATCCGGTCCAGCACCCACCGCCGGTTGAGCAGCCCGTTGCGCAGCCGCAGTCCGGCCCCGGTGCGCGGTGCCAGGAAGGGGCCGGTGCGGTCGCCGCCCTTCTGGCAGCCCCGGGCGTAGCCGCGCAGCAGCCGCTCGTACCGGGTGAAGGCGGTCCGGTGGTCGCCACGGGCCAGCGCCAGCTCACCGGCGAGGACGTAGGCGGCCACCACGGCCGTGCCGGTGCCCATCCCGCCGATCGTGGCACCGCAGGCGGCGTCGCCGAGCAGGGCGATCCGGCCGGTGGACCAGCTGGGGACGTCGGCGCGGCTGATCGAGTCGAAGTACAGCTCGGGCGCGGCGTCCAGGCTCCGGAGCAACTGCGGCACGAGCCAGCCGAGGCCCGCGAAGGCATCCCGGACCAGCGCCTTCTGCTGCCCGGTGTCATGGCGGTCGTAGCGCAGTTCGGGCGAGGCGAAGAGGCAGAAGGCCCCCGCCCGGGCCGGGTCGCGGGGGTCGGCGCCGACGGACATCAGCCGGCCGGGGACGTTCAGGCCGGCTCCGCCCTCCGGCAGGCCGCCGCAGTTCGGCAGCTGCCAGGTGGCCGCGTAGTAGCCGAGGTGGCGGACGAACCGCTGCTCGGGGCCGAAGGCGAGCCGCCGCACGGTGGAGTGCAGCCCGTCCGCGCCGATCACCAGGTCGAACTCGCGCGGTGCGCCGTGCCGGAAGGCGACCCGTACTCCGCCGGCCGTCTCCTCCAGGGTTTCGACGGTGTCGCCGAAGACGTACTCGGCGCGGGGGGCGCTGTGCCGGTGGAGCACCTGGGCCAGTTCTCCGCGCGGGATCTCCAGCTCGCCGCCCGCGAACTCGGCGGGCAGGTGCAGCAGTCGGCGGCCGCGCCGGTCCACGAAGGTGATCGGGCTGCCGCCGGTGTCGAGGGCGCGCAGTTCGTCCAGCACGCCCATCCGCTCCAGCACGGTGCGGTGGGCGCGCCCCCGGAAGTCGACGTTCTGCCCGCCGCCGCGCAGTGCGGGCGCGAGTTCGACCACGGTGACCTCGAAGCCGTACCGGCCCAGCCAGTGCGCCAGTGCGGGGCCGGCGATGCTCGCGCCCGAGATCAGCACCCTGGTGCGGGTGCGCGCGGAAGCGCTCATGGGAACCACTCCGTCCGAGGATCGGAAACTGTGTCCGACGGACACTGTTTGTTGCTGTGTACGGTAGACACAGTTGGCGGGCGGGGGCAACCCCCGGGACGGGAGCGGACGATGGGCGAGACGGCGAACGACACGGTGCGACTGCTCTGGGAGCAGCCCGCGCGGCCGACCCGCGGACCCAAGCCGGCCCTCAGCCTGGAGCGGATCGCCGCCGCCGGCGTCGAGGTGGCGGACGCGGAGGGGCTGGGCGCGGTCTCCATGCAGAAGGTCGCCGGGATGCTCGACTTCACCAAGATGTCTCTCTACCGGTACGTCCCCGGCAAGGCCGAACTCCTCGCACTGATGGTCGAGTCGGCCCTCGGCGAGCCCACCGCAGCCGCGGACGGACCCGGCTGGCGGGAGCAACTCACCGCCTGGTCACATCAGTTGTCCGCCGCCTTCGCCCGCCACCCCTGGCTGCTGGACGCCACCCTCGGCCGCCGGGTGCCCGGCCCGAGGGAACTCGCCTGGCTGGAGCGGGTGGTGGCCGCCCTCGACGGCAACGGGCTGAGCGGCGCCGAACGGATGGACGCCGCCGTACTGCTCTCCGGGCACGTGCGCACCATCGCCGAACAGGCCCGCGCGGTCGGCCCGGACGGCTCCCCCGAGGCCGAACTCCTCGCCGCTCTCGGCACTGTGGTGCAACAGCACGCCGACCGCTACCCGGCCGTGGCCGCCGCGATGGCCGAACCGGACGGACGCGACCAGGCCCTGGACTTCGGCCTGGCCCGCATCATGGACGGCCTGGCCGCCCTGATCGACCGCCGCACCGGCCCGGAGCGCCCGGCGTAGCCGCCCGAAAGCCCGCTGACCCGTCAGCCCGTTGACCCGTCGAGCCTCGACCGCCCGGACCGGCTACCATCCGCTCCCATGGCGATGTTCGTGCACCTGACGTCCACGGCGAACACGCCGCGCATCCGCCGCGCCGGGATCCGGGCCGACAGCCGAGGCCAGGGCGGAGTGCGCGGGGTGTACTGCTTCCCCGTACTGCCCTCGTACGCCCTCACCCACCAGTGGCTGCGCGAGCTGGCCCGGTTCGGCCCGAAGGGTTCGCTGGCCGCGGTGCACGTCCGACTGGACGACACCCAGCAGGTGCTGGTCGGGCACTACCGGGACCGCGCCAAGGAGGCGCAGCGGTGGCTGACCGCCGCCGAGGCGGTCGCCCGGATCGCCGCCCTGCCGGACCCGCGCGGCTGGGAGGTCGTCGTACCGCGCGCAGTGGGCGCCCGCGAGGTGCACCGGGTCCGCGCGGTGCCGCAGGTCGCGGGCTGGCGCTACCTCCCGGACGCCCACGGCACCCGGCCGTGCACCTGCTTCGGCTGCCGGATCCGCGGCGAGTACGGCGGCCGGCGGCTGCGCGAGCGCCGTCCGCACCCGCTGGACGGCCCGCCGCCACCCGTGCCCGTGCTGCTCGCCCGGATCGAGGCGGCGGGCGATCCCGGCGACCCGGACGCGCTGCGCTCCGCCCTGCACTGGTTCGGCCTGCGCCGCCGCGGCCCGGTGGAGCGCCTCGCCCGACTGGCCGCCCACCCCGATCCGGGCGTCCGCCAGGAACTGGTCCTGGCGGTCCAGGGCTGGTCCACACCGGGTGTCACCGAACTGCTGGACGGCCTCGCCGAGGATCCGGACCCGGACGTCCGCGAGGCCGTCGCGGACGTCCGGGAGCTCTGACCCCGCCGGGCAGCCCGGCTCAGGAGACGCCCTTGAGCCGCCAGGAGTTCCTCTCCGGGCTCGGCGCGGCGGAGTGCGGCGCCCCTCCCCCGACGTGCCCGTTCGACCGAACCGGGTGATCATGGGACGAACCGTGTCTTCGGCGATTCGGCGTACCGGCACCCTCCGGCCGCGCCGGGAAGGTGGACCGCGATGTTCCAGCTCCTCTGGATTCTGCTCATCGGCTTCGTGCTCGGCGTGCTCGCCAAGCTGATCCTGCGCGGGCCGCAGTCGATCCCGTGGTGGCTGACCATGCTGCTCGGCGCCGCCGGGGCCTGGCTGGGCAACGCCGTCTCCGGCTGGATCGGTGTCCGCCACACCTCCGGCATCGACTGGATCCGTCACATCCTCCAACTCGGCTTCGCCGTGGCCCTGGTGGCCATCGTCGCACCGGCCTGGAGCAAGAACCGCAGCCCCCGCTGATCGCACCCCCGGGTGGTCCGACCCGTGGGTCCGGACCACCCGGGACAGAACAGCTAGCCGACGTGCACCGCGGGCCGGCGCGCCCGGTCGGGCTCGGCCTCGCGGAGCACCTCGCGGGTGACCGGCGCGATCTCGCCCTGCCCGAACAGGAAGAACCGCAGGAACTGGGCGAAGGGGTTGCCCTCGGTCCACTCGAAGTAGATGTGCGGCTGCTGCCCGGTGAGGTCGCGCACCCGCAGCAGCAGCGCGGCCAGCGCGTTGGGCACGCTGGAGCTCTGCAGCGAGAGCACCCGGTAGCGCTCGTGCAGCACCTCGCCGCGCACCGTCAGTTCGGCCTCGAAGTCGGACGGGTCGAGCACGGTGACCTCGACGAAGACCAGGTCGTCCTCCGCCGGGATGTCGTTGTCGGCGCGGATCTGCCGGATCTTGTCCCGGTACTCGGCGATGTCCCGGCTGTTGGGCTCGTTGGCGATCAGGCGCAGCGGTCGGTGGGTGTAGTCCCGGACGAAGCGCTCCGCGACCTCGTCCAGGACCACGTCGGTGACGCGCAGTTCGAAGGCGCGCTTGAGCCGGGAGAGGAAGGAGACCAGCACGATGCCCGCGATGAAGCAGGCGCCGATCTTGACGCCGTCCGGCCGTTCGGCGATGTTCACGGCGGTGGTGTAGAGGAACACGGCGGCGATCACCGCGAAGGTGACGGTCCAGCGCCGTTCCCCGGCCTTGCGGGCGGCGATGGTGACGGCGACCGCGGCGGAGCTGATCAACACCAGCACACCGGTCGCGTACGCGCCGCCCTGGGCGTCGACGTTGGCGTCGAAGATCCAGGTGACCAGGAAGGCGATCAGGGTCAGCACGATCACCGTCGGCCGCACCGCCCGGGCCCAGTGCGGGGCCATGCCGTAGCGCGGCAGGTAGCGGGGCATCAGGTTGAGCAGTCCCGCCATGGCGGAGGCGCCGGCGAACCAGAGGATCGCGATGGTCGACAGGTCGTAGACGCTGCCGAAGGCGCTGCCCAGGTTCTCGTGGGCGAGGTAGGCGAGGGCGCGGCCGTTGGCCGGGCCACCGCTCTTGAACGCGTCCGGGGGGATCAGCAGGGTCGTGATGAGGCTGGTGGCGATCAGGAAGACGCTCATGATCACGGCGGCGGTGGTGAGCAGGTGGCGGGCACCGCGGATGCGGCCGGTGGGCTTCTCCTCGGTGTCGTCCGGGTCGCCCTCGATGTGGGGCATCACGGCGACGCCGGTCTCGAAGCCGGAGAGGCCGAGCGCGAGTTTGGGGAAGACGATCAGCGCCACGCCGATCATCGCGAACGCGTTGCCGTGCTCGGCGGTCAGCCCGTCCATCCAATCGCCGAACACGTGGGGTTCCTTGAGGACGTGCCAGATGCCGTTGGCCACCACGACCACGTTGAGCGTGAGGTAGACCGCGACCAGGACGACGGCCAGGCCGATGGCCTCGCTGAAGCCCTTCAGGAACACCGCGCCGAGCAGCGCCACCAGGATGAGGGTCAGCATCACCTGCTTGCCGGACAGGGCGCTGTGCAGGTGCGGGTTCTCGATCAGGTGGGCGGTCGCGTCGGCGGCCGACAGGGTGATGGTGATCATGAAGTCGGTGGCGGCGAAGCCGAGCAGGGTCAGCACGAAGAGCTTGCCCTGCCAGAACGACAGCAGCCGCTCCAGCATGGCGATCGAGCCCTGGCCGTGCGGGCTCTCGACGGCCACCCGCCGGTAGACCGGCAGCGCGCCGCACAGGGTGACCAGCACCAGGACGACCGTGGCGATCGGCGACAGCAGGCCGGCCGCGAGGGCGGCGATACCGGGCTGGTAGCCGAGCGTCGAGAAGTAGTCGAGGCCGGTCAGGCACATGACCCGCCACCAGTGCGCGCCCTTCTCGGCGGGCGCCTCGGCGTGCGGGCCGGGGTGCTGCTTCGCCATGTCCGAGAGGCCTTCGAGCAGCCACGCACGGAACCTGGTGCCCCGCGTGGACGGAGCCGAAGGGGCTGCTCCCGGTGCGGCCGAACCCGACGAGACCACGTACACCCCTGTCCACGACTTCGGCCGACCGCCGCACGGTTCCGGACCCCCAAGGCCGCCGGACGGCGGGCCTGGTCAGGTTAGGGGACCGGGCCGGGGCGGTCCGGCAGCCTCGCGGGCCAACACGCCGGGATGCGCCCGTCCGGCCCTCCGGGCTGGCGCCGGCCGCCCGACGGTGGTCGGCGGCCCCGGCGCGGCGGTGCACCAGCCTCACCCGCAAGGGGTATAGATGTCCGCGCGCATTGACTCACCAGGTTGACGCGCCCATGGGATCGGCGGCGGACGGCAGGGAGACAGCGGTGGCGGAACCGAGTCGGCGGGGGATCCTGCGCCTGGGCCTGATGGCGGCCGCCGTCACCTCCTGCGGCGCCCAGCACCCGGGCGCCGCCCCGCACCCCACGCCGGACCCCCAGGGTGCCCCCGGCACGGCCGCACCCACCGCCGCCCGGCACGCCGGACCGGAGGGCGACCCGCCGAACGAGCAGTCCCTGCCCGGCAACCCGGACTGGGAGATCACCGACCCCGGCCGGGCCGGCGCCGTCGAGGGCTTCGCCGACCGGGTCAGCGTGCTGCCCGGCGAGTCCTTCGGCCTGCACGTCTCCACCCCCGCCGCCTCCTTCACCGTCTCCGCCTACCGGATGGGCTGGTACGGCGGCGCCCGGGCCCGGCTGGTCTGGCGCCGCGAGCACGTCCCCGGCGCCAAGCAGGCCGCCCCGCACGTGGACCAGGTCACCCGCACCGTGCTGACCGGCTGGCAGCGCACCCTCGCCGTGGACACCACCGGCTGGCCCGAGGGCGCCTACCTGCTGCGTCTGGACGCCGAGGACGGCTCCGGCCGCAGCTACGTCCCGCTCACCGTCCGCTCCGCGAGCACCGTCGGGAAGACCGTGGTGATGAGCGCCCCGGCGACCTGGCAGGCCTACAACGAGTGGGGCGGCCACAGCCTCTACAACGGCCCGACCGGCGGCCTGGCCACCCGCTCGCTGCGGGTCGTCTTCGACCGGCCGTACGACTACGACCACGGCGCCGGGCTGTTCCTGGTCTACGAGGCACCGCTGATCGCCCTGGCCGAGCGACTCGGGCTGCCGCTCGCCTACACCACCGGGATCGACGTGGCCCGCGAACCGGGGCTGCTGCGCGGCGCGAGCGCCGTCCTCTCGCTCGGCCACGACGAGTACTGGTCCCCCGAGCAGCGCACCAACGTGGTGGCGGCCCGGGACGCCGGGACGAACCTGGCGATCCTCGGCGCCAACTGCTGCTTCCGACGGATCCGCTTCGAGCCCACCGAGCTCGGACCGGACCGCACGGTGGTCTGCTACAAGGCCGCCTGGGCGCAGGACCCCGGCTACCAGGCGGGCTCCCCGGCGACCACCGACTTCCGGGCCGGCCCCGGCGCCGACCCGGAGAGCTCGATGCTCGGCGTGATCTACGACGGCTACCCGGTGGACGCCCCGTACGTGGTCACCTCGCCGGGGCACTGGGCCTTCGAGGGCACCGGCGTGGTGGCCGGGGCGTCCTTCCCGCACCTGGTCGGCGTCGAGTACGACCGGGTCGACACCGGCTTCCCCACCCCGCGCCCGATCGAGGTGATCGCCCACTCCCCGGTGGTCTGCGAGGGCCGGCGCTCCCACTCCGACACCGCGTACTACACCGTGCCCAGCGGCGCCGGGGTCTTCGCCAGCGGGACGATGCGCTGGGTGGAGGCCCTGGACGCGCGCGGCCCCGGCGGCGGCAAGGCCGACCACGGCATCGACTCCCACGCCGGGGACGTGGTCCGCAAGGTCACCGAGAACGTCCTGCGCGCCTTCGCCGCCGGTCCGGCCGCACGCACCCACCCCGCCCAGGACAACCTGGCCGCCGTCTACGGCACGGCGTAGCGGTCCAGCACGGGTCCATCGCGGTCCCGCACGCCCGCACGCCCGCACGCCCGCACGCCCGCACGCCAGCACGCCCGCACGCCAGCACGCCAGCACGCCAGCACGATCCACCGTGGTCCATCGCGGTCGAACCGGCCTTCCCTGCCCCGTCCGAGCCCTGCCCCGTCCGCCCCGGGGCCGGAAGGAGCCGTTGATCCGGCTACACTCGCACGGTCTAACAGCAGCGCAGGTCGTCACAGGACAACCGACCGGTGTGGCCCTGGTGCCGGCCGGCGAGGGCACGAGGGAAACAGAACATGGTCGAGGCCTCCCCGAAGGTCGTTGTCGTCGTCCCCACGTACAACGAGCGGGAGAACCTTCCGGTCCTCGCCGGGCTCCTCGCGGACCTCGCGGTGCCCGAGCTGCACCTGCTGGTGGTCGACGACAACTCCCCCGACGGCACCGGCGAGATCGCCGACAAGCTCGCCGCCGACTCCGGGGGCACCGTCGGCGTGCTGCACCGCACCGAGAAGGACGGCCTCGGCCGCGCCTACCTGGCCGGCATGGCCCGGGCCCTGGACGAGGGCGCCGACGTGGTGATCCAGATGGACGCCGACCTCTCGCACCCGGCCTCGGCGATACCCGCGATGGTCGCCACCCTGCTGGCCGACCAGGGCACCGCCGTGGTGCTCGGCTCCCGCTACGTGCCCGGCGGGTCGACCGCCGAGGAGTGGCCGTGGCACCGCAAGGCGCTCTCCGCCTGGGCCAACTTCTACGTCAACGCGATCCTCGGCCTGGGTGTCCGGGACGCCACCGCGGGCTTCAAGGCCTGGCGGGCGAGCGCCCTGCGGGCCATCGACCTGCCGACCGTGCAGAGCAACGGCTACTCGTTCCAGGTCGAGATGAACTACCGGGTGATCCAGCGCGGGCTGACCATCCGCGAGGTGCCGATCCGCTTCGAGGAGCGGATCGAGGGCGCCTCCAAGATGAGCATCGGGGTGCAGATGGAGTCCGCCCTCGCCCCCTGGAAGCTGCGTTTCAACCGCGAGTAGCCACGCGAGAGCGGGTCTGGACGAGTAGTCCCTGCGGCAACGGGCTGTGTGAGCCGCGGTCGCGGGGAAAGAAGGGCTTCATGGCCCTACTCCGGGAGTCCCTGCCGACGCTGGTCCGCCGCGCGGCCCGAGACCCGTTCGCCGTCCAGACGCTGCGCGCCACCGTGGCCGCCACCCTGTCGTACGCGGTGGCCACCCGGCTGAGCAGCGAGCCCGCACCGCTGACCGCGCCGCTCACCGCGCTGCTGGTGGTGCAGGTCACCGTCTACTCGACGCTCAAGACCAGCGTCCGCCGGGTCGTCTCGGTGGTGGTCGGGGTGCTGATCGCGATCGGCTTCAGCGCCGTGGTCGGGCTCTCCTGGTGGAGCCTGGGGCTGATCATCCTGGCCTCGCTGGTGATCGGGCGGTTCGTCCGGGTCGAGGAGTTCGTCCAGGAGGTCGCGATCAGCGCGATGCTGATCCTGGGCGTCTCCAAACTGACCTCCCAGGCCTGGGACCGGGTGCTGGAGACCCTGATCGGCGCGGCCGTCGGCCTGCTGTTCAACCTGGTCTTCGCCCCGCCGGTCTGGGTGGACACCGCCGGGGAGTCGATCGAGGACCTCGCCCGGCGGGCCCGTCAGCTGCTGCTCGACATCTCCGAACAGCTGGGCCGGCCGACCCCGGTGGCGCGGGCCGCCGAGCGGCTGCACGAGGCCCGCCAGCTGGACCAGGCGATCGCGGACGTGGACGCGGCGCTGCGCCAGGCCGAGGACAGCCTGCGGTTCAACCCCCGGATCAGCGAGGGGCTGCTCTCCCGGCTGGTGCTGCGCACCGGGTTGGACACCCTGGAGATCTGCGTGGTGGTGATCCGGGTGCTGGCCCGCTCCCTGACCGACCTGGCCAAGCGGCGCGGGCCCGAGGAGCGGCTGTTCCCGCCGGAGGTCGCGGTCGTGCTGGAGGAGCTGCTGGCGCACGTCGGCGGGGCGATGGTCAGCTTCGCGGTGCTGGTCACCACCCAGGTGAGCCGCAACGCCGCAGAGGCCGAGGAGCGGCTGACCGCCGAGCTGGCCGCGGCCTGGACCTGCCGGGAGAACGTCGCCGAGGTACTGCTGCGCAAGGTGCAGCAGCATCCGGAGGCCTGGCAGCTGCACGGCTCGATGCTGGCCGAGGTCGACCGGATCCTGGACGAGCTGGACCTCGAGCACCGCAGCCGGCGGCTGATGGAGGAGCTGGACCGGGCCTCGCTGGCGAGCCGGGAGCGGTTCTCCCCGCTGGCCCGGTTGCGCCGCGCGGTGCGGGAGCGGCGGCGGGACGAACGGGAGCGCCCGGCGGCGGGGGCCGGGCGCTGAGCATCGCCGTCAGGAGGTCAGGGCATCAGCCAGGGCTGCTGCGGCAGCGGGTGGCCGGTCTCCAAGTAGGTCTTGAGGTTGGACAGCACCGCCGACCAGCCCCGTTCGGCGTCCGCCCGCTCGGGCTCGTCGGCGAGGTTCTCGTGGGTGACGGTGAGCCGGGTCAGGTCCTGCCAGTGCCGGAGGTCGAAGGTGACCCTTGAGGGCCCGCCGGGGCGCCGCCCCTCCGGCCCCGCCCAGGTGGTGACCAGCCGGTGCGGGCGGTCGGACACCTCGACGGTGCCGATCACGTCGGCGATCCCGGAGTCGTCGGCGCGCTGGTGCTCCCAGGGCGCGCCGGGCAGCCAGGTGGAGACGTTGCGGTGGCCCCAGTAGAGGCCGGACTCGTCGGCGTTGGTGAGCGCGTGCCAGACCCGCTCCGGGGTGGCGCGCAGGTAGACGATGCCGCGGTGGCTGAAGGCGGTCACCGGCTCAGCCCCTGGCCGCGTCGAGCAGCGGCTGGATCTCGATCTTCCCCATCCGCAGCATGACCGCCATCACCCGGTCGGCCTTGGCCCGGTCCTCGTCGCCTACCAGGTCGAGCAGGACCCGCGGGGTGATCTGCCAGGACAGGCCGTAGCGGTCCTTGAGCCAGCCGCACGGGCCCTCCTGGCCGCCGTCGGCGGTGAGCTTGGCCCATAGTTCGTCGACCTCCCGCTGGTCGTCGCACTCGACCTGGAGCGAGATCGCCTCGGTGAAGTGGAACTCGGGGCCGCCGTTGAGCGCCGTGTAGGGCCGGCCGGCGAGTTCGAACTCGACGGTCATCACCGAGCCGGCCTGGACGGGGGCTCCCTCGCCGTAGTGGGTGACCCTGGTGATCCGGGAGTCGGGGAACAGCGAGGTGTAGAAGGCGGCGGCCGCTTCGGCCTGGTCGTCGAACCAGAGGAAGGTGGTGATCTTCTGCATGCGCCCGACGGTAACGGCGGGCCCGCGTGCGGCGGCCGAGCCACGGCCGGGGGTCACCGGATCGGCGCCCCCGGCCGGACGGCCCCGGCCGGTACGGTCGGTGCGGCTCGCCGCCCCGTACGCGTCGGGTCAGTGCACCCAGCCCGCGTAGCGCTGCACGAAGCGTCGGCCGGTGTGGGCGGTGACCACGACGTCGTAGCGGCCCTGCTGGTCCAGCGGCCAGGAGAGGTCGACCTGCTTGCCGGGCTTGACCCAGACGGTCTGGGCGCTGCCCGCGAAGTCGTTGGGCGCGGCGGTGAAGGCCACGTCCGTCAGGCCGTCGTTGGCCACCTGGAGGGTGAGCTTGAGGCTGCCGTGCAGGTCGGCGGTGACGATCGGCACGCCGATGTCGTTCTGGCCGTCCCGTCCGTCCCGGACGACCGTCCCGGCGAAGCGGCGCACGAAGCCGTCCGGGCCGTGGACGGTGAAGTCGTAGCGGCCGTCGGTGGCGGCGGCGTCCCAGACGTAGGTCGCGGTCGCGCCGGGGGCGACGGTGTACGGGGTGCCCGCGAACGGGAGCAGGATGTTCGGGTAGACGGTGTACGGGAAGGCCACCGAGCCGTCGTTGCTCATGGTGCAGGTGACCTTGCCGGTCCGGCGGTCCACCTCGACGTCGGCCCACGGCTGGTACGGCAGCGGGCGGTGCGGGCGGTCGCCGCGCTCCTGGACCGGCATCGCCTGGGCGCCGGTCGCCGGGAGGGCGACGCCGGGCAGCTTGGTGCCCGCGTCGGCCCGGGCCATCAGGGCGTTGGTGTCGGGCAGTCGGGGGATCGAGGTGTCCGGGGCGGCGAAGTCGAAGCAGCTGGTGAGGTCGCCGCAGACGGCCCGGCGCCAGGCGGAGATGTTGGGCTCGGCCACGCCGGTCACCAGCTCCATCAGACGCAGCACCGAAGTGTGGTCGAAGACCTGGGAGTTGACCCAGCCGCCGCGCGACCAGGGGGACGCCACCCAGAGCGGGACGCGGTTGCCGAGGCCGATGGCCCGGCCCTGGGTGAACTCCTCGGGGGTACCGGGCTCGGGGGTGGGCGGGACCATGTGGTCGAAGTAGCCGTCGTTCTCGTCGTACATGACCAGGAAGACGGTGTGCTGCCAGACCTCCGGGTTGGACATCAGCGACTGCAGCGCCTGGTTGACCCAGTGGGCGCCGTAGGCGGGGCCGGCCTCCGGGTGCTCGGAGAACAGGTAGGGCGCGACCAGCCACGAGATGGTCGGCAGGGTGCCGTCCTTGCAGTGGCGGTCGAAGTCGGTGGGGTCGAACTTGGTCATCGCGTTGAGGTAACGCGGGTCGTCCTTCGGGAAGTTGTGGAACTGCTTGAAGTAGGAGAGCGCGTTGTCGTCGTAGTCGCCGGTGCGGTCGTCCTTGCTGGGGTTGTGGTAGACCCGCCAGCTGACGCCGGCCGCCTGGAGGCGCTCGGCGTAGGTGGTCCAGTCGGCGACCGGGTTGTCGGTGACCGGGGTGTTGTCGATCCAGGGGCCGGTGGTGCCGTCCCGGCCGGGGCCGGAGGTACCGGTCCACAGGTAGAGCCGGTTGGGGTCGGTGGGGCCGGCCAGCGAGGTGAAGTAGGCGTCGCAGAGGGTGAACGCGTCGGCCAGGGCGTACTGGTAGGGGATGTCGTCCCGGGTGAAGTAGCCCATGGTGCGCTCGCCCTTGGCGGCGATCCACTTGTTCATCGCACCGTTGTTGATGGCCTGGTGGCCGGTCGCCCAGTCGTGGGCCAGGCCGCCGGCGTTCTGCGCGTTGTACTTCGAGGTGTCCATCCGGTACGGCAGCATCACCCCGCCGTCGCTGCGGCGGGCGTCGGGCTGCCGGAACACGTCGGTGCCGTCCGGGAACCGGAGCGCCTGCTTGTCGCCGAAGCCGCGCACGCCGTTCAGGGTGCCGAAGTAGTGGTCGAAACTGCGGTTCTCCTGCATCAGGACGACGACGTGCTTGACGTCCTTGATGGTGCCGGTGAGGGCGGTGGCGGCCGCGGCGTCGGGGGCGGCGTCCGCCCGGGTGGCGGACAGACCGGTCAGGGCGGTCGCGCCGACGGCCGCGGAGGCGCCGACGAAGGTGCGGCGGGAGAGCTCGGGCATCACGGACTGGCCTCTCAGAGCTGGAAGGTGGCGACGGCGGCGGCGGTGTCGGAGGGCCACTCGTTGGCGGCGGTGTTCGGCTCCGGCTGGGGCCAGTCCGCGACCAGGGTGTGCGCCTCGACCAGCTTCAGCGCTCCGGCGTAGTGGACGGCGTCGATCCGGTCCTGCGGCTCGGGGCGGTCGCCGCGCCGCTTGCGGGTGGGCGACCAGGTGACGCCCGGGGCCTCGGCCGGGTCGCGGTTCTCCTCGCGGAAGGTGTCGGTCAGTCCGGCGGCCTGCAGCTCAGTGGTGACCGGCCAGGCGAGCGGGCCGACGCCCTGGTGGGCGGAGGCGGTGGCGGCCGTCCAGTCCAGGTGGGAGGGCGAGGAGAGCGCACCGGCCAGCACCACCGGGACGCGCCGGGCGAGGT
Organism: Kitasatospora sp. NPDC036934; assembly: GCF_055608425.1. NCBI lineage: Bacteria > Bacillati > Actinomycetota > Actinomycetes > Kitasatosporales > Streptomycetaceae > Kitasatospora > Kitasatospora sp. NPDC036934. The sequence continues at coordinate 213,494 of NZ_JBVJQR010000013.1, read as the reverse complement.
CCGCGCGCACGGCGGCGGCCAGCGCCTTGGCCTGCTTGACGCGCGGTGAGGCGGTCTCGGCGGCCAGCACCCGGGCGGCGGTGTCGCCGTCCTGGACGGCGTACGGGCCGTAGCCCGCCTCGTCGAGGTGCGCGGCCCAGAACCGGACGCTGCGGCCGCCGGGCAGCTGAACGGTCGCCGCGACCGCGGGCAGCTCGGCGGTGGCCCGGGTCGGCTCGGTGAGCGGGTAGCGGCTGAGGATGCCGACGCTGCCCGGGCTCTGGTGGGCGTACCAGCCGAGGGCGTCGGCCAGGGTCTGGGCCCGCTCGCCGGCCGTCTCCTGCAGGGCGAGCACGTCCAGGCCCTGGGCGAGGACGACGCGCAGCTGCTTCTCCAGCGCGTCGGTGTAGCCGGAGCCCGCCTGGTGCAGGTTCCAGCTGGCGGCCTTGAGCCGGGGCGCGGCGGTCGGGGCCGCCACGGGGACGAGCACGGTGACGGTGTCGGTGGCCCCGGCGCTGTCCTTGACGCCGACCACCACCAGCTCGGGGTTGCGGCCGGGGGTGGCGGGGGCCGTACCGGTGAGCATGCCGTCGGCGGCGACCGAGGCCCAGGCCGCGCCGCCGAGCTTGCGGAAGGCAGCCGAGCCGGCAGGGTTTCCGGCCGGGCGGGACCAGAGGCCGCCGAGCTTGATCTTCACGGCGGCGCCGGGGGCGACCGGGGTGGCGGTGAAGGAGTCGACGGCGGCGTGCGGGGGGACGACCGCGGGCTTGGGCCGGAAGCTGAACGGGGCGGTCTGGGCGAGGACGCCGTAGCCGTCCTTGGCGAGCAGGTAGGCGGTGTACGGGCCGCCGGTCAGCGCGGAGGTGTCGAGCTGGACGTCGCCGGAGCTGCCGGGGGTGTACTTCCACACCAGCGAGGAGCCGGTGCCGGGCCGGCGGCTGCCGTCGTAGATGCCGACCCAGTTCTTGGCGTCGGGGGCGTCGGTGGTCCAGTGGAAGGTGAGCCGGTCGCCTTCGGCGGGGCTGCTGGAGGAGGTCAGGGTCAGGGCACTGCCTGCGGCCACGGTTGTCCTGTCCGCCGCCGCGGGCCCGGTCCGCCGGGGGACGGTGCCGGGGCCGCGCGCGGCTGGTCACGGAGGCTGGGAGGGAGAACGCCCACAGTTGGCTGTACAACTGTGGGCTGGCTCATTCATCCGAAGGCCAGCGACCGGAACGTGAACGGCGCGTGACGGAGCATCGGGCGGTTCGGGAACTCCATGGCGGAACCGCCGCCGGACAGGCGCGGAGGGCCGCGACGGACGATCCGTCGCGGCCCTCGGGGGGTGTATCGGGGGGGGTATGGGATGGCAGCGCTCAGGCCAGGGCGAGGAACAGCTTCTCCAGCTCGGCCTCGGTCATCGGTGCCGCGTCCTCGTCGGCGGCGGCCATGCACTGGCGCATCCCGCTCGCGACGATCTTGAATCCGGCCCGGTCCAGGGCGCGCGACACGGCGGCGAGCTGGGTGACCACGTCCTTGCAGTCCCGGCCCGCCTCGATCATCGCGATCACCCCGGCCAACTGGCCCTGGGCCCGGCGCAGCCGGTTCAGGACCGCGCCGACCGACTCCTCGTCCACCTGCATGTCAGGGCCGCCTTTCACATCGACTGTCGATGGACAAGTGTACCCGGAGGGGTATTCATTCCCCGCTGGCGGAGATCGTCGCGGAAGGCCCGCCGACCAGCGGGGGTCGACCGATCAGCGATGGGTCGACCGGTCGGCGGCGGGCGGGGCTGCAAGCGGAGCGCCGGCCGGTCAGCGGCGGGCCAGTCGGTCAGCGGCGGGCCAGTCGGCGCTCGCCCCCGGCGCCGGTCGCGTACGGCAGCTCGTAGTAGGCGAACACCTCGGGCTCGTCGGTGGCGGGCAGGATGTCGTCGGTGCCGATCGCCGGAGCGTCCTTGACCTTGCTCCGCGGGTACGCGACCCGCAGGTACGCCGGACCGGCCACCGCCCCCTCCAGCGGGACGAAGACCAGCCGGCGCTTGGCGATCACGCCGATCGTGACGGTGGCGAAGAAGGGCTCGTCGGTGGACGTCTCGACGTAGACCGACTCCAGCGTGCCGATCCGCTTGCCCTTGTCGTCGACCACGTCCTGGCCCCGCCACTCGCGGATGTCTGCCATAGCGATCTCCATGGCCTCCGACCTCCCGTGTCAACACCCTGCCACTGGTCCCCCGCCCACTTCCGACCCCCGGAGTTCCCATCCTGCGCCGGGACGGGCGCCGGGGCGCGACGAAAGGGACATACGGGGGTGAGCCGGCCAACCACCGCCAGGGCATTGACGTGGGCTTTAGGCTGTCCGCCGACGTTCGGGAACAGCTCGCCCGGGGAGCGCCCCGGCCGGGACGGCCAGAGGGGCGGCAGCCGTGGGGTACGAGAGCATGTGGGAGTCCGGTCATCCGGAGATCGCGGCCGACCTGCGGCCCGAGGTCCCCCACCCGGCCCGGATGTACGACTACTACCTGGGCGGCAAGGACAACTTCCCGGCCGACCGCGCCGCCGCCGAGAAGGCGCTCGCCGCCAACCCCGAGTTCCGCGCCACGGCCCGGGCCAACCGGGACTTCCTGACCCGGGCGGTGCGGTGCGTCGCCGGGCTGGGCGTCGACCAGTACCTCGACATCGGCACCGGGATCCCCAGCGCCGGCAACACCCACGAGATCGCCCGGGCCGTCGCCCCGGCCGCCCGGGTCGTCTACGTCGACAACGACCCGATCGTGCTCAGCCACGCCCGCGCCCTGATGGCCGGCGCGGGGCCGGGGCGGACCACCGTGCTGCAGGCCGACCTGCGGGACCCCTCGGCGGTGCTGGACGCCGTCCGGGCCGAGGGAGTGCTGGACTTCTCCCGGCCGGTCGGGCTGGTGCTGGCGGCCGTGCTGCACTTCCTGCGCGACGAGGACGAGCCGTACCGGGCAGTGGCCACCCTGCTGGCCGCGCTGCCCTCCGGCAGCCACCTGGTGCTCTCCCACGGCACGGCCGACTTCATCCCGGCCGCCGTGCGCGACCGGGTCACCGGTGTCTACGACAAGGCCACCGCGCCGCTGGTGGGCCGGAGCCGGGAGCGGGTGCGGGCGTTCTTCGACGGGCTGGAGCTGCTCCGGCCCGGGGTGGTCACCGTCCCGCTCTGGCGCCCGGAGGTGGCGCCGGAGCCGGGTGCGGAGCGGGTCAGCATGTACGGGGCGGTCGCGCGCAAGCCCTGACGGCGGCACGGTGGGGGTGCCCCGTGGCGGGCGCTCGCGGCAGGCTCTTTCGGCGTCAGGGGTGGTGCTGGCGGGACCTCGGATTGGGGGGTTTTTACCACCGACCCGGGCCCGCGCCCCCGGCTACTGTCGACGGGACGGCTCCGGAGCGGGGCGGTCAACACGGGGTCAGCACGCCATGAACGCGCATGACATGGGGGGAACCACCATGCTCCACCACCGCCGACACGCCCACCGCCGACACACCTACCGCCACTTCGCCGGGGCCGTCGCGGTCGCCGGGCTCGCCGTCGGGGTGCTCAGCGCCTGCGACCCGGTCGGAACGTCCGTCAGCGACGACGCGACCGTCTCGGACAAGGTCACCGCCGTCAAACTCGACAACTCCTCCGGGGACGTCACCGTCCACGGCAAGCCCGGCGCCGGGGGCGCCTCCGTCCACCGGAAGATCACCTATCACAGCGGAAAGCCCGGCACGACCACCCGGGTCGAGGGCGGGGTCCTGGTGCTCGGCGGCTGCGGGCACAACTGCTCGGTGGACTACACCGTCGAGCTGCCCGCCGGACTGCCGATCAGTGGCAGCACCTCGGCCGGCGGGATCCACCTCACCCAGGTCGGCGAGGTGTCGGTGCACACCGACTCCGGTGACATCTCGGTCGACCAGGCCTCCGGATCGGTCGACGTGCGCACCAACAACGGTGAGATCAAGGGCACTTCGCTCAAGGGCGACAAGATCCAGGCCAAGACGGACAACGGCGAGATCAACCTCACCCCGGGCAAGGCCCAGGACATCAAGGCCACCACCTCCAACGGCGAGATCCACGTCACCGTGCCGACCGGCTCCTATCACGTCAACGCCGGGACGGACATCGGCGAGAAGCACATCGGCGTCCAGAACGACCCCAACGGCAAGTTCAAGCTCGACCTGGGGACGGACATCGGCGACATCACCGTCAAGACCGGCTGATCGGGCCCGCTCCGGCGGACCGGCCGCGCGGTCACCCGGCTGCCCGGCCGGGAGACCGGCGCGCGGCGGCTGGCGGCAACTGCCGCTCCGGGCAAGCACCTTGACGGGCGCACCCGGAGCGGGCGGGCCCGGAGGTCAGAGGCCGGTCTGGATCTCGGCGCGGTGGCGGATGTACTCGTCAGGGTGTGACCGGGCGATGGTGACGGCCGCCTCCACCAGGGCGTGCAGCTCCGCCGGGTAGGCGCGCGGCACCAGCGGCAGGCCCGGCAGGATGCAGCGGCGGACGTCCAGGTCCTCGTTGCCGACGAACTCCCGCAGCGCGGCCTCGTTCCAGCTGTCGCGGACGGTCGCGCCCTCGTCGGCAGTCGCGTTCCGGCCGCCGCCGACCGTGAGCGCCGTCCAGTACCACGCCCGGGCCGCGCCGGCCCGCTCCGGATCGGTGCCGGTCCGCAGGTAGCCCAGCAGGGCCAGCCGGACCCGGCGCTGCCCGAAGGCGACCAGGGCGGGCTCGACGAAGCGGCGGTTGAAGCTCGGATTGGGGTCGTGGACCGCCGCCTCCAACAGCGGCTCGAAGTACTCCTCGGGCAGCTCGGACCGTCCGGCGAGCGCCTTGTGGACCTCCCAGCGGGCCGCGCTCGGATAGTCCGCCCCCGACGCGACCTCGATCCCGAGCACCCGGAGCAGACGTGAAAGCCGCAGCTCGAACGCCTGCGATCCGCCCCCGGTGCGCTCGGGCAACGGCTGGAGTATCCGCACCTCGCCGGCCGTGTCCTTGGTTTCCACGAACATCCTCCTCATTCTGAGTCATCGGCAGACTACTCGCTGATACACCCGTTCGGAGTCGGTTTTCGGCCAGGACCGGATCATGAACGACGTCCGGGGAGGCGTTTTGACGCTCCTTCAGTCGCCGTCGGGTCAGCCCGTGCAGTGCGGAACGGTTCACTTCGGTCGTACGGCGCGGGGTGACCACCCGTCAGGAGGGACGACCGGGTGGGACGAGGCCGGACTGGTAGGCGATCGCGACCAGTTGGGCCCGGTCCCGGGCGTCCAGCTTGGACATCGCCCGGTGCACATGGGTGCGGACGGTGAACGGGCTGACGAACATCCGCTCGGCTATCTCCTCGTTGGTGAGCCCGGTGGCGGCCATCGACATCACCTCGCGCTCACGGGCGGTGAGGACGGCGAGCCGCTCGGCGGGCGCGGCGGCGGCCGGACCGGGCTGGGCGAGGAACTGCTCGATCACGGCCCGGGTGGCGGCCGGCGAGAGCAGGGCGTCGCCGGCCGCCACGGTGCGCACGGCGGCGAGGAGTTCCTTGGGGTCGGCGCCCTTGCCGAGGAAGCCCCCGGCGCCCGCGCGCAGCGCCTGGGCCACGTACTCGTCGATCTCGAAGGTGGTGAGGATGAGCACCCGGGTGCCGGACAACTCCTCGTCCGCGCAGATCTCGGCGGTGGCGCCGAGACCGTCCGCGCCGGGCATCCGGATGTCCATCAGCACGATGTCGGGCTTGGTGGCGCGGGCGAGCTCCACCGCCTCCCGGCCGTCGGCGGCCTCGCCGACCACCTCCATGTCCTCCTCGGCGTCGATCAGCATCCGGAAGGCGCCGCGCAGCAGGGCCTGGTCGTCGGCGAGCAGCACGCGGATGGTCATGCGTGGTCCTTGTCCTTTCGGATGGCGCGATCTTGTCGGGTGGCGTCGGGAGAGGTGGCGTCCGGAGAGGTGGCGGAGTCGGCGGGGCGGACCGGCCGGACGGTGCAGTCGCGCCAGAAGGCATGGGCGCGCCGGTCCCTGGCGACGGGCCCGGCCGGGGCGCCCGACTCGTGGGCGTCCTCGGGGCGGGCGGTGTCCTCAGGGCGGGCGGTGTCCTCAGGGCGGGCGGTGTCCTCCGCCCGTGGCGCGACGTCCTCCCGGGCGCCGGTGCGCAGCGGGAGTTCGGCGGTCACCAGGAAGCCGCCGTCGGGCCGCCGGTCGGCGGTGAGGCGGCCGCCGACCGCGCCGGCCCGTTCGCGCATGCCGATCAGCCCGAAGCCGCCCTCGCCCGCGGCGGGCGGGGGCAGCAGGGCGGTGCGGGGGCGGCCGGGGCTGGTCGGGTGGCCGTTGGCGACGCTGATCGCGACCCGGCTGCCGGTGTAGGAGAGGGTGACCTCGGCGTCGGCGCCGTGGGCGTGCTTGGCGACGTTGGTCAGTGACTCCTGGACGATCCGGAAGGCGGTGAGGTCGACGCCGGGCGACAGCGGGCGGGACTCTCCCTCGACGGTGAGCCGGACCGGCAGGCCGGCCCGTTCGAAGGTGTTGATCAACTCGGGCAGCCGGTCCAGCCCGGGGGCGGGTTCCAGCGGAGCCGGCTCCTCCGCGCGGCGCAGCAGGCCGACCGTGGCCCGAAGCTCCTGGAGCGCGGAGCCGGTGGCGTCGGTGATGTGGCTGAGCACCTCGCGGGCCTGCACCGGGTGGTTGTCCATGAGGTGGACGGCGATGCCGGCCTGGGCGTTGGCCAGGGCGATGTGGTGGGCGACCACGTCGTGGAGGTCGCGGGCGATCCGGATCCGCTCGTCGGCGACCCGCCGGCGGGCCTCCTCCTCGCGGGTGCGCTCGGCGCGTTCGGCGCGTTCCTCGATCGCGGCCAGGTGGGCGCGGCGGTTGCGGATGGAGTCGCCGAGGGCGCCGGGCAGCAGGGCCCAGGCCAGGACGCCGATCCGCTCGCCGATCGGGCCGCCGGGGCCGAAGACCAGCGCGATCCCGGTGAGCAGGACGGCGGTGACGATCGAGGCGCGCAGCGCGGTGGAGCGGTCGGTGCGCACCGCGAGGAAGTAGAGGGCGAGCAGCAGCGGGGTGGCCAGCATGGGGGTGAGCCGGGGGCTGGTCCAGGTGAGCAGCATCGTGCAGAGCAGGGTGACGACGACCACGGCACGGGGGTGCCGACGGTGGAAGAACACGACCACGGCGGCGATCAGGGCGAGGACGCCGGTGGCCGGGTCGACCGGAGCGAAGCGGCCCGTGGTCTGGTCGATCATGGCGCCGAGGGCGGTGACGCCGATCAGGGCCGCGCCGCCGGCGACGTCGAGCAACCGGGGGTGCTCGCGGCGCAGGCGTTGCCAGGTGTCGCTCATCGTCCTGTTCTCCGGGTCGGGGTGCCCTGGCCGCGCCCTCGCCGGGTTCTGCCAGTCGGTGTCGCTCCGCGCCCCCGGTGGGGTGCGGAGCGCCGGGTGGGGCCTCCGCGCGGGCGGCGGCCCCGACAGCAACGGTAACGGTTGGGGCTCGAACCGGTGTCCGAGCCGACCGGCGCCGGGCCGGACCGGACCGCCCGGCTGGGAGGCCCGGTCCGGGTGGTTCCAGCCCGGCCCGAGGGGTGCTCGGACCGGGCCGGTCGGTACCGGGGCCGACTAGCCGTCGGGCGGTACCAGGTGGTGCCGTACCTAGACGGTGACCGACTCCTTGACCGGGGCCGGTTCGGGGGCGGCGGTGTGCAGCTTGCTGCCCTCGACGTCGACGTCGGGTATCAGGCGGTCGAGCCGGCCCGGCAGCCACCAGGCGCGGCGGCCGAGCAGGGCGAGGACGGCCGGGACGATCGTCATCCGGACCACGAAGGCGTCGAAGGCGACGGCGGCGGCGAGGCCCAGACCCATCATCTTGATCATCGGCTCGCTCATCCCGATGAAGCCCGCGAAGACGGCGATCATGATGAAGGCGGCCGCGGTGACCACCCGGGCGTTGTGCCGGAAGCCGGTGACGATGGCCTCGCCCGGCTCCTCGCCGTGGACGTAGGCCTCACGGATCCGGGTGACCAGGAACACCTCGTAGTCCATGGCGAGGCCGAAGACCACGCCGATCATGAAGATCGGCATCATGCTCATCACCGGGCCGGTCTGCTCCACGCCGATCAGGTCGGCCAGCCAGCCCCACTGGAACACCGCGACGACCGCGCCCAGCGCGGCGGCCACCGAGAGCAGGAAGCCGAGCGCCGCCTTGACCGGGACGAGGACGGAGCGGAAGACCACCAGCAACAGCAGGACGGCGAGGCCGACGACCACCGCGAGGTAGGGCACCAGCGCGTCGCTGAGCTTCTGCGAGACGTCGATGTTCATCGCCGTCGTACCGCTGACCAGGACCGTCGCCCCGGTGGAGGCCTTGAGCCCGGCCGCCTGGCCGCGGATGGTGTGGACCAGGTCCTTGGTCGCGGCCTCGGCCGGACCCGTCGCCGGGATGGCGTTGACCAGGGCGGTGTCACCCGCCTTGTTGAACATCGGCGGCGTCACGGTGACCACTCCGGGCACGCCGGAGACGGCCTTGGCGACCTCACCGGCGGCGGCCTTCGGGTCCGCGGTGCCCTTGACGTCCACCAGGACGGTCAGCGGGCCGTTGAAGCCGGGGCCGAAGCCCTCGGACAGCAGGTCGTAGGCCCGGCGCTGGGTGGTGGAGGTGGGCTTGGCCTCGTCGCCGGGCAGGCCGAGCCGCAGGTCGAGCGCGGGGGCGGCGAGCACGCCGAGGCCGACCACGCCGAGCAGCAGCACCCCGAGCGGGCGGCGCACGATGAACCGGGCCCAGCGGGCGCCGCCGTTCTCCTTCGCACCCGCCGGCTGCGGCGTGCCCTGGGCCTTGCGGACCTTGCGGGGCAGGGCCCGGCGGCCGATGAAGCCGAGCAGCGCGGGCACCAGGGTGAGCGCGACCAGCACGGCGATGACGACCGTCCCGGCGGCGGCCATGCCCATCTTGGCGAGGATCGGGATGCCGACCACGGAGAGCCCGGCGAGGGCGATCACCACGGTGAGGCCGGCGAAGACCACCGCGGACCCGGCGGTGCCGATGGCCCGGCCGGCTGCCTCCTGCGGGGTACGGCCCTCGGCGAGCTCGGCCCGGTAGCGGGAGACGATGAACAGGGCGTAGTCGATGCCGACCGCGAGGCCGAGCATCATGGCGAGCGTGCCGGTGGTCGAGGAGAGTCCGAGCGTGCTGCCGAACGCGGTGATCAGCGACATGCCGAGGCCGACGCCGATCACGGCGGTGAGCAGCGGCAGGCCGGCGGCGACCAGTGAGCCGAAGGTGATCACCAGGACGACCGCGGACAGCGCCATGCCGATCGCCTCGCTGCTGCCGCCCGCGTCGGGCTTGGCCATCAGCGCGTTGCCGCCGATCTCGACCTTGAGCCCGGCGTCCCGGCCGTGCTGGGCGGCCTGCTGGAGCGCGTCCGTGGCGCCCTTGGAGACCTCGCCCGCCTTCGCGGAGTAGTTGACCGTCGCGTAGGCCGTCGAGCCGTCCTTGGAGACGGCGCCCGGCATCTTGAACGGGTCCACCGCGCCGGTGACCTGCTCACCGTGGGCGAGCTCGGCGACCGTCTTCTCGACGGCCTGCTGGCTCGGCCCGGCGGTGATCTTCTGGCCGGAGGGCGCGACGAACACCAGACGGGCCGAGGCGCCGTCGGCGTGGCCGCCGGGGAAGCGCTCGTTCATCAGGTCGAAGGCCTTCTGCGCCTCCGTGCCGGGCATCGAGAATCCGTCGTCGGGTGCGGCGGGCGCCTTGGCCGCCAGGACTCCGGCGAGCGCCAGCACGGCGACCCACAGCAGGGTCACCAGCCGGCGCCGGACGAAGGCCCATCGGCCCAGGCGGTAGAGGAACGTGGCCACGGGAGAGCGGACTCCTTCGGATTCGGAAGCAGATGCGGGCGGGGACGGGTGCGGTCACGGATGCCCGGAGGCGGTCCGCTCGCAGCATGGCCAATCCTTGATCACCGCCCCCTCCTCCGTCGTCATCTCTCCGCAGGCCGTTTGCGTACTGCGGACGCAGTACGACCCTCCCCCGTACGGCGGAGCGCGCGGCCTCCCGCGGGAGCAGCCGGGGGCGGCCGGTGGCCTGCGGCGGGAGCACTCGCGGGTCACCCGTGCGGGCGGTGACGGCGGGCCGCGGCCGTCCGGTCGAAGTAGCGTGATGGGCCACTGGCCTGACCGTTTCCATCCGGTCCGGGCCGACCCGTCCCGATCGGTGCTGATGCCAGCCCGCCGCCGGAGGTGCCCCATGGGTGTGCCAGCCGCCCGCATCGTGTTCGACGAGAACGACCGCGCGGCCGTCGCCGACGCCGTGAGCGAGATGCTCACCACCGGCGCCTTGACCCTCGGCCCGTGGACCGAGCGCTTCGAGCAGGCCTTCGCGGCCGAGCACGGCGCCTCCCACGCCGTCGCGGTGAGCAGCGGCACGGCGGCGCTGGAGGTCATCCTGCGCACCGTCGACGTCCGCGGCCGCGACGTGGTCGTCCCCGCCCTCACCTTCTACGCCACGGCCGGCGCGGTGGTCCACGCTGGCGGCCGCCCGGTGATCGCCGACGTCGACCCGGCCACCCTCGCGCTCTCCCCCGAGACCCTCGCGGCGGCCCTCACCCCGGATACCGCAGCCGTCGTACTCGTCCACATCGGCGGACTGGTCACCCCGGAGGTGGACGCGCTGCGAGCGCTCTGCGACCGGCACGGCGTCCCGCTCGTCGAGGACGCGGCGCACGCCCACGGCAGCAGCCTGGGCGGCCGCGCCGCCGGGACGTTCGGTCTGGCCGGGGCCTTCTCCTTCTACCCGACCAAGGTGACCACCAGCGGCGAGGGCGGCATGATCCTCACCGAGTCGCCGGAGCTGCGCGACGAGGCGCACATCTTCCGCGACCAGGGCAAGGGCTCCTTCGGTACCAACCACCACGTCCGGCTCGGCTACTCCTGGCGGATGAGCGAACTGCACGCCGCCGTCGGCGCGGTGCACCTGCGCCGGCTCAAGGAGTTCATCGAGACCCGCCGGGCCGTCGCCCGCCGCTACGACGACGCCCTGGCCGGCGTGGACGGGCTTCGGCCGGTGCTCGAACCGCCCGGCAGCCGCGGCAACTACTACAAGTACGTGGCACTGCTGGCGCCCGGCGTCGACCGCGCGGCCTTCAAGCGGGCGGTGGCCGAGGAGTACGGGGTGCGGCTGTCCGGCGAGGTGTACGACCTGCCGCTGCACCTTCAGCCGGTGCTCGCCCCCTACCGGGGCGGGCCGCTGCCGGTGGCCGAGGACGTCTGCGCCCGGCAGGTCTGCCTACCGGTGCACTCCGACATGACCGAGGACGAGACGGAGCTGGTGATCGAGGCCGTCTCGACCGTGCACCGGCGGATGGCCGGGTAGCGGGAGAGAGCCGGGGAGCCGGCGCGAAAGGAGCAAGACCGTGCGGATAGCCGTCACCGGTGGCTGCGGGTTCATCGGCTCACACGTCGTGGACCACCTGATCGCGGCCGGGCACGAAGTCCTCGCCGTGGACACCACCGACAAGTACCTCAACCCCGACGCCGAGCACGCCCGGATCGACGTCCTCGACCTGCCCGCACTGACCTCCGCTCTGGCCGGCCGCGAAGTGGTCTACCACCTCGCCGCGATGGCCGACGTCGAACAGGTCTCCGCGGACCCCGTCCGGGCGGTGCGGACCAACATCGACGGCACCGAGGCGGTACTGGAGGCCGCCCGGCGCAGCGGGCTCAGCCGCACCGTCCTGGCGAGCACCGTGTGGGTCTACGGCGCCGCCCTCACCGACGATCAACTCGACGGCGGGGAACAGGAGTTGGACGAACACGTACCGATCGAGCTGGAGCACAGCGGGCACCTGTACGTGGCCACCAAGCTCGCCGCCGAGATGCTCGTGCACAGCTACCGCGAGCTGTACGGACAGCACTTCACCATCCTGCGCTACGGCATCCCGTACGGTCCGCGGATGCGCGACGAACTGGTCGTCGCCCGGTTCGTCCAGGCAGCCCTGGCCGGACGGCCGATCACCATCGCCGGCGACGGTCGGCAGAGCCGCAACTTCGTCTACGTCGAGGACCTCGCCGACGCCCACGTCCGTGCCCTCTCCCCCAGCGCCGAGGACCAGACCTTCGCCCTGGAGGGGTCCACCGCCGTCTCGGTGCGCGACATCGCCGACACCGTCGACCGGCTGCTCGGCCCGGTCACCATCGAGCACATCGACGGCCGCAAGGCCGACTACACCGGGCGGCGGATCTCCTCCGCCCAGGCCAAGCGGCTGCTCGGCTGGTCGCCGAGGACCAACTTCGCCGACGGCGTGCACCGCTACGCCGACTGGTACCGGGCCACCGCCGCCGCACCCGCCGCCGGCTGACCGGGCCGCCCGATGCCGCACGCCCTGCTGGTCTCCGGCTCGCTCGGCCAGGGCCACGACGTGATGGCCCAGGCCTGCGCGGACACCCTGCGCGACCGCGGCTGGACCACCGGCACCGTGGACGCCATGGCCCTGCTCGGCCAGCGGTCGGGCGCCGCCGGGGAGGCCGTCTTCCGGCGGCTGCTCGACCTGCCCGGGGTCTACGACGCCTTCCACTTCGCCGCGCTGCGCCCGGGCACCCGGCTCGCGCTGCTCGCCGACGCGGCCGCGCGCAGCCGGCTCGTCCCGGCGCTGGGCGAACTGATCGAGGCGCAACGCCCCGAACTGGTGGTCTCGGTGTTCGCCACCGCCAGCTCGGCGGTCAACCGGCTGCCGCGCCGGGACTTCCGGCACTTCGTGTTCTGCACGGACGTCACCCCGCACCGGCTCTGGGTGCAGGAGGGCACCGACCTGTTCCTGGTCACCTCGGAGGTCGCCGCCTGCGCCGTGCGCCGCTACCGGCCCGACGCCCCGGTGTGCGTCGTCCCCGCGCCGCTGCGGCAGCCGTTCTACCGGCCGCCGGGCCGGGCCGCGGCCCGCGCCGAGTTCGGCGTGCCGGCGCACGGCCGGTGCGTGCTGCTGATGTCCGGCTCCTGGGGGCTCGGGCCGATCGCCCGCACCGCCGCCTCGCTGGCCGCCGCCGGACCGCACGTGCTCGCCGTGGCCGGGCGCAACCAGGAGCTCGAACAGCGGCTGCGGGCGGCCGCCCGCAGCCAGCCGGGACTGCACGCCTTCGGCTACACGGACCGGATCCCGGCCCTGATGGCCGCCGCCGACCTGGTCGTCACCAGCTCCGGCGACACCTGCAGCGAGGCCCGGGCGCTCGGGCGCCGGCTGCTGCTGCTCGACGTCGTCCAGGGCCACGGGCGGGACAACCTCCAGCACGAACTGGAGCTCGGCCACGCCGACGTCGCCACCGCCCGGCCGGCCGAGGTGGTCCGCAACGCCCTGGCGGCGCTGGGCCGGCCGGAGCCCGACCCCTCGCCGGGCGCCACCCCGGAGGCCTGGCAGAAGGGGTTCGGGGCGGCGCTGGAGCGGGTCGGGCTGGGGTGAGGCCCCGGGGCCGACCGCCGCGCGTTCGGTCGGCGCGGACGCGGTGGTGGGCGCGGCCCGTCGTTCGCCCCGACTACCGTGCGGCGCGGGCAAGGTGCGGGACGGCGTGGTCGCGGAGCGGGCCGAGGGCGAGGGTGCGGCGGCGGCAGTGGGCGGCGATCAGCGGGAGGGCGGCCAGGGTGGCGCGCCAGGAGTCGGGCGCGGAGGTGCAGTCGGAGTCGTGCAGCAGGAGGGTGGCACCGGTGGTGAGGCCGGGGCGGGCGGTCGCGTAGACGGAGTCGCCGGTGGCCGCGGCCGTCCAGTCCCGGCCCCAGACGGTCCAGAGCACGCTGCGCAGGCCCAGGCTGCGGGCGGCCAGTGCCGGACCGGCCGTCAGCACGCCGTACGGCGGGCGGTACCAGAGCGGGCGGGCGCCGCACAGGTCGGTCACCGCCTCGGTGGCGCGGCGCAGTTCGCGCAGGTCGCGGGCCGGGGCGGGGTACCACTGCGGCCGGTGGTACCAGCCGTGCACGGCCACCTCGTGGCCGCGCAGCACCAGTTCACGGCCGAGCGCGGGGGCGCGTTCCAGCATCGAACCGAGCAGGAAGAAGGTGGCGCGGGCGCCGAGTTCGTCCAGGGCGTCGAGGACGTACGGGGTGCTGCGCGGGTCGGGGCCGTCGTCGAAGGTGAGGGCGAGGTGGCCCGGGGCGGTGCCGTAGCCGGCGGTGCGGCGGGCCAGGGTGCGGCGCACCGGCGGCAGGCGGACCGCCGCCGGAGCGAGGTGCAGCAACTCGACGGCGGCCGCCGCGAACAGCGACCTGGCTCCGGGACTCACCCGAAGCGGGCGGCCATCCGGCGGAACACGCCGGGAGCGACCCCGTGGATCCGGGCCGGGAAGCCGAGCCAGTGCGGGACGAAGAGGCGGTCCCGTTCGGTGGTGATGGTCGCGACCACGGTGGCCGCGACCCGCTCCGCCGAGACCGGGCGGGGGCGTTCGCGCTGGTACGGGGTGCCGCGTCGGTCGAAGAACGGGGTGTCCACCGCGCCGGGCAGGACGAGGCGGACGCCGACACCGGTGCCGCGCAGCTCGTACCAGAGGCTCTCGGCGAACATCGCCAGCCCGCCCTTAGTGGCCGAGTAGCCGGACTCCTCGCGCACGCCGACCTGGCCGGCCATCGAACCCAGCAGCACGATCCGGCCGCGGCGGCGCTCCAACATGCCCGGCAGCAGCAGGCGGACCAGGCGCAGCGGGGCGGCGAGGTTGACCTCGATCATCCGGTCGAGGGTGTCGGAGGGGGTGTCGGCGAACGGGCCGCGCCAGCCGAGGCCGGCGCTGGCGACCAGGGCGTCCACCCGGCCGGCGGTGGCCAGCGCGGCCTCCGCGAGGCGGGCCGGGCCGTCCGGTTTGCTCAGGTCCTCCGGCAGGGCGTGTCCACCGGTGCGCTCGGCGAGGGCGTCGAGGCGGGCGCGGTCGGTGCCGGAGAGCAGGGTCTGCCAGCCGGCGTCGGCCAGCCGGGTGGCGGTAGCCAGGCCGATGCCCGAGGAGGCGCCGGTGATCAGCGCGACGGGGCGGGCGGTCGGGTCCGACCGGCCGGGCCGGGCCTGGGCTTGCTCCGTGGTGGCTTGCTCCGTGGTGGCTTGCTCCGTGGTGGCTCGCTCAGCCATCGCGCACCTGCCGCTCCCTGGACGTCCTGCCGTCCGTTTTGTCCGGCACGTCACCTTCGCACGGCAGAGCCGTCCGGGCTACCGGGGCGGGACGGCGGACGCCGCCTCCATCCGGATGCGGGGCCGGGAGTTCGGCGGACTCGCCCTCCAGTTCACCGAAGCGGGACAGCAGGAACGTTCCGCCGACCGCGATCGCGAAGCCGGTCAGGGCGCACCAGGCGAAACCCTGGCGCGCGGAGTCCCCCAGCGACACCACCCCCACCAGGGCCGGACCGAAGGTCTCGGCGACCGTTCCGGCGGCGGTCGCGGCCGTCACCGTGCCGCGTTGCAGGGCGAGGGCGTACGCCAGGTAGCCGCCCAGGCCGCCGAGCGCCAGGGCGTAGGCGGCCGGGTCGGTGAGCACGGCGGTGAGGCCGGACGCGTCCAGGATGCGCACCGCGAGGCTGGTGACACCGAAGCCGACGCCGGCGAGCAGGCCCAGGCCGGCGGCAGCGACGGTGCCCTCCCGGCGCACCAGCACCAGGGTGGCCAGCAGCATCACGACGGTGGTCGCCAGCAGCGCCCAGTGGAAGGCCGCCGGGGCGTACTCCCGACCCTCCTCGCCGGAGCCCAGCGCCAGCAGACCGAGGCCGACGACCACCGCGAGGATGCCCGCGAGGTCGCCCGGGCGCAGCCGCGCGCCCAGCAGCCAGACGGCGGCCAGGGCGGTGACGGCCAAGCTGGCGTTGGTGACGGCCTGGACGAGGAACAGCGGCAGGCTGCGCAGGGCCACGATGCTCAGCACGAAGCCCAGGATGTCCAGGACCGTCCCGAGGATGAACTGCCAGGACCGCAGCAGCGCGGCCAGCAGCCCCGCCCGCACCCGGTCCGCGCGCGGCGCCGACCGCGCCCCGCGCGCCTGGAACACCGCCCCGAAGCCGAAGCAGGCGGTGGCGACCAGCGCGGTGGTGAGTCCCAGCAGCATGCGTCTCCCTCGCGGGGCGGCAGCGGTTCACCACTCAGTCTGGGGCCGCGGCGGCGCGGGCGCACGGGTGGGCCGCCGCGGCCGTCAGGCCGGCGCTTGCGGGGTTGCCGTGACGGCCCGCGGGCCGGTCAGTACCACCCCGAGTACCCCCAGTTGTTGTCGTACTGGAAGTAGGCCCGGGACTGGATGTCCTTGTCGTTGACCATCCGGGTGTAGATCGTGCCGTTGCCGTTGTACACGGCACTGAAAGAGGCGCCCTTGTTGTTCTCCACCCGGATCGTGATCTGGGTGCCGCCGTAGTTGCCACCGGTCGCGCGCGCCCAGGCGGCACGGCAGGTCGGGCTGTAGCGCAGTTCCGCGTCACCGTCGGGAGCCGTGTAGTCGACGGTCCGCGCGTCGTTCTGGCAGATGGTGTTGGCCGGATCGAGGCCCGTGCAGCTGTCGGCGTAGCAGGAGGTGGCGGCCGAGGCCGAACCCGAGGCGAACAACAGGCCCGAGGCGACGAGCGCCAGGGTGGAGGCCGCGGACACGGCGTTCCGCAGGGAGAGCTTCATGGTGGTCCCCGAGTGGGTGAAGGGTGTGACGTGCGCCCCGTCGGCGCCGCCCGCTCACACCCTGACACCGTTGGAGTCCGTCCCTCTCCGTCCCTCTCCGTCCCCGATCGTCCCGGGCCGATCCCGGGACGGCGGGAAAGACCGGGAAAGACCGGGGCAGGCGGGGCAGGCGGTGGCCGCTCGGACGGTTCGCCGGCGGGGCGGTCAGCCCGTGCTCAGGGCCGGAGTGCCACACCCGCGTAGGCGGAGGCGTCGGAGGCCGAGACGGCCGGATCGTCGGGGCGGGGCCGCCAGTGCGGGGTGGGGACGACGCCGGGCGACAGGAGGGTCCAGCCGTCGAAGAAGCGGGTGAACTCGGCGCGGGTGCGGGCCTGGGCGGCGGTGCCGGCGGCCTGGTAGATGCCGACGATCCGGCGGATCTCCTCGGGGGCGAAGTCGGGCGTGACGTGGGTCATCACCAGGGCGCTGCCGGGCGCGAGCACGGACTTGAGGTTTTCGACCAGTTCGTGGGCGCCGCGGGCGTCGGGGACGAAGTGGAGCAGCGCGTTGAGGGAGAGCGCGACCGGGCGGCTCAGGTCGATGGTCTCGCGCAGGCCCGGTGCGGCGAGCAGCCCGTCCAGGTCGGTGACGTCGGCCTCGACGTAGGCGGTGCGGCCCTCGGGCGTGCCGGTGAGCAGGGCTTGGGCGTGGGTCAGGACGATGGGGTCGTTGTCGGCGTAGACGACCCGGGCGCCGGGCCGGACGCTCTGGGCGACCTCGTGGAGGTTGGGCGAGGTGGGGATGCCGGTGCCGATGTCCAGGAACTGGTCGATGCCGGCCCGAGCGAGGGTGCGGGTGGAGCGGTGCACGAAGGAGCGGTTGGCGCGGGCGGCCTCGCGCAGCCACGGGGCGACGGCGAGGACGTGGCCGGCGGCCTCGCGGTCGGCGGCGAAGTTGGTGAAGCCGCCGAGGTAGTAGTCGTACATCCGGGCCGAGTGCGGCACGTTCAGCCGCAGGTCGACCCCGTCGTAGAGGTTCATCGCGCTCCCCTCGGCATCGCGGTCACGGTCCGATTGCTGCCCACCGTACCGGGGGGCCAATCACCGCCCCGGTGGCCCGATCCCGCCCCCGGATCGGATGGGATGACAATCTGTATTCGCTTTGCAGCATGGAGTGACCGGCCTGGTGGAATGAGGATGGGCGCGGACAGCCCGACCCTCGAGTGGCCCGGTGAGCAGCCGGCGGCCGCGGAAAGCAGGCTCGATGACGATCGACAGGGGTGCCCCGGCGCGCGGGTACCGCGGAGGGACGGCGGTGGAGCAGGCCGCCGCGGCGGAGCGGGCGGCGGTGGCGGTGATGGAGGCGGGCCTGCGCCTGGACCTCACCTATGCCGCGTTCTGCGAGACCCATGAACCCGCCTGGCACGCCCTCGCGTTGACCAGGATAGGCAGCCAGGCCGACGCGATGCTGGTGGTCGAGGCGGTCAAGGCCGATCTGGCCCGCTGCTGGCCGCAGGTGCTGCGGTTCGAGGAACCGGCAGCGTACGCCTGGCGGTTGGCGAACCGGCACGTCGGAGACTGGGTGTCGGCCGAGGAGCCGGTCGAGGTGGAGGCCGTCACCTTCGCGGCCGTGATCGGGGCGTTCAAGCAGGTCGCCGACGGACTGCTGCACAGCGAGGCGGACGAGGTGCGGCTGTACGCGGCGATCCTCGAACTGCCGGACCGGCAGCGGGACGTGGTGATCCTGCGCTACCTGCTGGGCCTGCACGCCAAGGTGATCGCGGCGTACCTGGGCCGGCCGGTGGCGACGGTGCACTCCAACCTCCGGCACGCCCGGGAGCGGTTGGCGCGCCGGCTCGGGGTGGGCGAACTGCCGGACCAGGGCGGCGAAGCGTGACCGCGGACCGGCGGGCCGGGCCGACGGGCGGGGCGGGCGCGGCGAACGGGCCGGGCGGGGCGGGCGCGGCGAACGGCGGGCGCACGGTGTTCCGCGTGCCCCGGCCCCAGCGCGCCCACGCCGAGCGGATCGCGGCCGTGCGCCAGGCCCGGCTGACCGCCGCCCCGGCCCACCTGCCCTCCGAGCACGAGCAGGCCGCCTTCGAACTCGGCCTGGTGGTCGCCCTGGTGCTGGGCGCGCCGTGCGCCTCCCGGGGGCTGGACCTGCTGGTCAACGCGCGCCGGATCCAGCCGGAGGGTGCGGAGGTGTTCGGCGCCCTGCTGTACGCCACCGGCAAGGAGGAGGGCGCCGAGTTCTGGTGGCGCTTCGCGGCCGGCTCCGGCAGCGGAACGGCCGCCTACTGCCTCCATCTGCACCACCTGAAGCTCGGCGAGACGGACGACGCCGACTACTGGCGCGCCTGGTCCGAACAGCTGTCCGCGACCGAACGGCCGCCCGGGCCAAGGACGTTGCGAATGAGTCGGCCGCTGCTCCCGGAGGACGTGCGGCGCGACATCCTGTCCCGGGTCCACCGGGGGCTGGCGCCCCAACTCCCGCCCGCACTGGTCGCGGTGATCGACCGGCTGCCGTTGCAGGACGGGGACGAGGAGGAGGCGCAGGAGGTGCCGAACCCGTGGGGGCTCACCTCCGGGGCCACCGCGGCCTGTTCCTGGGAGCCGCCGTGGGGGTCCGGCGAGGCCGGCCCGGAGGGCGGGGCGGACCCGTTGGGGTGAGAGCGGCCCGGCGACCCCTCCGTCCCACGTTCAGGTGAGTGCGGCCAACCGGGCGACGACCTCCGGATCGCGGCCGCTGCCGGCGTCGAGCCGCTCGCCGTCCGGGCCCCGGTAGCGGATCCGGTAGTGCTGCGGCGCGATCGCGGTGTCCCGGCCGGGCAGAGCGGCGACCACCGCGCGGTGCACCTCGGCGGGGGTCAGCCGGGGGTCGGTGGTGATCAGGTCGACTGTCAACCGGCCTTCCTCGACGGTGACCCGCCGCGCCTCGGCCCGGTCCAGGGCGGCGTCCAGCAGGGCGCGGACGGCCGTCAGGTCGATCCGGGAACCGTCGACGAGCTGCCAGTCGCCCTCCCGGCCGCCATCCTGGCCGCCGTCCCGGCCGGGCGCCGGCGGGCCGGGCGCCCCGGGGAGCGAGGCGAGCGGGACGGGCCCCTCGGCGGCCGCCGCGAGGAGGGCGAGCAGGGCCTGGGCGAAAGCCTCGGTCTCCTCGGGGTCGAGCACCTGGGGGCAGGCGGTCAGGGCGAAGTCCAGGCTGCCGCTGATCCGCAGGATGGTGAACATCAGCCGGACCGGCAGCGGCGGGGCGGGCAGCGCGGTGAGCTCCGGGTCCCTGCTCGGCACCGGCTGGGCGTCGGCGACGGCGGTGGGAATGGTGAGGCTCAGGTCGTTGACCACCACCTGGCGCGCGAAGCGGGAGCCGCGCACGTGGGCGGCGTCCTCCACCAGCTGCCAGATCTGCTCGGCGTCCAGGACGCTGTGCCAGTAGGCACTCAGCGAGGCGGACTTGGCGCGCCCGATCAGCCGGTCGAGGTCCTCGGCACCGGCGTCCAGCAGGATCAGGGCGTCCTGGGCGAGGGTGCCGACGTGGTCGAGCAGGGCGGCGCGCTGCCGGTTGGCGGAGAGCGCCGCGATGGCCAGCTCGGTGCGGTCGGCCCGGTGGGCGACCAGCGCGGAGAAGGCCGCGAGCAGGACGACGGAGGGACTGGCGCCGGTGCGGCGGCAGACCGCGGCGAGGTCCGCGGCCGCGCCGCGGGCGCGGACCAGCAGGGCCCCGTGCTCGCCCGGCGGGCCGGTGATCCGGGAGTCGGCGAAGACCACCTGGGGGCCGGAGCCCAGCACCTTCGCCCAGTGCCGCAGCGCGCCGCCGGCCCGGCGGCGGCCCTGCGGGCTCTGCTCGGCGGCGGCGACCTGGATCGGGGTCGGGGCGGTGACCGGCGGGAGTTCCTTCCCGGCGGCCAGGGCGTACCAGTCCTGGATCAGCAGCGCGGTGGCGGCGCCGTCGGCGCCGGCGTGGCACACCACGGCGATCAGCCGGAGCACTCGCGGCCCCTCGGTCACCAGGGTGAAGCGGATCCTCGGAACGGCGGTCAGCGCCAGCGGGACGGCGACGTCCTCCTGCCCCAACTGCGCCGCCAGGGTATCGAGTTCATGGTCAGCCAGGCCCTCGGTCTCGACCAGGGTGACGGTGAACCGGCCGTCCCCGTGCACCACCTGGCTCTCCGGGAAGGCGTCCGGGCCGGAGCCGGGCGGGAATGACGTCCGCAACGACTCGTGCCGTTCGACCAGCAGCCGCAGGGCGGTCAGCCCGGCGGCCGTCGAAGTGCCGGGCGGGACGGGCCAGACCGACTCCTTGTTGATCTGCTCGGGGGTGTCGCGCCGGATGCACCGGACCATGTTGTCCTGGCCACGGGTGAGCGGGCCCGAGCCGCCGCTGGTCGCGGCGAAGCGGACGGTGACGCGCCGGCCACCCCGGGGCAGATCCGGCAGCGTCGCGGCCAACCGTGTCGGGTCGAGCGGCGCCTCGTCGTGCGGTACCTCGTCGTGCGGCGCCTCGTCGTGCGGCGCCTCGTCGTGCGGCGCCTCGTCGTGCGGTGCCTCGTGGTGCGGTGCATCGTGGTGCGCAGTCACGTCGTACGTGCCTCTCGGCTCGCCGGAAAAGTCTCAGCGGGGGATACGGCCGGACGCTACCAGCGCTCGCCGGTGATCGTCCAGGCGAACTGATTAGTAGTCAATTTGCTTGCCACACAGTTGAGTTGATGTATTCCGGACAGCCACCGACGGTGGCCACGGCGGCCCGGTACGACTCCGGGACGGGCACGTCGCACAGCCCCACCGGGCCGGCCCCGAGCGGGCCCGGATCAGCCAGCAGCAGCGGGGACCGGCCCGCCACCGACACCCCGAACGCCTGCGCCAGTCGCCCGCCGTACGCCTTCACACACGCCTCCCGGCGGCACCACAGCGCGGCGAACCGCGCCGCCCGCTCGGCGGGTTCGGCGGGCTCCGCGACGAAGCGCGCCTCCTCGAAGGGGAACCAGCGGGCGGCCATCCGCTCGGCCGACCGGGCCTCCCCCAGCCGCTCCACGTCGACGCCGACCGCCCGGCCCTCGGTGAGGGCCAGCACGGCCAGGGAGTCCGCGGTCGACCAGTTCACCCGCAACCCGCCCGCGCCCACCGGCTCCGGCTTGCCGTGCGGCCCCCGCCGCCAGGCCACCTCGGCCGGGCGGACGCCCAGCCGTTCGGCGACCAGCTGTCGGACGGCGCCGCGCACCACCGTGAAGCGGCCGCGGCGCAGCGCGTCCGCCCTTACCGCGCGGGCCTGTTCCTCGGCGCCCAGGGTCCGCCACAGCCGGGCGACCACGTCCGGCGGCTGGTCCGTGGGGATCAGCCGGAGTTCGAGCCCGGTCACGGCTGCACCAACACGCTGAGCACACCGAGCCGGCGGTCCAGCCCGGCCAGCAGCAGTGGCCGCTGCTGCTCCCGCCACTCGGGCAGCCGCTCGGCGAGCTGTGCCCAGAGGCCGGTGAAGGGCTGGGCGGGCGGGCCGCACCCGGCCCCGGTCGCGTCCAGTACGGCCGCCTCGGGGCCCAGTTCCGCCGCCCGGGCCCGGACCACGGGTTCCGGCCGGTCGGTGCCGGGCAGTTGCCGCACCACGAACCCGGCGCCCGGCGCCTCCTCGCAGACCAGCACCACCGCGGCGTGCCGCTGCGGCAGCGCCACCGGTTCGGCCGGCTCGTAGTGCAGCGCGGTCTGCTCGGCCAGCACCACCACGGCCCGGCGGCAGGCTCCGGTGCGGTGGTAGTCGGCCGCCAGCCGCAGTGCGGTGAAGGCCGCGGCGCCGCCCTGGTCGCAGACCGCGAAGGCCAGCGGTTCGCCCGGGACGGAGCGGCTGAGCGCGAGCGAGGACGGTGCGCCGGGGCGCACGTCCGGGGTGTCGAAGGCGAGGATCAGCAGGTCCACCGGCTCGTCCTCGGCCACTGCCGCGCCCAGCAGGCCGGCGGCCAGCTCCTCGTAGGAGTGGCCGACGCCCTCGCGCAGCAGGTCCTCGCGCAGCGGCAGGCCGTACGGGCGGACCAGGTCGGCGACGAAGACCCTCAGGTCGGGGTCGAGCGAGGTCTCCGAGCGGCCGTCGAAGCACCGGGCCAGGGCCCGGGTGATCCGCAGACCGGGAGGAGCGGGGGTACCGGCGACCACCCGGTCAGTCCTCGGCGATGAGGTGCCCGGCGACGTACTCGGCCAGCTTGGTGACCGACCGCAGGTCGTCCTCGGTGATCTGCTCGACGTCGACCTGGATGTCGAGCGCCTCCTCGAGTTCCAGGATGAGTTCGATGGTGCCGGCCGAGGTGAGGCCGAGGTCGTCGAACAGGCAGGCGTCTGCCGGGATCTCGGGCAGTTCGCGCTTGAGCACGCGCGGCAGCAGCTCGCCGATGCCGTGCAGGATGCGCTCGCGGAGTTCGGGGTCAGTGGTCTGGACCACGGGTTCTGACATGGGTGTCCCGTCCCGTCGTACGTGGAGGTGTGCTCTGGTGTTCACTACGGGGGAAGCGCGCTCGGGGGTTCGAGTCGCGGGCTGACGGCTCGTCAGTACTGCATCACCATCGCGGAGAAGGTGGCCCCGACGCCGGCGGCGGCGATCAGGTAGTGGTCGCCGCGGCGGATCATCCCCCGCGTGGTGGCGGTGTGGAGATTGATGAGGCTGTCTGCAGCGAAACTGTGCCCGACCGACAGCACGTTGTCCAGCACCACCTTCTCCAGCGGATAGCCGAGACGGCGCGCTATCATCCGCCAGGATGCCTGGTTGACGTTGTGCGGGAGCACCGCGGCCAGCTGGGAGAGGTCCAGACCGGCTTCGCCGAGTGCGGCCTCGATGGCCTCCACCATGACGTTCGGGTACTCGCGCTGGTAGCGGGCGAGCAGCTCGGCGTCCCCGGCCAACCGGCCGTCGAACTCCGGGCGCTGGCGCACCGCGAAGGAGCGCACCCGGTGCCGCGGCCCGTCCGCGCTGACCAGGCAGGCGGCGGCACCCTCGGCGAAGATGCCGGTCTCCGGCACCACCTGGGCGTCCTTGGTGAAGGTCTTCTCCCCCGCCAGCACCAGCGCCAGCGCTTGCGGATCGGGGTCGCCGGCCAGCAGTCGGCCGGCCAGGTCGATGGCCAACAGGCCCACCGCGCAGGCGTGGTGGGTGACGGTGAAGGCGTTCGCGTGCGCCAGTCCGCGCTCGGCGAGCAACTGGTGCAAGGGGTTGAGCGGGTAGGGCACGGCCACCGGCATGCTGCGGGCGTGGATCACGAAGCGGACGTGCCGCTCGCGTCCGCGCAGCTCCGGCAGGGCGTCGAGGGTTGCGTCGAGCAGGTCGGGCAGCCTCCCGGTCGGATCCAGTCGCAGCTGGTCCAGGCCGTGGAAGCGGCGGAAGAGACGGAGTTGACGTGGGGTCAGGCCGATGCGCTCGCCCACCGCCTCGATGGGAACGGCGGTCGGGGGGAGGTGAACGGCCACTGCCTCCAGTGCGGTCACCCGGGCTAGTATTCCGACGCCCGCCTGGTCGCACAAGTGATCTCGGGCCCTTCTCCTTCGCGCCCGCCCCAGCCGTCACGTTCCCGGCCCCCTCGGCCGGGCGCTCGACCGGCCGTCCCCTCCGGGGCGCCGGGGCCACCGCGCCCCACCATCCTGCACCGTCGACCGGACGGGAGAAACTCCCTTGCCAGATCGTGAACCGCCCAGCTCAGCCGCCCCGTTGATTCCGGCGTTGGCCGCCCTGCTGGCCGAGGTGGCCACCGCGCCGCCCGGCTGGGAGCACCAGCTGACCCCGGACGCCCGACTGGACGGCGACCTGCTGCTGGACGAGTGCGAACTCGCCGAGCTGGCCGCCCGGCTGCCCGAGCGCTTCGGCCCGGCCGCCGACCTGGCCGGCCTGCGCTCCCGGCTGGACCTCGCCGCGCTCGAAGCGCTCACCGTGGCCGACCTCCAGGCCCTGCTCCCCGAGGAGGACGGACGATGAGCCGGTTCCTGCTGGTGATGCCCCCGCTCACCGGGCACGTCAACCCGGCGTCGGGCATCGCCGCCGAACTGACCGCGCGCGGCCACCACGTCGCCTGGACCGGCACGGAGTCGGTACTGCGGCCGCTGCTCGGCCCGGACGCGCAGGTGCTCGGCACCGGCACCCGGGCGTTCCGCGCCCAGGGCGGGCACGGCCTGGCGGCGCTGCGCTCGCTCTGGGAGGGATTCATCGTCCCGTACGCGCGGTTCACCGCGAAGCCGCTGGACACCATCGTGCGGGAGTACCGGCCGGACGTCCTGCTGGTCGACCAGCACACCCCGGCGGGCGCGCTGGTGGCCCACCGGCACGGCCTGCCGTGGGCCGGCTTCGCGCCCGGGGCGATGGAACTGGGCCGCCCCTACCGGGCATTGCCGCAGGTCGAGGCGTGGATGACCGGGCTGCTGCGCGGACTGTGGGAGCGGGCCCGGCTGCCCGCCGAGGAGTACCTGGACCCGCGCTTCTCCCCCGCCCTGGTGCTGGCCACCACCGGACCGGCGCTGACCGGGAGCACCCCGCCGCCACAGCACGCGCTGGTCGGCCCGGTGCTCTCGGCGCGCCCGCACGACCCGGACTTCCCCTGGCAGCGGCTGCTGCCCGGGCGGCGACGGGTGCTGGTCACCATGGGCACGCTGGCGGGCGCGTTGGGCGCGGACTTCCTCGCCCGGGCCGCCCGGGCGCTGGAGCTGTGCGGCCCGCAGGTGCAGCCGGTGTTCGCCGCGCCGCGCGAGCTGCTGCCCGAACTGCCGCCGCACTCCGTGGCGGTGGACCGGGCGCCGGTGCTGGAGCTGCTGGCGCGCGGCGAGTTGGACGCGGTGCTCTGCCACGGCGGGATGAACACCGTGGGCGAGGCCCTGGCGTACGGAGTGCCGCTGGTGACCGCGCCGATCCGGCACGACCAGCCGTTCGTCGCCGCGCAGGTGGCGGCGGCCGGGGCGGGCCTGCGGGTGCCGTTCGCCCGGGTGACGCCCGAGCGACTGGCGGCGGCGCTGACCGCCGTACTCGGGGCAACGGACTACCGGGCCAGGGCGGTTCAGGTCGGCCGTGAATTGCTGGCGGGCGGCGGGGCGGCCGTCGCGGCGGACCGGCTGGCGGCGCTGGCGCCGTGAACCCCCTTTGGGTCAAGCCCTTTAGCAGAAGAGCGGACCACACGTCCATTGGTCTAGGCCATTGTCTCCGGGTGGGGTCCGCCCCTAGGGTGTCGCAGCAACACCGCCTGCACAGGCGCCGAGCCGGCCCGGTCCCCGGGTGCCGTGGCAGCCCATCCCCGTACGGGAGTTCCGGTTGATCGAGACCGCGGGACTGCGCAAGTCCTACCGCAAGAAGACCTCCCGCCGCAGCGGCGAGGACCCCACCGTCGACGCCGTCCGCGGCATCGACCTGTCCGTCGCCGCCGGCGAGATCTACGGCTTCCTCGGCCCCAACGGCGCCGGGAAGACCACCACCCTGCGCATGCTGGCCACCCTGATCCGCCCGGACGGCGGCCGGGCCACCGTCGCCGGGGCCGACCTGGTCAAGGACCCGGCCGGGGTCCGCCGCCGGATCGGCTACGTCGCCCAGGGCGGCGGCACCACCGACAACGTCAGCGCCCGCGAGGAACTGGTGCTCCAGGCCCGGCTGTACGGCTCGGCCAAGGCGCCGGCCGTCCAGGCCGCCGCGGACGCCCTCAAGGCCTTCGACCTGGGCGATTTCGGCGACCGCCCGTGCGCCACCTACTCCGGCGGCCAGCGCCGCCGGGTGGACATCGCCCTCGGGGTGATCCACCAGCCGCAGGTGCTGTTCCTGGACGAGCCCACCGTCGGGCTGGACCCGGCCAGCCGGGCCCACCTCTGGGAGGAGATCCGCCGGCTGCGGACCGAGGGCATGACCGTGGTCGTCACCACCCACTACCTGGACGAGGCCGACGCGCTCTGCGACCGGGTCGCCATCGTCGACCACGGCCAGGTGGTGGCCGAGGGCACGCCCACGGCGCTCAAGCGCGAGATCTCCGGCGACGTGGTGCTGCTCGGACTCGGCCCCGGCGAGGACGTCGCCGGGCGCGCGGCCGAGGTGCTGCGCCCCCAGCCGTACCTGCACCGGCTGGAGACCAACGGCGAGGAGGGGCTGCGGCTGTACCTGGAGGACGGCGCGACCGCCATCCCGCGGCTGCTGCGCACCCTGGAGGCGGCGGGGGTCACACCCGGCACCGTCCAGCTCCAACGGCCCAGCCTGGACGACGTGTTCCTGGCCCGCACCGGCCGCTCGCTGCAGCAGTCCTGACCCGGCCCGACCGCCCTGCCGGCCCGACCCCTTGGGGAAACCGTGAAGCTCGCCCGCGACACCTGGCTGGTCCTCCAGCGCCAGCTGCTGCTCATGATCCGCACCCCGATCTGGATCGCCGTCGGCGTCATCCAGCCGGTGTTCTACCTGCTCCTGTTCGCCCCGCTGCTGAAGAAGGTGCTCGCCCCGCAGGGCGCCAGCAGCTACGCCGACGCCTACCAGGTGTACGTGCCGGGCCTGTTGGCGGTGCTCTGCATCTTCGGCGGGCTGTTCACCGGCTTCAGCCTGCTGGGCGAGCTCAAGGCCGGGATCATCGAGCGCTCCCGGGTCACCCCGGTCAGCCGGCTGGCGCTCCTGCTCGGCCGGGCGCTGCGGGAGATGGTGGCGCTGCTGGTGCAGGCCGTCCTGATCACCCTGATCGCGCTGCCGTTCGGCCTGCGGGTCAGCCCGCTGAACCTGCTGCTCGCCTACCTGCTGTTGGGCCTGCTGGCCCTGATGACCTCGGCGATCTCCTTCGGCATCGCGCTGATGGTGCCCACCGACGCCGCGATGTCGCCGGTGGTGAACACCATCGCCCAGCCGATCGCGCTGCTCTCCGGGGTACTGCTGCCGCTCACCCTGGCACCGCAGTGGCTGCAGCAGCTCGCCAGGTGGAACCCCTTCTACTGGGCGGTGGAGGGCATGCGCGCGCTGTTCTCCGGGCACGCCGGAGACGCCGCGGTCTGGCAGGGGCTGCTGGTGGTCGTGCTGATGACCGCGGTGGCGGTGTACTGGTCGGCGCGGCTGTTCTCCACGCGGGTGCGCTGACGGCGCGGGCCCGTCCGTAGCCGCAGGGGCCCGGCTCGTGACGGCGAGCCGGGCCCCTGACGATGCTCTTCATGCCGTCATGAACGACGCCAACTTGCCGACGCCTTCGATGATCTGAGCCTGGGTCAGTGAACTGATGGAGAGCCGCAGCCGGTGCTCCCCGCCGCCCGCCGGGTAGAACGGCGCCATCGGCGTCCACAGCACCCCGTACTCGCGGGCGCAGCGCTCCATCGCCGCGTCGTCGGCCCGGAACGGCACCGTCAGCACCGCGAAGAAGCCGCCCTCCGGCCGGTTCCAGGAGACGCCCAGCCGGCGCTGCTCGGAGGCCGGGAAGTGCCGCTCCAGCTCCCGGAGCAAGGTGTCCATGCCGGCCGCGTAGTGGGCCGTGGCGCGGGCGTTGGCGGACCGCAGGCTGCAGTCGTGGGCGAGCAGCATGCCGCCGATGACGGCCTGGCTGAGCGCCGGGGTGTTGACCGTCGTCATGCTCTTCAGCTTGGCCAGTTCGTCCGCCAGCAGGCTGCGCCGCCCGCCCGGCCCGGCCACCTCCTGGTCCGCGACGACGTAGCCGACCCGGGCGCCGGGGAAGCAGGTCTTGGCGAAGGAGCCGAGGTAGAGGACCTGGCGGCGGCGGTCCAGTGCCTTCAGGGTGGGCCGCGGGCCCGGGGTCCGGGCGAAGAAGCCGTACGGATTGTCCTCGATGACCAGCAGGCCCTCCTCGGCCGCCGCGTCCAGCAGTCGGCCGCGGGCCTCGACCGGCATGCTGGTGCCGGAGGGGTTGGCGAAGTCCGGGACGACGTACAGGGCGCGCGGACGCCTGCCCCCGGCCCGGACGGAACGGGCGGCGGCGCGGACGGCCTCCGGGTCGGGGCCACCGTCGGGGCCCTCCGGGACGGGCAGGGTGGTCAGGTCGAGCAGCCGGGCGGCGCCGGTGACGCCGACGTAGCAGGGCGAGCTGACCAGCAGCACATCCTCGGGGCCGGCGCACAGCGCGCGCAGGGCGAGCAGCATGCCCTCCTGGGCGCCGACGGTGAGCACCAGGGCCTCGGGCGCCACCGTGAGGCCCTCGTCGTTGGCGAGGGTGCGGGCGACCAGGTCGGCGATGATGCCCTTGGTGGGGCCGTACTGGAACAGCGCGGTGCGCACGGCGTCCCGGTCGAGGCCGCGGTCGGCCAGGTGGTCGAGGAAGGCGTCCAGGTAGGCGGGGACGTCCTCGGGTTCGAAGAAGCCCTCGTAGGGGCGGCCGGGGGCGAAGGAGACGGCCTCCGGGTAGCGGGTGGTGACCTCGTTGAGGAAGGTCATCGCGTCCAGCAGCGGGTCGGCGAGCGAGCCGTGCAGGTCTTCCAGTCGCAGGGTCACCGCAGGGCCTCCCGCAGTCGGGCGGCGGCGTGGGCCTGGGCCTCGGAGGCGGCGTCCAGGGTGCCGGTCATGGCGAAGAAGCCGTGCGGCACGCCCGGGTAGCGGCGCAGCTCCACCGGGACGCCGGCCGCGCGCAGCGCCGTGGCGTACTGCTCGCCCTCGTCGCGCAGCGGGTCGTACTCGGCGGTGAGGACCGTCGCGGGCGGCAGGCCGGAGAGGTCGGCGGCGCGCAGCGGGGAGGCGTACGGGGCGGCGCCGTCGGCCGGGTCGGCCAGGTAGTGGCCCCAGTACCAGGCCACCGAGCGGCGGTTGAACAGCAACGGGTCATCGTGTTCGCGCAGCGACGGGGTGTCGGCGGCGTGGTCGGTGTTGGGGTAGACCAGCAGCTGGTGGCGCAGCGCCGGACCGCCCTCGGCGCGCAGCAGCAGGGTGAGGGCGGCGGCGAGGTTGCCGCCGGCGCTGTCCCCGCCGACCGCGATCCGGTCCGGGTCGATGCCGAACTCCGCTGAACGGTCCACGAGTCGGTGGAGCGCGGCACGGCAGTCGTGCAGGGCGGCGGGGAAGGGGTGTTCGGGGGCCAACCGGTAGCCGACGGAGGCGGTGACGCAGCCGACGGCGTTGGTAAGGCGGCGGCAGATCGCGTCGCTGGTGTCGACCGAGCCGAGGGTCCACCCGCCGCCGAACAGGTAGAGCAGGGCGGGCAACGGGCGGCCGGGCGGGTCGGGCCGGTAGAGCCGCAGGGCGAGTTCGCCACCGGGACCTGGGATGCGGTGCTCCTCGACGGCGGCGACCGGTTCGGGGGCGCCGGCCGCGGCCCGGATGTCGGCGAGGTCGGCGGCGCGGGCCTCGGCGAGGGTGAGGGTGTAGAGCGGCGGGGCGCCGCTGCGCGCGCGATGGGTGCGCACGGCCTCGGCCTGGGGGTGCAGGGGCATGGGTGGTGGTCCGTTCGGCGGCGGTTCGGCGGGCTTCGGCGGCGGTCGGGCGGACAGGCCCTACCGGTCGGCCTCAACGTAGACGGTCTCGTCAGTGCGGAAGGCCGTGTCGAGGTCGGCGACGTCCGAACGGAGGCCCTGGCGGTAGGCGCACTGCCGGATCTGCTCGGGGCCGAACCCGGCCAGGGTGAGCACGTGGCGCAGCTCGTCCAGGTCGTAGATCCACTGGTGGCCGTAGTGGCGGAAGATCTGGTTGACCAGGAACGCCGGGCGGGCGGGCATCGGCGGACCGAAGCCGAGGGTGGTGAGGCGGCGGCGGTGCTTGGCGAGGAAGCCGTCCCCGGTGGCGTAGCCGACCAGGTAGCGGGCGAGGTCGGGGGTGGTCAGGCGCAGCACGCCGCCGGGGCGCAGGATCCGGCGGGCCTCGCGCAGCCAGCCGACCGCGACCGGCAGGGTGACGTGCTCGATCAGGTGCTCGGCGTAGACCCAGTCGACGCTGGCGTCGGCGAAGGGCAGCGGCCGGGCGATGTCGAGCTGGGTGAACCAGCGGTCGCCGTCGACCCGGTAGAGGGTGCCGGGTTCGGTGGCGCCGGCGGGCCCGGTGTCGGTGGCGGGGCTGCGCAGGGTTGCCAGGTCGGTGCCGAGCCCTTCCGGGTGTGCGGTCCGGAAGGCGGCGAACTCGATCCCGGTGATGCCGAGTTCGCGCAGCTGGGCGTGGTCGTGGGGCAGGGCGCCGGGGCGGGCTTCGAGCTTCTCGCAGGTGGCGACCTGGGCGCTGAACGCGTCCAGGCGGGTGTCCAGTCCTTCCGGGTCGTCCCAGTCCCAGCCGGGGAAGCGGTCGTTCGGTGCGGTCATCGGTGCTCCTCTGGAAAGAACGTGGCGCGGGTGCGGAGGGGTTCAGTCGGTCGATCGGGGCCAGCGGGCGAGGGCGTCGCGGCCCAGGTCGGCGAGCCGGGGTCGGCCCAACAGGGCCATGGTGTGGTCGAGTTCCTCGTGCAGCAGCCGGAGCACCCGGTGCACCCCGGCCTCGCCGTCGGCGGCCAGACCCCAGAGGGCGGGCCGGCCGATCAGCACGGCCCGGGCGCCGAGGGCGAGGGCGATCGCGATGTCCGTGCCGGTCCGGACCCCGCCGTCGAACAGCACCGGGAGGTCGGCGGGCACCGCGTCGACCACCTCGGGCAGGGCGGACAGCGCCGGTAGCGCGCCGTCCAGTTGGCGACCACCGTGGTTGGACACCAGGAGGGCGTCCACGCCGTGGTCGACGGCCAGCCGGGCGTCCTCGGCGGTGAGGACGCCCTTGAGGACCAGCGGCAGCCGGGTGCGGGCGCGCAGCCAGGCCAGGTCGGCCCAGGTCAGGGTGGGGTCGAACTGCTCGCGGGCGTGTTCGGCGATGCCCGAACTGCCGTCGGCCGCGCGGTGGCTGGCGGACATCAGGCGGTCGTCCAGGTTGACCGCGCGGACGGTGGGCGGGATGGCGAAGCCGTTGCGCCGGTCGCGCAGCCGGCGGCCGATCCTGGGCGCGTCCACGGTCAGCACCAGGGCCCGGAAGCCGGCCGCCTCGGCGCGTTCGACCAGGTCGGCCAGGGCGGCACGGTGGCGCAGCCAGTAGAGCTGGAGCCAGAGCGGGCCGGTGGCGGCCGCGGCGATCTCCTCCAGGGTGCGGCTGGCGAACATGGCGGCGACCAGCAGGGCGCCGGCCCGGCCGGCGGCGCGCGCGGTGGCGGTCTCGCCCTCCGGGTCGACGAGCCGGTGGTAGGCCATCGGGGCGATGCCGAGCGGGAGTCGCAACGGTGCGCCGAGCAGGGTCAGCGCGGGGTCGCAGGCGGAGACGTCGACCAGGGTGCGCGGGCGCAGTGCATGGTGCCCGAACACCTCCCGGTTCGCCGTCAGGGTGCGTTCCGCGTCGGCGCCGCCTTCGATGAAATCCCATATTTCCGAGGGGAGTCGATCGCGTGCCGCGTTCTCGATCCCGGTCAGCGTGAGTGCTCCCACGGGCATCCTCGTTTCCCGGACGGCCTCGCGCGGGCCGGTCCCGGTTCGGCAGCGTAGGAGCAACGACCACATTGGTATAGACCTTGATTTGACCAAACGTCTGTGCCATGGTCTGGCAACGGAATTGACCGTATTGGTTGAGAACGACGCCCATTGCGTCCATGTCAAATCCCCTCACCCGTTGTGGAGCCGTGTTGACCGGCTTTTCCTCCTTTTCACTTCCGCTTTCCGCACCGCCGCACGCCGACGCCCCGCCGGACTGGGTCGAGCGGTCGCTGCTGGCCGGCCCGGGCCGCGAGGAGTGCCTGCGCCTCGGCGCTCCGCTCGACCGGGACGCCCTGCGCGCCCTGGTCGACGAGCAGTCCGAACGGCTGGCCGCCGCCGGGCTCGGCCCGGGCGGCACCGCCGCGCTGCGGCTGCCGCCCTCGGTGGCGTTCGTCGCCGTCCTGCTGGCCTGCTGGCGGCTCGGCGCCCAAGTCACGCTGCTCGACCACCGGTTGACCGACCACGAGGTGGACGCGGCGCTGGCCCGGCTCACCCCGCAGGTGCTGGTAGGCTCCGCTCACCGGCCCGCCGCGGCGCTGCGCGGCTTCTCCGAGGTCGAGCCGGTGGCCGTCCCGCTGGCGGACGGGCTCCCGGCCCGCACCGGGCACGCACTGGTCCAGCTCAGCTCCGGATCCACCGGACCGGCCAAGGTCATCGCCCGCACCGCCTCCGACCTGCTGCGCGAACTCGACTGCTACCGAAGGCTGGTGGAGTTCCCCGGTGAGGGCGAGCGGGTGGTGCTGCTGTCCTCGGTGGTACATGTGCTCGGACTGGTCGGCGGGCTTCTCAACGGCCTGCACGCCCGAGCCGCGCTCACCGTGCCGGAACGGATGACGGCCGCCGGGATACTCGCCGCGGTCGCGGCGGACCAGCGGCCGACCACCGTCATCGGAGTGCCCTTCCACGCCGAACTCCTGGCGGGGACGGTCGCTCCCCCGCCACTGCCGCAGCTGCGGCGGATGATCGTGGCGGGCGAACTCGTCCGCCCGGGACTGCCCGCACTGTTCACCCAGCGGTACGGCGTCCCGCTCGGCACCATGTACGGGATGACCGAGACCGGGGTCATCGCCACCGACCTCGACGGTACGCTGCACCCGGCCAAGCGTCCCGTCCACGGCATGGAGATGCGGCTGGTCGCGGGCGAGTTGCAGCTCGGCGCGGCGGCCTCGCCGTACCCGGGACTGGACGATCCCGCGCGCTGGGCGGACGGCTGGCTGCACACCCGGGACGCCGCCGCGCTGGACGGGGCGACCGGTCTGGTCACCGTGCTCGGTCGGCTCGACTCGCAGGTCTCGATCGGCGGGCTGAAGGTCGACCTCACCGAGGTCGAGCAGACCCTCAGCGCACTGCCCGAGGTCCGCGAGGCCGTCGTGGTCTTCGACGGCGAGGCGGTCGAGGCCTACCTGGCCCTCGAAGCCGGCGCCGACCCGGCCCTCGTCCAGGACGGGCTCGCCCGCCGGCTCGCCGCCTACAAGCGGCCGCGCCGACTGGCCGTGCTGCCCGCCCTCCCCCGCACCGCCACCGGAAAGCTGCTGCGCGACCCGGCCGCCCTGCGCGACACCGCCGCGGCCGCCGTGCGCTGACCGCCCGCACCACCCGCCGGACGACCCCGCCCGCCGGACAACCCCGACAAGGAGCCCACCACCATGCAGGACCGCATCCGCGCGTTCGTTCTGGCCGCCCTCACCGAGATGCAGTACGACGTCTCCGAGGTCACCGGGGACACCGACCTCGGCCCGGCCGGACTGGACCTCGAATCGCTCGCGCTGGCCGAGCTCTCGGTGCAGGTCGAGGACGAGTTCGGGATCAAGTTCGACCTGGACGAGATGGAGACCACCGCGATGATGACGCTGGACGAGTTCACCGCCGACGTCGTCAAGCGGATCGACGCCCTCCCCGCCGCCACCGGCAGCGCGGCATGACCGGCTCCGCCCTGCCCCCGGCACCGCGCCCCGGCGCCCTCCCCGACCGGGCCGAGGTCCTGGCCATGCTGGCGGCGTTCGGGCAGCGCGCCGCCGACACCGTGCCCGAGGACCTCGGCTCACTCGAACTCACTTGGCTGATCGCCGAGTTCGAGCAGCGCTACCACATCCGACTGGACCTCGACGACGAGCACTTCGGCGCGGTGCGGACCGTCGACGACGCCACCGAGCTGCTGCGCTCGGCGGTGCTGGCCGAACGCGCCGGGGCCCGACCGTGACCGGCCCCGGAGCGACCGCTGCTGCTGCCGCCGCTGGCACCACTGACGGCGCCCGGCACGCCGTACCCGCGGTCGTCACCGGCGTCGGCGTGCTCAGCGCCGCCGGACGCGGACTCGCCGCGCTGACCGAGGCCGCCGCCCACGGCAAGACCGCGTTCGGCGAGGTGACCCGCTTCGACGTCAGCGGACGCCGCACCACCCGGGCCGCCCTGCTGCCCGAGGACGTCCCGCTGGCCAGTACCTTCCCGCTCGCCCGGGCCGTGCTCGACGCCGTCGGCCAGGCCTGCCGCCAGGCCGGACTGACCGCCGCCGAGGGCACCGCGATGCCCGTCCTGCTGGCCCTGCACAGCGACGAGCGCACCCGCGCCACCGCCGACGCGGTGGCCGCCGGGGTGCGCGCCCACTGGGGCGCGCCGGGCGTCACCCGGGTGTACACCGGCGCCTGTGTGGCCGCGGCGACGGCCGTCGCCGACGCCGCCGCGCTGGTCGCCGCCGGACGGCACCAGCGCGTCCTGGTCGCGGCCGGCCACCTGGTCGACCCCGGGGTGTTCGCCGTCTTCGACGCCGGACGCGCCCTGGCCCGGGACGGCGAACTGCGCCCGTTCAGCGCCGGACGCACCGGCACCCTGCTCGGCGACGCGACCGCGGCCGTCCTGGTCGAGGCCGCCCCGGCCGCCGAACGGCGCGGCGCCCCCGCACTCGCCCGACTGGCCGGCTGGGGCCGGGCCGGGGACGCCCACCACGTCTGCCGCCCGGAACCGGAGGGCACCGGCGTGGCCCGGGCGATCGAGGCCGCGCTGAACCGGGCCGGCGTCGCCCCCGCCGAGGTCGGCTACATCAACGCCAACGGCACCGGCTCCGACCTCGCCGACCAGGCCGAAGCCACTGCCCTGCACCGGGTGTTCGGCCCGCACACCGCCGAACTCCCGGTCAGCTCCAGCAAGTCCGTGCACGGCCACGCCCTGGAGGCCTCAGCGCTGCTCGAACTCGCCGTCACCATAGGTGCGTTGGACACCGGACTGGTCCCGGTCAACGCCGGCTGGCTCGGCCCCGACCCGGCCGTCCGCCTGGACCTCGTCCTGGACGGCCCGCACACCGCCCGGCCCCGCTACGCGCTCAGCATCAACTCCGCCTTCGGCGGCGCCAACACCGCCCTGCTACTGGCCGCCGCCTGACCCCGCCACCCACACCATGACCTCCCCAGCCACCACCCCGCTCCGCGTCCTCGCCGAGGCCCGCCGCCCCGGCCCGGACCTCCACGGACCCCCGCCGCCGCTGCCCGGCTTCGCCGCCACCGGCCTGGGGCCCCTGATCGCCGACACCGCCGACCAGTGCCTGCGCGCCCACCACGGCCCGCCGCCCGCCCCCGGGCGGACCGCCCTGCTGCTCGTCAGCGCGAGCGGCGACCGCGCCACCGCGCGGGCCATCGACCGCAGCGCCGAGCCCGGGCGTCGCCCGGCCCCCCTGCTGTTCTTCCAGTCCAACCCCAACGCCGTCCTCGGGCACATCGCCGCCCGCTGGGGCCTGACCGGCCCCGTGGTGGCGATCAGCGCCGCCGAGGCCGCACCCGGCACCGTCCCCGATGACGCGTACGAGCTCGCCGGGCTGCTGCTCGCCGACGGCGACGCCGACCGGGTGCTGGCCGTCGCCGCCGAGCAGAGCGCCGACGGCGACCACGCGGTGGCCGTCCTGCTCACCCACCCGGCCGATGAACCCGGGCGGCTCGACACAGGCCACTGGACCCGGGCGACTCAAGCCGGGCCACTGAACCCGGGCGGCTGAACCCGCGCGGCACCGCCGCCCGTAGCCAGCAGCGAGGCCCGCCGTCTGACGCAGCCGCACCCGGCACACCAGCGACCGCCCGGCCCTCCGTCACTCCCACCACCCGCCGCCGTCCGCGCGCCGGGAGCACCCTGCCACCGATCAGCCGCCCGGGCCGCCCCGGCCCCGAGGGAGGGATCCACCCCCGTGACCATCCGCAGTCTCCGCAACCAGCTCGCGGACGACCCCGACGTGGGCGCCGGCAACGTGCTGACCGCCCGGATCGCCCTCGGCCAGGGCCTGGACGAGCCGCTGCTCACCTTCGACACCCCGGTGGACCACCACCCCGCCTGGCAGCCGCTCACCCTGCGCGAGCTGGACCGCGCCGTCCGGGCCCGCGCCGCCGCCCTGCACGGCCTCGGCATCACCCCGCGCGACCCGGTCGTGGTCTACGCGAGCAACGCCGCCGACCACGTGCTCGCCTTCCTCGCCCTGGCCCGGCTCGGCGCCGTCCCCGCACTGGTCAACCCCAACCTGGACGCCGAGCGGGCCGCCCGCTACATCGCCGGGATCCGCGCGGCCGGGGTGCTCGCCGACCCGGCCCACCTGGCCGCCCTGGCCGGCCACGACCCGGGCGCGCCGCTGCTGCCCGAGATCGCCACCCTGGGCGCCGGCGACCCGGACGACGCTCCGGAGCCGTACCGGCACTGGTCCGACGACCCGGTGGCGATCACCCACTCCTCCGGCACCACCGGCCTGCCGAAGGCCGTCGTCCACTCCCACGCCAGCCTGTACGCGGCGATCCGCCACCGGCTGCGGCTGCCCCGCCCGCAGGGCCAGGACCGGATGCTCAGCGCCCTGCCCGCCCCGCACGCCGCGACCCTGATCGCGCTCAACCTCGCGCTCAGCTCGCACACCGAACTCGCCTGCCTCTCCGGCCAGTCCGGCGCCGGGGTGCTGGACGCGATCGAGCGCTGGCGCCCCACCGGGGTGGTCGGCTTCGCCGCCACCTGGGCCGACCTCGCCCACCACGACCTCGCCGCACGGGACTTGAACTCCGTCGCACTCTGGTGGAACACCGGCGACTGCGCCCACGAGGTGCACATCCGCCGGCTGATCGCCACCGGCAGCCGGGCGGGCGTCACCCGCGAGGGCCGCACCCGACTGCCCGGCTCGCTGTTCGTGGACGGCCTGGGCTCCACCGAGATGGGCCACTCCCACTTCTTCATCACCCACGGCCCCGGCACCGAGCGCTACGGGCGCTGCGTCGGCCGCCCGCACGCCTTCGTCGACTGCGTCGTGGTCGGCCCGGACGGCGAGCCGCTCGGCCCCGGCGAGGTCGGCGAACTCGCCACCGCCTCACCGACCCTGGCGCTCGGCTACTGGAACGACTCGGCCACCACCTTCCGCACCCGGCTGCGCGGGCGCTTCCTCACCGGGGACCTGATGTACCGGGACGAGGAGGGCTACTACTACCACGTCGACCGGGCCGTGGACTCGCTCGAACTCGGCGACGGCAAGCGGCTGTTCACCGCGATGTCGGAGGAGCGGGTGCTGGCCGCCCGCCCGGACGTGGCGGACTGCACGGTGGTCGCGGTCCGGGACGGCGAGCAGGTGGTCACCGACGTGCTGCTGCTCCTCACCGAGGACGCCGACCGGGGCGACGGCCCGGACGCCGACCGCGCCAAGGCGGTGGTCGCCGCCCTCGACGAGGCCACCGCAGCGACCGTCCGCAAGGTCCTCGCGGTCACCGGGGACGACCTCCCGCTCGGCCCGACCGGCAAGGTCCGCAAGGTGCTGCTGCGCCGGCGCCACCTGGCGGCGGTGAACGCCCGGTGAGCGAGCGGAACGAGCTCAGCACCAAGTGGCACGCCCGGGCGAACGCCCCTGCTGAGCTCAAGGAGGCGGGACCGTTCGCCCGCGAAGCAGCCGTCATCACCGGCATCGGCCTGGTCTCGCCGCTCGGCCGCAAGCCCGCCGAGGTGTTCGACGCCCTGGCCGCCGGCCGCTCCGGCCTGCGCGCCGTCCCCGAGGACCACCCCGCGCACGGCTGGCTGCCCGCCGCCGGGATCGCCCCCGCGGTGGACGGCCGCGAGGTGCTGCCGCCCACCGAGACCCGCTGCGTGGACCGGTTCGTGCTGCTCGCCCTGGCCGCCGCCGACGACGCGCTCGCCGACGCCGCCCTGGAGGTCGGCCGGGACGCAGACCCGCACCGCACCGCCGTGGTGCTGGCCACCGGGGGCGGCGGCCTGGAGACCTTCGAGCAGCAGTCCCACCGGCGGCTGGACCGCGGCCGCCCCGGCGTCAGCCCGTACCTGCTGCCGGGCATGCTGTCCAACATGGCCGCCGCCCGGATCGCCATCAAGCACGGGATCCGCGGCTACAGTTCGGCCGTCGTGACGGCCTGCGCGGCCGGTGCCCAGGCGATCGCCGAGGGGCTGCGACTGATCCGCGCGGGCGACGCCGACGTGGTGGTGTGCGGCGGCACCGAGTCATCGCTGCACCCGACCATCGCCGCCGCCTTCACCAACGCCCGTGCCCTGGCCCAGGGTTGGGATGACCCGGAACAGTCCAGCCGGCCCTTCGACGCCCGCCGCAACGGGTTCGTGCTCGGCGAGGGCAGCGCCGTCCTCGTCCTGGAGAGCGCCACCCACGCCGCCGCACGCGGGGCCACCGGGTACGCCGACGTGCTCGGCTGGGGCGCCTCCACCGACGCCCACCACCCGACCATGCCCCGCCCGGACGGCACCGGCGCCGCCCACGCGATGCGCGGCGCCCTCGCCAACGCGGGGCTCACCCCGGGCGACATCGACTACGTGAACGCCCACGGCACCGGCACCAGGCTCGGTGACGTGGCGGAGACCGCCGCCCTGCACGCCGTCTTCGGCGGGCACCGGCCGGCGGTCAGCTCCACCAAGGGCGCCACTGGCCATCTCCTGGGCGCCGCAGGCGCGTTGGAGGCAGCGGTGACGGCCCTGGCGGTGGCGAGGGGGACGCTGCCGCCGACGCTCAACCTCACCGACCCCGACCCGGCCTGCGACCTGGACCACGTCCGGGGCGCCGCCCGGTCCGGCCCGGTGCGCGCCGCGCTGAGCAACGCCTTCGCCTTCGGCGGCCACAACCTGAGCCTGATCCTCGGCCCGGCCTCCGTCCGGCCGACCGGCCGGTGACCGGCCACTGCGCCAACCGCACCTCCACGCGCTCGACCCGACATCCCTCCGGGGGGAGAACCCGTTGTCCATCCAGACCATCGCCCGCGTCGAGTTCCACTGCGCGGACGCCGACAAGACCGCCGCCGCCCTGCACGCCGACTACGACTTCACCACCGGCCCCCCGAACGCCTCGGCGGACGGCACCCGCACCATCGACCTGCGCCAGGGTTCGATCCGGCTGCGGCTGACCTCCGCCGCCGACCCCGGCCACCCGGTGTCCGCCTACGTCGCCCGGCACGGGGACGGCGTGGCCGCCCTCGCCCTCGGCTGCGCCGACCCGCGAGCCGCCCTGGAGCGGGCCGAACGGCACGGCGCCCGGGTGCTGGACCGGGAGGCCTGCCTGATCGCCGGCTTCGGCGACACCGCCCTGCGCTTCACCTCGATGCACGACACCGGTGCCGCGGAACCCGCGGAACCCGCCGGACCGGGCCTGCTGGACGACCTCGACCACGTCGCGATCTGCCTGCCCGGTGGTGAACTCGCCGACGCCGTACGGTTCTGCGAGGCCGCGCTCGGCTTCCACGCGATCTTCGAGGAGTACATCGAGGTCGGCGAACAGGCGATGGACTCCACCGTGGTGCAGAGCGCCTCCGGCCTGGTCACCTTCACCCTGATCGAGCCCGACACCGCCCGCCGCCCCGGCCAGATCGACGAGTTCCTGGCCGCCCACGGCGGCGCCGGGGTGCAGCACCTGGCCTTCAGCACCCGGGACATCGCCACCGCCGTCCGGACGATCCGCTCCCGCGGGGTGGAGTTCCTCACCACCCCGGGCACCTACTTCGACGCCCTCACCGAGCGGCTCGGCGGCACGGCCATCCCGGTGGAGACCCTGCGCGACCTGCACGTCCTGGTCGACCAGGACCACGGCGGCCAGCTGTTCCAGATCTTCGCCCGCTCGACCCACCCCCGGCGCACCTCCTTCCT
Organism: Kitasatospora sp. NPDC036934; assembly: GCF_055608425.1. Lineage (NCBI taxonomy): Bacteria > Bacillati > Actinomycetota > Actinomycetes > Kitasatosporales > Streptomycetaceae > Kitasatospora > Kitasatospora sp. NPDC036934. Next base: position 173,504 of record NZ_JBVJQR010000013.1, on the reverse strand, counting down.
GGAGCTGATCGAGCGCCAGGGCGCGGGCACGTTCGGCACCGCGAACATCAAGGCGCTGTACGAGGCGGTCGAGCGCCAGACCTCCGTCACCGCCGGCTGACCGCCCCAGAAGGGAAGCACCACCGATGACCACCGCCACCGAGTTCCGCCTCACCGCCGCCGAACAGGCCCTGCTGCCCACCCCCGAGGAGGTGGCGCACTACCGCGAGCACGGCTGGTACCTCTCCCGCCGGCTGTTCGGCGACGAGGAGCTGGACGCCCTCCAGGCCGCCACCGAGCTGTACTACGCGGGCCACCGGGACCGCCGGCTGCCCGTCCGCCCGCCCCGGTTGGCCGCCTGGGAGCCCTCGCACGGGCCGGTCCAACGGCACAACGACTACGTCCACCACGAGAGCGACGCGATCGGCGCGATCCTGCGCAAGCCGCTGATCGGGGCGGTGGCCGCGCTGCTGGCCGGGGCGGAGGAGATCCGGATCTTCCAGTCCACCCTGATCTACAAGCCGCCGGTGCCCGGGGAGCCCAGCAACCGGGTGCCGTGGCACTTCGACAAGCACTACTGGCAGACCTCGTCCTCCGAGGAGATGCTCACCGCCTTCATCCCGTTCCACGACTGCCGCGAGGAGAACGGCACCATCACCATGGTCGACGGCAGCCACCGCTGGCGGGAGCTGCCCTCCGGCGAGGACTCCACCCGGCACTTCGCCGACCGCGACAACTCCGAGCTGGACGCCATCCTGGACGCCAACGCCGCGTTCAACGGGCAGCGGGTGCGCAAGGTCCCGATGCTGATCCCGCGCGGCCACATGTCCTTCCACCACTGCCGCACCTACCACGGCAGCGGCCCCAACCTGGCGGCCTTCCCCCGCCGGGCCGTGTCGCTGCACCTCCAGGACGGCGCCAACGAGTACCGCCGGCACGAACGCCCGGACGGCGGCCCGGTGGTGTACAACCACGACGTGCTGGTGCGCCGCACCGCCGACGACCGGCCGGACTACGCCGACCCGGACTACTGCCCGACGGTCTGGCGGGGGACGCTGTGACCACACCGTCCCGCGACGGCACCGCGCCCCTGGCCACCCCCGCCGAGCGCTACCGGATGCTGCGGCTGATCCGCGGCTTCGAGGAGCTGGCGCTCGGCCTGGTGAAGTCCGGCGCGATCCCCGGCGGCGTCCACCCGTACATCGGGCAGGAGGCCGTCGCGGTCGGCGTCTGCTCGGCGCTCGGCCCGGCCGACCGGCTCACCAGCACCCACCGCGGCCACGGCCACGTCCTCGCCCGGGGCGCCGCCCCGCACCGACTGCTCGCCGAACTCATGGGCCGTGTCGACGGGTTGAACGGCGGTCGGGGCGGCTCGATGCACGCCGCCGACCTCTCGCTGGGCATCCTCGGTGCCAACGGCATCGTCGGCGCCGGGGCCCCGATCGCGGTCGGCGCCGCCTGGGCCGCGCAGCATGCCGGGACCGCGGACGGCTCGGTGGCGGTGGCCTTCTTCGGCGACGGCGCGCTCAACCAGGGCGTGCTGCTGGAATCGTTCAACCTGGCGGCGATGTGGCGGCTGCCGGTGGTCTTCGTCTGCGAGAACAACGGCTACGCCACCACCCTGCCCGCCGCCACCGCCGTCGCGGGCAGTGCCACCGGCCGGGCCGCGGCCTTCGGCATCCCCGCCGAGCATGTGGACGGCATGGACACCGAGGCCGTGCGCGCCGCCGCCCTGCGCGCCGTCGAACGGGCCCGCTCGGGCGGCGGCCCGGGCTTCCTGGAATGCCGCACCTACCGCTACGAGGGCCACCACACCATGGAGCGCCGGATGAAGCTGCGCTACCGCACCCCCGAGGAGGTCGCGGCCTGGCGCGAGCGGGACCCACTGCCCCGGGCCGCCGCCCCGCTCGCCGTCGCGACGGTCGCCGAGCTGGACCGCTCGGTGGCCGAACAGCTGGCCGCCGCCGAGGGGTTCGCGCTCGCCTCGGCCCACCCGGACCCGGCCGGCGCCCTGGACCACCTGTACGCCGACGGCCTGCGGCCCCGGGCGGGGGTGTCAACGTGACCAGGCTCTCGTACACCAAGGCGCTCAATCGGGCGCTGGCCGACGAACTCGCCGAGGACCCGGCGGTCTGCGTGTTCGGCGAGGACATCGGGGCGGGCATGGCCGGCCCGACCCTGGGCCTGCTGGACCGCTTCGGACCCGGGCGGATCGTGGACACCCCGCTGTCCGAACAGGCCTTCACCGCGATGGCGATGGGCGCCGCGCTGGCCGGGCGGCGGCCGGTGCTGGAGTTCCAGATCCCCTCTCTGCTGTTCCTGGTCTTCGAGCAACTCGTCAACCAGGCCCACAAGTTCTCGCTGATGACCGGCGGCCAGGCGGCCGTCCCGCTGACCTGTCTGGTGCCCGGCTCGGGCTCCCGGGACGGCTGGGCCGGGCAGCACTCCGACCACCCGTACAGCCTGTTCGCCCATGCCGGGGTGAAGACCGTGGTACCCGCCACCCCGACCGACGCCTACGGGCTGTTGCGCTCCGCGATCCGCGATCCGGACCCGGTGGTGGTGTTCGCCCCGGCCGCGGCCCTGCCGGTGCGCGAGACCGTCACCTGGGAGCTGGCGCCCGTCCCGCTCGGGCGGGCCCGGATCCACCGCCCGGGCACCGATGTCACCGTGGTCGCCCTCGGGCACCTGGTGCACGACGCCCTGGCCGTCGCCGAGGAGCTTGCCCCGGAGCTCTCGGTGGAGGTCCTCGACCCCCGCACCGTCCACCCCTTCGACTGGCCGGCCCTCGCCGAGTCGCTGGAGCGCACCGGCCGGCTGGTCGTCGTGGACGACTCCAACCGCAGCTGCGGCTTCGGCGCCGAGGTACTGGCCACCGCCGCCGAGGAGATGCGCCTGCTCGCCCCACCGCGCCGGATCACCCGCCCGGACGGCGCGGTGCTCCCCTTCGCCCCCGCCCTGGACCGGGCCGTCCAGCCGAGCCGCGAGCAGCTGCGGCACGCGCTGCGGTCCGTCATGAAGCCCAACTGACCTCCGGAACACCCCCGAGACAGGAGCACCGATGACCACCAACCGCTACCACTGGGACCGCTCCCACCCCGGCCTGACCAGCCTCCAGCAGGCCATCGACCCGCTGCGCCGCGAGGTCGTCGAGCACTCGGTGTACCGCTCGCTCACCAGCATCGAGCGGGTCCGCACCTTCCTGGACAGCCACGTCTTCGCCGTCTGGGACTTCATGTCGCTGCTCAAGAGCCTGCAGCGCGACCTCACCTGCGTGGACGTGCCGTGGGTCCCGAGCGGCCCGACCGCCAGCCGCCGGCTGATCAACGAGATCGTCCTGGTGGAGGAGAGCGACGAGCTCGGCGAGGGCTTCACCAGCCACTTCGAACTGTACGTCGAGGGCATGCGGCAGGCCGGCGCCGACCACCGCCCGGTGACGGACTTCCTGGCCCTGCTGGGCTCCGGCCGGTCCGTGCCGGAGGCCCTCAAGGCGGCCGGAGTGCCGGGGCCCGCTGTCGAGTTCACCTCCGTCACCTGGTCGATCGTGGAGAACGCGCCGGTGCACTGCCGGGCCGCCGCCTTCGCCTTCGGCCGCGAGGACCTCATCCCGGACATGTTCACCCAGGTGGTTGGCATCGACGACCCCGAGGGCGTGCTCACCGTGTTCAAGGACTACCTGGCCCGCCACATCGAGGTGGACGGTGAGCAGCACACCCCGATGGCGATGCAGATGCTGATCGACCTGTGCGGCGACGACCAGGCCGTCTGGGACTCCTGCGCCGAGACCGTACGGGCCGCGCTGGAGGCCCGGCTGCGGCTGTGGACCGCGATCGAGCAGTCCTTCTGAGCGGACCCGCGCGGGCCGTGCTGTCACAGCACCTTCGGCAGCACCGCCGCCGAGGCGGGCGGCTGGTCGGCCGCCGACCGGAACCGGTGCAGCACCGCCCGGCCGTCCGCCCCGCGCAGCCGGGCGGCGAGCCGGGCGGGCAGCACCACGGTGCTCAGCCAGCCCTCGCCGCGGTACCCCTCGATCGTCCAACTCACCCAGGGTAGCGGGTAGTTGGCGGCCGGACTGAAGAACACCGGCGGACCGCCCCCGAAGCTCAGCCGATAGGCGCCGAAGCGGCTCCAGTTGGAGAAGCTGAACCGGCGCTCCTTCGGGTCGAATCCCAGCGGCACGCACTCGCCCAGCCGGGAACGGCCCAGCCCGGCCAGGAAGTCCAGGTTGGCACGGAGGTTGAGGTGGGCGGCCGGGAACTCCTCGACCGCTGCCCGCAGTTGACCCGCCAGAGCCGCCGGTCCGTCCTTCGGCCGGTACGGCACGTGCACCTCGCTCAGCAGGTTGCCCACCAGGGCGGGCGAGAGCCCCAGCCAGCGGCGGGCGTTGACCGGCACGGTGAGCATCCGCTCGGCCTGGTCGCCGTCCACCTCCCGCAGAGTGGCGAGGACATGGGCGCAGAGCACGTCCCCGGTGGACAGCCGGCGCCCGGCTGCCGCGCCGAACTCCTCGCGCATCCGGGCGACTTCGGCATCCGTGAAGGCGATCTGGACGGTCCGGTTGGCGCGCGGGCCGGCCGCCACCTCGCGGGCCAGCTGCTCCGCCTCAGCCGCCGACGGCACCCGGAATCCGGGGCGTCCGCAGTCCTCGGCCGGCAGCACCGCGTCCAGCAACGCGTCCTGGTCGGCGACGAGTTCGGCCTCCGGCAGCGGTTCGCCCTCGACCGCCGCCGACCAGATCCGCAGCAGCAGCATGAAGCTGTGGAGGTCCCCGATCGCGTGGTGCCAGGAGCAGCCGAGCACCGTGCCGCCGTCGGCCGTGCGGGTGATCCGTACGGTGAGCAGCGGGGCGTCGCCGGTGCGTGCGGCCACCGCGTCCACCGGGTCGACCAGTCCGGAGCCGGCCGCCGGCACCCGGCCCATCGCCTCGGCGAGGGTGCCGTCCACGGTGCAGGCCTCCAGCGGTACGCCGGAGTCGTCGCAGACCGCCCGCAGGGCGCCGCCGTCGGTGCTCAGCCGCCCGGCGAACACCGGCACCCGGTCCAGGGCGAGGGCGAGCCCGGCGGCGAGCCGGTCCTCGTCCAACGGCCGGTCGAAGCAGAGCACCACCGAGACGGCGAGGTCCGCGAGCATGGTGTCCATCAGGCCCAGTCGCAGTACCCGGCCGTCGGCCCGGCCGGCTCGGACGGTCCGGGAGCTGCACGGCTGCGGCCAGATCGTCATGGTTCCCATCCGGTGGTTCGGCCTGCGGGCACGCCGAACGATAGTGCTGCGCCGAGGCAGTGGTCCAGTCCAATGTCAGGATCCGGAAAGGCCGTTCACGGGCGCCGACGATAGAATGCCCAGCATGGGACAGCGCCCCGGCGCGCCCACCGCGCCGCCCCTCGTCCTGGTCACCGACCACGAGTCCCGGCTGATCGACCCGACCCGGGCCTACCACCTGGGCCGCGACCCGACCAGCGAGATCGTGCTGGACGACCCCCGGGTCTCCTGGCACCACGCGGTGCTGCACGCCGACGACGGCCACTGGCTGCTGGAGGACGTCGGCAGCACCAACGGCACCTTCGACCAGGGCCGCCGGGTCGACCACGAGGACGTCGGCCCGGGCACCCGGCTGCGCTTCGGCGACCCGGCCACCGGCCTGGCCGCGACCTTCGCCGGCCTTCCGGCCCCCGCGCCCGGCGAACGCACCGCCCTGGCCGCGCCACAGAGCTCCGGCACCTTCCGCAGCCCGAGCGCCGTACTGGAGCTGCCCGGCCGCACCGTGCGGATCGGCCGGTCGCCGGACAACGACCTCGTCCTGGACGACCTGGTGGTCTCCCGGCACCACGCCGAGCTGCGCGAACTGCCGGGCGGCGGGCACGAGATCGTCGACCTGGACAGCCACAACGGCAGCTACCTCAACGGCCGCCCTGTCCGGCGCGCCCCGGTCGGCCCGGCCGACATCGTCGGCATCGGCCACTTCGCGCTCTGCCTGGCCGACGGCCGGCTGGTCGAGTACACCGACACCGGCGAGATCTCCCTGGACGTCCAGCACCTGGTCGTCCAGGTCGGTCCGGACCACCGGGTGCTGCTGGACGACGTCGGCTTCCCGCTCGCCGAGAAGACCCTGCTGGCGGTGGCCGGCCCGAGCGGCGCCGGCAAGTCCACCCTGCTGAACGCGCTCACCGGGCTGCGCCCCGCCGACCAGGGCACCGTGCTGTACGACGGGCGCGACCTGTACCGCGACTACGCCGAGCTGCGGCGCCGGATCGGTCTCGTCCCCCAGGACGACATCCTGCACACCCAGCTCACCGTCCGCCGCGCGCTGTCCTTCGCCGCCGAGTTGCGCTTCCCCGGGGACACCGCCCGGCACGAGCGGGAGACCAGGGTCTCCGAGGTGATCCGCGAACTGGGCCTGGACGGCCGGGAGCAGCAGGTGATCGCCAGCCTCTCCGGCGGCCAGCGCAAGCGGGTCAGCATCGCGCTGGAGCTGCTCACCAAGCCCTCGCTGCTGTTCCTCGACGAGCCGACCTCCGGTCTGGACCCGGGCATGGAGCGCTCGGTGATGCGCCTGCTGCGCGAACTGGCCGACGACGGACGGACGGTGGTCGTGGTGACGCACAGCGTGCTGAGCCTCAACGTCTGCGACCGGCTACTGGTGCTCGCCCCCGGCGGCCGGACCGCCTACTACGGCCCGCCCACCGAGGCGCTGGCGTACTTCGGGCAGGACGAGTGGCCGGAGGCCTTCGAGGAGTTCGAGAACGACACCGAGGGCCGCAGCCGGCAGCGCTACCTGGCCTCGCCGGAGTACCGGCGGTACGTGACGGCCGAGGCGGCGCACCCGCTGCCCGCCCCGGCCGCGTCCGCCGCGGCGCCGCCGCCCGCCATCGGCCGGGAGAAGCCGCAGGGCTGGTTCGCCCAGCTGAGCACCCTGGTGCGCCGGTACGCCGCGGTGCTCGCCGCCGACCGGCTGTTCCTCACCGTCATGCTGGTGCTGCCGTTCGTCATCGGCGTGATGTGCCGGGCGATGGCCGGCTCGCGGCTCACCGACGAGAACGCCATCAACTGCCTGCTCACGCTCTGCCTCGGCGGGGTGCTCACCGGCTCGGCCAACGCGGTGCGCGAGGTGGTCAAGGAGCGCGCGATCTACCGGCGGGAGCGGGTGGTCGGGCTGTCCAGGTCTGCCTACCTGGTGTCCAAGGTGGTGGTGCTCGGCGCGGTCACGGTGGTCCAGGCCGCGCTGCTGACCGTGGTCGGCCTGGCCGGGGTGACGCTCTCCGCGCCGGCCCGGCCGAACGCCCCGCCGCCGGTGACGACGGGCGTGCTGCTGCCGCAGCTGCCGGAGCTGATCATCGCGGTCGCGCTGCTCGCGTTCACCTCGATGGTGCTCGGCCTGGTGGTCTCCGCCGCCGTCGGCAAGGAGGAGACCACGATGCCGCTGCTGGTGCTGCTGGCGATCGTCCAGGTGGTGTTCAGCGGTCTGATGCTCAAGCTGCACGGCGTGCCGGGGCTGGAGCAGTTCGCCTGGTTCGTCCCGTCCCGGTGGGGCCTGTCGGCCATGGCCCGCACCGTCGACCTGGGCCGGCTCACGGTGCCGTCCCCGATCACCGCGGACCCGGCGTTCCGCCCCGAACGGACCGGCTGGGTGATCAGCATGGCCGCGCTGGCCGCCCTCGCGGCGGCGTACGGGCTGGCGGTGCTCGCCCTGCTGCGGCGGCACGAACCGGTGGTCATGCGCAGGTAGCCGCCCCGGCGCCCGCCGGTAGAGTGGAATCGAACTGCGGTTCCGATGCCGCGCGCCGCCCCTGCCGTCGGCTCCGGCTCGCGCGCAGGAGGGAAGCCGGCCGCCGATGGACGAGTTCGCGTTCCGCCCCACCCACGTCGCCCCGCCGGACGGCATGGCGACCTGGACGGCCCCGGACCCGGCACGGCCCGCCGCCCGGCTGGATCCGCTCCTCCCGGTCCGGCTGATCGCCCGGCAGGGCGACTGGGCCCAGGTGCTCTGCTCCAACGGCTGGACCGCCTGGGTGGACGCCCGGCTGCTGGTCGTCCTCCCCCAGCCGCCACCGGGCGCGGACGCCCCGCCCACCCGCACCGCCGACCCGCGCCCCGCGCTCGCCGAGGCCGAGGCCGCGCTCTCCCGCCACCGCGCCCTGCTGGAGGACCTCGCCGCGGGCACCCTGGACTTGGAGGCCTTCCGGGAGCGGACCCGCGGCCTGCGGATCGGCCTGGTGGCGGACGGCGAGACGCTCTGGCTGTTCGACCCGGTGCACGACCGCTGGTGCTACTGCGACGGGCTGCAGCTACAGGCGTACGCGGCCACCGACCGGCCGCCGGAACAGCTTCCCGCGCCGACAGCCGCACCGGAGGCCGACCCGGAGGCCGACCCGGAGGCCGACCCGCCGGTGCACGAGCCGCGGCAGTCCGACCCGCAGCAACCCGACCCTCGGCGACCCGACCCGTACTCGCCGACCCGGACCGGCGCGCCGTGATCCCCGCCGATCCGACGCCGACACCGGCGTCCGCCCCCGGCCTGCCGGCCGGCCTGGTCGGGCGGCAGGTGGCCGACTACCGCCTGGAGCAGGAGATCGGGCGCGGCGGGATGGCCGTGGTCTACCGGGCCAAGGACCTGCGGCTCGGCCGGACCGTCGCGGTCAAGCTGCTGGCCCCGGAACTGGCCCGCAACGAGGTGTTCCGCCTGCGCTTCATGCACGAGTCCGAGGCCGCCGCCGGGATCGACCACCCGCACATCGTCCCGGTGTTCGGGGCCGGCGAGCACGACGGCATCCTCTACCTGGCGATGCGCTACGTCGAGGGCGGCGACCTGCGCGCCCTGATCAACCGGGACGCCCCGCTCCCGGTCGAGCGCACCGCCCGCCTGGCCCTGCAGGTCGCCTCCGCGCTGGACGCCGCCCACCGCCGCGGGCTGGTGCACCGGGACGTCAAGCCGGGCAACGTCCTGGTCGCCGCCGGCACCGACAGCGAGCACCCCGAGCACCTCTACCTGGCGGACTTCGGCCTCACCAAGAAGTCACTGTCGCTGAGCGGGCTGACCAGCGTCGGCCAGATCGTCGGAACGCTCGACTACGCCGCGCCCGAGCAGATCTCCGGCCAGCCGCTGGACGGGCGCTGCGACCAGTACGGCCTCGGCTGCGTGGTCTTCGAGATGCTCGCGGGCACCCCGCCGTTCCGCCGGGAGAGCGACCTCGCGCTGCTCTGGGCCCACCTCAACGACCCGCCGCCCGACCTGCACCGGCACCGGCCGGACCTCCCGGAGGCGGTCGGGGAGGTGGTCGCCCGGGCGCTCGCCAAGGCCCCCGAGGACCGCTTCCCGGACTGTCTGCGGTTCGTCGCCGAGCTGCGGGCGGCCGGCGCCCCCACCCCGTGGTCGGGGTGGACCGGGAACGGGCCGCCCACCCGGGTCGTCCCGGCGGTCGCCCGGGCCCCCGGCCCCGCCCAGGTCCCGGAGCCGCCCGCCTGGGCCGCCCCGGTCGTCCACCCTCCGCCCCGGGAGCATTAGGAAGTCTTCGACCATGAACGCCGTCAGCCAGCTCTTCGCCATGCTCGCCGCCGCGATCCACCTGGTGGTGTGGCCGCTGGAGAGCTACCTGTACGGGCACCCGCGGGTGCGCTACCTGCTCACCGGCAGCACCGCGGATGCCCCGGAGGTCCGGCTGTGGCGGTTCAACGTCGGCTTCTACAACCTGTTCCTGGCCCTCGGCCTGGTCACCGGCCTGGTCCTGCTGCACACCGGGCACTCCGGGTCGGGGAGGCCCCTGATCCTCTACGTCGCCGCCTTCATGGTGGCCGGCGGGACGACCCTGTTCGTCTCCGAGCCGAAATTGTGGCGCGGAGCCCTCGGCCAGGCCGTCCCGGCGGCGGTGGTCCTGATCGCCGAGCTGGTCTGAACCCGGGACGGACGGCTCCGAACCCGGGACGGACAGCCACGCACCCGGAACGGACAGCCACGCACCCGGGCCGGACGGCTCCGAACCCTGGACGGGCTGCCCGCAGCAGGGCTCAGCCGCCCGTCGTCCCCTCTGTGGCCTCCGGCCCCTCCGGCACAGCCGTCCCCTCGGTGACCTCCCCGCGCCGCCGCACCCGCGAGGCGAGCAGCGCCCCGAGCACCCCGGTCAGCAGTCCCCAGCCCGCCGCCAGCGGCACTGCCGTCCACAGGGCCGGGCGCAGCGTCAGGCTGCCGCTGCCCAGCGCCGCCACCGGATCGCTGCCGCCGAGGACGGAGCCGAGCAGGTCTCCCAAGCCGCCCTGTCCCAGGCCGACGCCCAGCACGGACAGCCCGTAGTCGGCGTCCATCCGGGTCCACAGGCCCACCAGCAGCATGGTGACGGCGGTGGCCAGGGCGAAGCGGACGGCGTGCTGCCACAGCCGCACGGTGCGCGGGGAGCGGCGGGCGGCGAGGAAGGCCGCGGCGACAAGCAGCACGGCGGCCAGTGGCAGCAGCCACCAGCTGCGCGCGTCGTACTCCGCCAGGGTGCCGAGGTCGATGGTCGCCTCCTGCCCGCCGGGGGCGCGCAGCACCGCGCTGAGCGGCTTGGGGACGGGCAGGCCCAGCGCGCCGACCAGCCGGCCGTGCCAGGCCGCGCCGAGGCCGAGACCGAAGGCGAGCCAGACCAGGTCGGGCAGGGCGAGCAGGAGCACGGCCATCGTCCGCCGGGCGTCGCCGTGCACGATCGCGGTGACGATCCCGGCCGCCGCGCCGATCGCCACGTATCCCAGCAGCACCATCCAGAGGGCGAACGCGGCCGGGCGGACGGCGAGTTGGTAGCGCAGCAGACCGCGCGGCAGCGGCGCCCGGCGGGACACCGCGAAGACCGCCGCGAGCACCAGCAGCAGCCAGGCCAGCCCGATGCCGATCGTGGTGACGCCCTCCGCGTGGAAGCCGACCTCCGGGGTGAGCCCGAGCACGCCGCCGATGGTCTGCACCAGACTGCCGCCGAGTTCGATCACGAAGGTGTGCTTGGCGGTGATGGTGATCAGCACCAGGGCGAGCAGCCAGAGCACCACCGTCCGGGCGACCCGGCCGAGCAGTTCACCGCCCCCGGCCACCGCTCGGAAGCGCAGTTGGCGCAGGAACACCTCGGCCATCACGACCGCGCCGACCAGCGAGACGCTCAGCGGCATCGCGCTCACCCCGGCGTCCACCGCGGCGAAGCTGCCCGCGCCGCCGTCGAGCTGGACCGAACCGCCGACGGCCAGCGCCAGCGTCGCGGCCAGCACGGGCGGGAAGCCGCCCTCCGGGAGGTCGCCGGCGCCGGCCAGCCAGAGGCCCAACGCGGCCACCGCCGCCATCGCGACGAGCCCGGCCAGCACCACGGCCAGCGCGTCCAGCCAGCCGCGGACGGCTCCGGGCGGGCCGGCGACCCCGGTGGTGGGCTGCTGCATGCCGCCTCCCTCTGCTCGAACGGTGCTGGTCCGTTCCCAGGGTGACCGACTGCCGCGGGGCACGCTCGGCGACGACAGGGCCACCTGCTGTTGCGGCGAGCGGGGGACCGGGGGAGAAAGGAAACTCCAGTGGCAGGAGCTTCCTGTGCCGGCCGTTCCCGCCGGCCGCCTGCGAAACGGAGCCTCGATGAGTTCCCAACCGCCTCCCTCCGGCCCGCCCAGCGAGCCGCCCACCGGTCCCCCGTCCGGCCCGCTGGCCGGACCGCCGTCGGGTGGCGGTACGGGCGGACCGCCGTCCGTACCACCACCGCCCTCCGGGCCGGGCGGGTCGTCCGCCGCCGGTGCGGGCGGCGGTGGTTCGGGCGGCGGGCGCGGACCGCGCACACCGTGGTGGCGCTCCGGGAAGGGCCTGTCGGTGGCGGCGGGCGTGCTGGTGGCGGCCGTGGTGGCCACCGTGCTGGTCGTCACCAACCAGGGCGGCAAGCACGAGGCCATCCCGACCGCCAACGAGGTCGCCCTCCAGACCCCGGCCGACCCCGGACCGGCGCCGTTCACCCCATCGGTGGAAACCCAGGGCGTGAGCGCCCCGGCTCCCGCGCCCACCAGCGCGGCGGCGCAACCGGGCGGCACCCCCAAGACCAGCTCCCCGGCCGTCCTGCACAGCGTGCAGGGCAGCTCGGCCGGGCTGTACGGCGGGACGATGGGCCGTCCCAGCTGCGACACCGAGCGACTGATCGGCATGGTGTCCAGTGGTGACGGCGGACGGGCCTGGGCCTCGGCGGCGGGCATCGAACAGTCTGCGATCCCGTCCTACCTGCGCTCGCTGACCTCGGCGTACCTGCGGGTGGACACCCGGGTGACCAATCACAGCTACAAGAGCGGCGCGGTGGTCGAGTACCAGTCCGTGCTGCAGGCGGGCACGGCCGTCCTGGTGGACTCCCAGGGCGTGCCCCGGGTGCGCTGTGCCTGCGGCAACCCGTTGAAGCCGGCGGTCCTGGTGAGCAACGCCACGTACACGGGGAAGGCCTGGACGGGCTTCGAGCCGACCACGCTGATCGTGGTGGTGCCGGCTCCGAAGCCGGTGACCGAGATCATCCTGGTGAACATCGAGACCGGCGGCTGGTTCTCCCGGCTGACCGGGCGGATCGACATCGTGGACAAGCACGTCGGGCCTCCGCAGGGGCCGCTGGTGCCGGGCATCCCGCCGCCGGCGCCGTGGAAGCCGACCACTCCGACGGCGACGGCCTCGACGTCCGGGGCGACGTCCTCGGGGGCCACGTCCTCCGGCGCCACCTCGTCGGGCGCTACCTCGTCGGGCGCCACCTCGTCGGGCGCCACCTCGTCGGGCGCCACCTCGTCGGGCGCCACCTCGTCCGGGGCGACCTCGTCCTCCGGCACGCCGTCCGGCACCTCATCGGCGACGGGTACCTCCGGTCCCTCCACCCAGACCGGGACCGCGGCCCCGACCACCAAGGGCCCCAGCGAAACGGCCACGACGATCCCCAAGAGCCCCACCGGAACGACCTCAACGACCTCAACGACGACGACCGGAACGACGACGACCGGCGCGGGGACCACCGGCACGGGGACCACCGGCGCGGGCATCAGTTCGGCCAGGACGACCGGCACCACGAGGCCGCTGCCCACCTGCAAGCCGCCCGGCGAGGCCGACCCGGTGCCGCCCTGCCCGCCGGCCACGAGCTCGACTCCCTGATCGCCCCCGCTCCCCCGCCGCCACCGGCCGTCCCGACGCCGGTGGCGGCGGCGCTTCTCAGGGCAGTAGCACCTTCGCGTCGTCCGGCCCGAGCAGCCGCCCGTCCGCCGAGCGCACCTCCACCGGGGCGACCGGTGCGCCCGAGACGCGGTCGACCAGCCGGGCCCGGGGCTCGCCCTCGGCGAAGAACCACTGGTCGCCCCACTGCCGCAGTGCGGTGATCACCGGGAACAGCGCACGGCCCTTCTCGGTGAGCAGGTACTCCTGGTAGGGGCTGCCATCGGCGGCGGGGGCGAGTTCGAAGACTCCGGTGGCGACGAGGTTGGCGAGCCGGGCCGAGAGGATGTTCTTGGCAAGCCCCAGGTTCTTCTGGAACTGCCCGAAGCGGCGCAGCCCATCGAAGGCGTCACGGACGATCAGCAGGGTCCAGCCGTCGCCGACCACGTCGAGCGGACGGGCGACCGGGCAGGCCGACTCCTCGTGCGTGGTGCGCTTCGGCACTTCTCCCACCTCTCAGCCGGTCGGCGCCCAGCGTACCGCCGGACTAGTGGTTGCTTATTGAAACCAGGATATGCCAGGGTGATGCGGTAGCACTTTGAAACCACCACTGCCCTTCGAGGGGACCCGCCCATGACCTCTCCCGCCGCCGCCCGTGCGGGCACTCCGACGCGCGGCCTGTCACCGGCCGTCACCTGGCTGCTCTCCGTCACCAGCGGCCTGGCCGTCGCCAACGTCTACTACTCCCAGCCACTGCTGGACCTGATCGCCCGTGACTTCGGCATCGACCCGGCCGCCATCGGCCTGGTCGGCACTCTCACCCAGACGGGGTACGCGATCGGCCTGCTGCTGATCGTCCCGCTCGGCGACCGCGTCGACCGCCGCGCCCTGACCACCGTCCAGCTCGGGCTCTCCGTCCTCGCCCTCGCCGCCGTCGCCCTCGCTCCCTCCGCTTCGCTGCTGCTCGCCGCGATGGCCGCCGTGGGCGCGCTCGCGGTCCTCGCCCAGGTCGTCGTCGCCCACGCCGCCTCGCTCGCCGCCCCCGGCGACCAGGGCCAGGTGGTCGGCACCGTCACCGGCGGCATCGTGGTCGGCATCCTGCTCGCCCGCACCGTCGCCGGCACGATCGGCGACCTGGCCGGCTGGCGCGCCGTCTACCTGGTCTCCGCCGTCGCGACCGGAGCCATGGCCTTCGCCGTTGCCACCGCCCTGCCCGCCGAGCCGCCCCGCACCGCCGGACGGACCAGCGGCCGAACCGGCTACCTGCGGCTGGTCGGCTCGGTGTTCACACTCTTCGCCGAGGAGCGCGTGCTACGCGTCCGCGCCGTGCTCGCCCTGCTCGCCTTCACCTCCGTCACCGTGCTGCTCACCCCGATGGTGCTGCCGCTCGCCGCACCGCCCTTCGAACTCAGCCACACCCAGATCGGCCTGTTCGGGCTGGCCGGCGCCGCCGGGGCGCTCGGCGCCGGGCACGCCGGCCGCCAGGCCGACCGCGGCCGCGCCGAACGCACCGCCGGCATCGGCCTGACGGCCATGCTCGTCGGCTGGCTGCCCGCCGCGCTGCTGCCGCACTCGGTGTGGTGGCTGGTGCTCGCCGTGGTGGTGATCGACTACGGCCTGCAGTCCGTGCACGTGGTCAACCAGCACCTCCTCTACCAAGTCCGCCCCGAGGCCCGGAGCCGACTGACGGCCGGCTACATGCTGCTCTACTCCGCCGGCTGCGGAGCGGGCGCGATCGCCTCCACCCTCGTGTACGACCGGGGCGGCTGGACGGCCGTCTGCCTGCTCGGGGCCGCCACCAGCCTTGCCGCGCTGCTCTACTGGCTCACCGCGGAAAACCACTGGCCAACGGGGCGGCGGGCGCGGCAGAGTGCCGCCATGATCGGCAGCGGACTGGACGAGGACGGGTACATCGCGCGGGAGGGTTCGCTGGAGCGCGTCCCGCCGGAGTTCGGGCCGCTGGTCGACGCCGCCCGGGAGCGGATCGCCGCCACCTTCGGTCCCGGTCGGCTGCACAGCGCCTACCTGTACGGGAGCATCCCGCGCGGCACGGCGATCCCCGGCGTCTCCGACCTGGACCTGCTGCTCGCCCTGCGCCACGAGCCCACCCCGGAGGACCGCGCCGACGCCCGCGCCGTGGGGGCCGCCCTCGATGCGGACTTCCCGCAGGTCGACGGCGCCGGCGTGCTGCTGTTCGGTGTGGACACCCTGCTCAGCGAGTTGGAGCGGCACGACCTGGGCTGGTTCGTCGCCTGTCTGTGCACCCCGCTGCTCGGCGAGGACCTCGGCGGGCGGCTGCCCCGTTACCGCCCGACCTCCCTGCTCGCCCGCGAGACCAACGGCGACCTCGCGCTCGCGCTCCCCGGCTGGCGCGAACGACTGGCCACCGACCCGGACTCCCGGCTCACGGCGCTCAGCCGCGCGGTCTCCCGGCGACTGGTCCGGACCGGCTTCACCCTGGTGATGCCCCGTTGGAACGGTTGGACGAGCGACCTCACCGCCTCCGCCGAGGCCTTCGCCGCCCATTACCCCGGCCGCGCCGAGCAGATGCGCCTCGCCGCGGCCGTCGCCCGCGACCCCACCACCGACCGGGCCACCCTGGCCGTCCTCATCGACGGCCTGGGCCCCTGGCTCGCCGCCGAGTACACCGCCGTGCACGGCGAGAAGGCCCCGCGCCCCTGACCGGCCCCCGTAACCATGCGCGGGGCCGAACCAGCCTTCCCCGCACGGGTGTTCACCCTGCCGTGCCATTCCGTGCCGTGCCGTGCCGTGCTGCCGCCAGGATCAGTCCACGCAGGGGATCCCGCCCGCCTTCACCGCGGGCCCCTGCATCGGCAGCCCGGCAGCCGGATCGGCGGAGGCGCCGGCCGGAGCCGGTGCGCCCGACGCGGTCGCGGCCGGGGTGGGGGTCGGGGTCCTGCCGGCGGCGAGGGTGACCAGCACGTGGCCCGACGCGACCGCCGCGGACGGCACGGCCGTGACGCCGTACCGGGCCGCCACCGCCTGGGCGTCGGCCTTGGCGCCGCTGCCGTAGCTCACGGTGGTGGTGCGGGTCCGCGCGGGGGCGTCGCCGATCCGGCCCGCCTGGTAGCCGAGGTCGACCAGTGCCTTGGACTCGCTGGCGGCCGCGCCCGCGCCCGCCACCGCGTTGACGTCGACCACGGACTTGGGCGCGGCACTCGGCGAGGGCGTGGGCGGGGCCGTCTCCCCCGGAGCGTCGCCGGGGGCGGCTCCCGGGGCGGCGGGCTCCTGTTCGTGGTTGAACAGCTGTCGGACGATCTTCTTGATCAGGTCCGGGTTGACGGTGTTGACCTCCTGCCCGCCGATGGTCTTGAACCCGGTGATCGGCAGGGTGTTGAACTCGACGTTGCCGCCGGTGAGGTTGGGCGCCTGCTGGGCGAAGTCGAGGATGTTCCACTCGTTGTCGATCACGACGTCCTTCTTCACCACCCCGAACAGCTTCTGCATCTGCCCGAAGTCGTTGAGGATGCCCTGCTGCTTGAGCTTGTACTCGACGGAGGAGATGAACGCCTGCTGCCGGTGGGTGCGGTCGAGGTCGCCGTTGGTGAGGTGGTGCCGCTGGCGGACGAAGGAGAGCGCCTGGGCGGCGTCCAACGAGCTGATCCCGGCGGGCAGTTTGAGGCCGGTGCCGCCGCCCTCGTGGGTGGCGGTCCGGGCGATGATCGGATCGTCGACCGGGTGGTTGAGGCAGACCTGGATCGGCTCGACCGCCTTGGCGATGTCGTAGAAGCCGATCAGGTTGACCTCGGCGAAGTGGTCGATCGGGACGTCCAGGAAACTCTGCACGGTCTGGATCGTGGCCGAGCGGCCCGCCTCCCGGCTCTGCCGCTCCAACTCCGCCTTGGACAGGCCCTTTCCGGCCAGCTTGGCCTCGGCGGCCTCCTTGGCGATGCCGTAGGCCTCCTTGATCTTGTGCATCTTGCCGTCGGCGCCGGCGGTCTGCACGTAGTCGTCGCGCGGGACGGACAGCGCGGTGACCTTCCCGCCGTTGGCCGGGATGTGCAGCACGATCAGGGCGTTGGTGTTGTAGCCGCCGATCTCGCTGGAGCCGGCGTGCAGTTCGTCCTCGACGAACTGCTTGGGCAGGTCGTTGCCGTCCATGTCCTTGCGGCTGTCCAGGCCGATCAGCAGCAGGTTGACCGACTTGTCCAGGTGCGCCGGGGCGTTCTTCTTGGCCTCGCTCAGCGCGCTGGACTTGATCATGCCGTCGTCCAGGCTGCGGTACTCGTACCAGGTGAAGCCGCTGGCGCCGAGCACGGCGACCGAGACGGTGCAGGCCAGGGTGCGGCCGGCCACGGTCAGCGGCGCGGGCCCGCGGCGCGGGGCGCGCCCGCGCGGTCGGCCGGCGTGCCCGGCCTGCTCGGCCAGACGGCTGCCCCGCCCGGCGGAGCGGTTGGTGCGCTCAGCCACGGCGGCCCCTTCCCTTCGGCGCGGCCGACCGGGCGGGCCGACGACGGTCCAGCACCGCCCCTACCACGATGACCAGCACCGCGAGGGCCACCGCCGCCGCCATCACCGGGAACGCCTCGACCACCCAGCGCACCGCGCCGGTGCCCAGGCCCTTGCCCTGGTACTTGTCGGGGTCGGCCGCGTACTCGACGCCCGAGGCGGTGAGCAGCACCACCACCGGGGCGGCGGTCAGCACCCACCAGCGGCCGGGCCGACTGCACAGCAACGCGGCGGTTCCGGTGCCGAGCACCGCGCCGACCGCGAACAGGATGCCGACCCCGGGCCCGCCCAGTTCGTCGGCGATCCCGCCGAGCAGCGGCAACCCGACCGCGGCGAGCGCGGCGACCAGTCCGCCGCGCCGGCGGGCCTGCTGCCGGCGGCGCGAGGCCCCGGCGCGCTGGGGCCGGGCGTCGCGCACCTGGTCGGCGCCGCCGTCCGCGCCGTGGGAGCGCTGGGCGGGCACGGCGGGGTCCTCGGCGCGAGGTCCCGCGTCCTGGTACGGCGTTCTCGCCCGCTGGCCGGCCATGCGCACTTCCCTCGATCGTTTCGGCTGCGGCGCCGCGACCACGCCACCGCGTGTGCCGGGACGCCATCCGTCCTGTGGCGGTCCCCACCGTCTACAGACCTGTAGAGGCTGATGAGGAGCATACAAACCCATTTCAGCAAAGTCACCCGCCGCCGATCCGCGGCAACGGACCGACCGGCGGGCCCTCGTTAGGATGACCATGATCCCCGCCACGTCGGCACACCAACAGGAACGCACCAGAGGAGTAGAGCGTCACCATGTTTGAAAGTCTTAAGAACCTCGCGGACAAGGCCACCGACCTCGCCCGTGAGCACAGCGACGTGCTCGGGCAGGGCCTGGAGAAGGTCGGCGACGCGATCGACGACCGTACGGACGGCAAGTACAGCGGGCAGATCGACACCGGCGTCGAGAAGGCGAAGGACTTCCTGCGCAACCTCGACGGGGACCGGAAGGCCGCCGAATAGCGTCGGACCGGCCCCCCGCGGGACACGGTCGACCGTACGGTGATCGAAACGACGATCGAACTGGATGACGGGCTAGCGGGGAGGGACCGGCAGCGGTGAGCGAGGAGCAGAAAGGGTCCCGCTGGGGGCGCTGGATCGTGATCGGCGTCCTGGCGGCGGCCGGGTGGGGCATCGTCCGCGGGGGCGGCCACGACACCGCGGCCACCTCGGCGGCGCCCTCCACGGCACCGTCCGCCGCCTCCCCGTCGTCCGGCTCCGCGCCGGGCGCACCGTCGGCGGCGCCCGCCAAGCCCTCCGCCCCCGCCGGCCCCTACGACCCCGCCGACTACGCCGCCCCGGTGCGCCAGTACGCCGCCGAGGCCGGGGTCAACCCCCAGTTGCTGATGGCGATCCTCTACAACGAGGCGTACAAACCGCACGACCCCGACTTCGAACGGGCCTGGCAGCGCGGCAAACCGGACTCCGCCTTCGGCATCGCCAACATGCACCGGGCCGCCTTCGACGACACCAAACCGGGCCGCCCGTTCGCCTCCCGCCAGTGGGAGGAGCTGCCGGACGACCGCAACCTGGCCGTCCAAGCGGCCGCCTGGCACCTCCACGACCTCGCCGCACAGCTCCCCGCCAAGGTGGGCGTCCCGCTGAGCAGGGACGAGCTGACCGCCCTCGGCTACAACGCCGGCGCGGGCAACATGCTCGCCTTCGCCCGGGGCGTCAAGATCGGCCCGCAGGCGCAGTCCTACCTGGACCGGCTGCGGGACAACTGGGCGAAGTCCGGCGAGGCCGTGAAGTAGCGCCGCTACTCGGCGCCGAGCTGGGCGGCCCATTTGGCGCGCCAGGCGAGCGCGTCGGCGACGCCATCGGCGAGGGCGCGCTCGGGCGTCCAGCCGAGCAGCTCACGGGCGGCGTCGACGGAGGCGTGGCCGCCGATCACGTCGCCGGGACGCGGGCCGGCCTCCCGGGCCTCCAGCTTGCCGCCGACGACCTGTTCGAAGACGGCGACCAGCTCGCGGACGGCGGTGCACTCCCCCGTACCCGCGTTGACCGCGCGGTAGCGGTCGGCGGCGTCGGGGGCGATCACCTCGTCGAACCGGAGCAGCGCCGCGACACCGGCCTCCGCGAGGTCCTGCACACGGACGTGGTCGCGGATGCCGGAGCCCCCTTGGTCGGCCGGTCAACGCCGGTGACGGTGCACGGAAGGGGCCGTCGATGTGGGCCTCGATCAGCGCGCGCGTACGGGCTGTTCGCCTCGAACACGGAGTCCTCGGCGACCCTACCGTCCGGGGTGGCCGCGTAGATCGAGGCGGAACTCACCGGGGCACCGGTCACCGTCGCACCGCACGGGCGTTCGCCGGTGCGCCGGTTCGCCGAACGGGCCTTCCGGTGCGTCAGCGGCGGGCGCGGCCCCGCAGCCAGAAGCCGGTGGCGACCAGGAGGACGGCCGCGGTGGCGGTACCGATGGCGGCCCAGGTGGTGGCGTCGTCGGTGGTCTCGTGGACGGGCGCGGCGGTGGTGGCCGGGCCGGCGGCCACCGGCGGCGCGGAGGCCGGCGGCGCGGAGGCCGTGGCGGGCGCGGGGGTCGCGGCGGGGGTCGGGGTCCCGGAGGTGGCGGCGGCGTCCACCGGCGCCGGGTCACTGATCGCGGCCGCCTCGACGTCCAGTTCGCGCTCGCCGTGGCCCAGCGAGGGGAAGGCGCAGTCGACTGCGATCTTCCAGTGTCCGGCGGGCAGCAGCTCCCGGGTGGAGTACGTCCCCGGCCGGCCCGGCAGGGCGACCAGCAGCCAGGGGCCGACGGTCCGGCCGTCGGAGGCGGTCGCGGAGAGCGTGCCGGCGAAGTCCTCGGTGACCGGGTCGTGGTCGTTCTCCCAGGTGGCCACGGCGCTGACCCGGCCGTCCTGTTGGCCGGTCACGTCCAGGTGGACGGCGTCGCCGTGGGCGGCGGCGGGTGCGGCGACGGGCAGGACGGCCGCGGTGGCGACGGCGAGGGAGGCGAGCAGCAGGCGGGTGCGGGTTCGCATGTCGGGCGTTCCTCGGGCGGTGGGGTGAGGGTGTCGGCCAGGGCCTGTCCGGCGGTGGCGCGGGTGCGGCCGACCTCGGGTGGGTGGCGGCCGCACCCGTGGTGCGGAGTGGAGCGGGCTTCCGGGCCCGCTCCGGGCCTACGAGGTCTTCAGCAGCGACCAGTTCTGGTACGGCCGGCCGTTCGGCTGCTGAAGCTCCAGCAGCCAACCACCGTAGTACCAACGGTCACTGAGCCCGAGCACCAGGTCCGAACCGTCCGCCTTGAGGGTGAAACCGCCGTCTCCGGAGGCGAGTTGCCACTTCTGCGCGGCGGTGTCGGCGCACGGCTGCTGGGCCACGTACTGCCCGGCGACCGGGCTGCCGCCGAGCTGCAGGCACTTGCCGGAGCGCGCGGACTTGATCCGCACCGCGCCGCTGCCGGCGTCCTCGAACTGCCACTTCTGGTTGGCGTAGCCGGTGCGCTGGTAGCCGATCGCCACGGTGCCGTCGTTCATCGAGCTGCCCCACAGGTCGGCGGCCTGGCCGGTGAGGCCGTTGACCATGGTGTAGTGGGTGCCGGGCTGCGGGCGGCCGGTGTCGGCGAGGGTGCGGAAGCTCGCCGCGTGGCCGGGCTCGGCCACCCTTCCGGCAGTATCCCGGACGGCGACCGCCACGGTGTAGCCGGTGCCGGGGGCGAGCCGGACCAGGCCGACCACGGTCGAGCGGACGGTGCCGATGGTCTGGCCGTTGAGCTGGACGTCGTAGCCGGCCGCGGACGCGACCGGGCTCCAGCTCAGCATCACCGAGTTCTGGGTGATCTGACTGACCGCCACCTCGGGCCGACTTCCGTCCGTGGTCGGGGTCGCGGTCGGCGACGGGGACCGGGTCGGCGTGGCGGTGGGACCGCCGGTGGGCGTCGGGGACGGCGAGGGCGTGCGGGTGGGCGTGCCCGTAGCCGTGGGACCGGTGCTCGGGGTCGGGGTGGGCGTGGGGTTCGGGCCGGTGCCGCTGCCGTCGCCGCTGCCCGGGATGAGGAAGCGGTTGTTGGCGACGTTCCAGTGGGTGGCCAGGTAACTGCCGGGCGATGGCGCGGTGTTGTAGTAGTCGTCGTGGCCGCAGTCCAGCCGGTCGTCATGCGCGCGATCCGGGCAGACGACCCGCATTTTCGGGTAGTAGGGGGCGTCCGAGTAGCACATCAGGTCCCAGGTGTCCGTGCAGTGCCCGGCCTTGCTGGAGTTGGGCGCACTGTTGTTCACCGCGCCCAGGTTGTGCCCGAGTTCGTGCGCGGCGGTGTGTCCGCCCCAGCAGCCGGAGTCCGTCCGGCCGTACGATGGGCCGAAGTTGCTCAGATTGTCCTGCCCGGCGCGCTCGTCGCCGGCGAAGGTGCCGATCCCGCAGTACACCTTGGCGTCGGTGAACATCATGTACTTGCGGTCCTTGCGGTTGAACCCCTGAGCGGCCAGGGCCCGGTTGCTCGCGTTGAAGTCCTGGATCTCGGCGTCGGAGATCTGCACGTTCAGCACCGAGGCGGTGCAGTCCGGTTCGGTGACGAAGCGGACGTGCCGCACCCCGCCGGTCTCGGCCGCGCTGGCGTTGTAGATGACGTCGACGTCGGCGGCCCACTTCTTGAACGAGGGCAGGTACTGGGCGAAGCGGTCGTTGCCCGGGGTGTGCACGTACACCACCTGGACCCGGTTGCCACTGCTGCCGTCACCCTCGCAGACCAGGCCCGAACCGGCGGCCGGGGCGGCGGCGTCCTGCGGGGCGGAGGCACTGCCGGCATCACCGAGCAGCGCCTTCTGGGCGGCGTCGAGGACGGGCGCACCGCCCTTCAACAGGTCGGCGGCGGAGGGCGGTTGGGCGCTAGCGGGCGGGGTGAGCGCGGGCGCCTGGGCGGCCGGGGCGGCGACCGGCGGGACGTCCTTGTGGATGTCCACCTCCTTGGGCGGCGCGTCCGGACCGTGGCTGCACTGGCTGCTGCCGGCGACCTCCAGCATGTTGCCGCAGCGGTCGCTGGTCGGCAGGGTCAACCCCGCGTAGACCAGGCCGCGTTCGGGCTGGTCCTTGGGTATGGACTTGGGCGCGGCGGCCTTCTCGTCCCGCTTGGGGGCGGGCGCCTTGGTGGCTCCCTCGGCGGTGCCGGTCTCCCCCGGTCCGCCGTCGTCCGCGACCGCGTCGACCGGCGCGTCCGCCACCGTCACTGCGCTGTGGCCCGTCCCCGCGTCCATGGCGGTGCGCAGGCCCAGGGTGCCCGCCACCAGTCCGGCTGCCACCGCCACCGCGACCAGGGCGCTCCTGCGGGTGAGCCTTCGGCGCCTGCGGCGACGGAGTTCGCTGCTCCGGTGTCCCATCGCGTTCCTTTCCTCGTGCGACGGTCCGTGCCCGGTGGTGCGGGGCGCGGACCTTCCGACACGAGGGAGAGCGGCGGGGACCGCCGGGAATAACAGAAACCTCTTGCGGAATTCCCGGGCGCGTTCGAGGCGGAGGCGGGAAGGCGAGGACGACGGGGGCGACGAGGACGACGGGGCGCGGCAATGCCGGGGAGGCGGCGGAATGGGTGCGGAGAGGCGGCGGAGTGGTCGCGGGCCGGTCGGCCGGGTGGAGCCTCAGGCCGCGGCCCCGATCCGGGCCGGCCCGCCCGCCGCCGCGCCCGCGAGCCGTCCCGCACCACGGCTGCCGTGCAGCCGGGCCAGCCCGGCTGCGAGCACCGCGCGGTCCCCGGCGAGCCACAGCCGCAGCGCGGCGGAGAGCGCGGCACTGGCCGGTCCGACCGACGGCCCGCCGGTGCGCACCAGCCGCTCGCCCAGCAACGGCAGCAGGTCCGCGACCGGCGCGGGCAGCCAGAGGGTCACCGCGCAGGGCCCCGGCCGGGCCAGCACCCGCAGCAGCGACAGCACCGAGCCGTCGTCGTGCAGCGCCGGGATGACCTCCAGCAGCCCGTCGACCGCGACTCCGGAGACATCTCCGCCCTGGCCGCGCGCGAGGTCACGGAGCAGCGCCCGCTCGGCGGCGGTGATCCGGACGGTCAGCATGACCTCGTCGTCGCAGTCCATGGTCCCGGTCCCCTGTCGTGGAGTTGGTGGCAGCTGGAGGTGGTGGAGCCTGGGGGTGGAGCGTTCTTCGGCGCGGTCGCGAGCGGATCACTCCCGTGCCGAGGGGAGTCCTGCCCGCAACGGCCGTTCACTACCGGCGCTATCAGGCCGTAGTGGCCGTCGGAACGGCGGTAGAGCACCCGGAGGCGGCCGTCCTCGGGGCCCGTCCTGCAGACGTACGGGCGCCCGGTGGGCCAGAGCCTGCGGGCCGCTCGGCGAGGTCGAAGTCGGGCGCGGGCCCCGGGCGCGGTCGCGGGCGAGAGTGAGCCGCAGCGCGTGGGTGTCGGGGCCCCAGCGACGGCGCGGTGTCCTGCGCCCGGGCCCGGGCGCACTCGGCACCCTCGCGCGGCAGCTCGCCGCGGATCTCCAGCCGGACGTCGAGGGCGGGCCGGGGAGGCAGACGGGTCATCAGGTTCCTCCTTCTCCGCCCACCATGCTGGCCCTCGCACGGCTGTGCGGCGAGGGTCCAAAGACCCTGCCGCACGGGCTGGGCGAGGGCCGCCAGGCCTGGGGGCATCGGCGCAGGTCAGGCCGCAGGTACGGACCGCTCGCGGGGCCGGTGCCGCGGACCCCTCGGACGGGCCCCGGAGTGATCGGCCGTTGGAGTGATCCGAGCGCGTTCGGCGCAACGCCCACCGGACCGGCGCGTTTCCTAGGGCGTGCGCCCTCTGTCCCTGGCGCACGCGGGGTCCGCGCTCCTCGGCCCCCGCCTCCCGGCCGTCCGCCGGTGCCTTCCCCGGTACCGCCGCACCGGCCCGTCTGGTGAAAGGAAGTGTCATGGCCCTGCCGACCCACACCCTGCTGGCAGAGACACGGAAACGGATCGCCACCCCGAGAACCACGCCACCCCCCGTACCCACCACCCGCGCGGCCGTCCCCCTGCTCGCCCCCGGCGCACTGCCCGGCATCGGCCACGCCGCCGCTCTGCTGCGCGACCCGCTCGGTTTCCTCGGCTCACTGGCCCGGCACGGCGGCGTGGTCCGGATCCGGCTCGGCCGGCGCACCGTCTGCGTGGTGACCGACGCCCGGCTCGTCCACACCCTGCTCGTCGCGCTCGCCCACGACTGTCCGCGCGGCGCGGTCCAGGACACCCTGAAGACCGCCTTCGGCGACGGCTTGCTGATGTCCGAGGGCCAGGCCCACCGCGACCGCCGCCGGATCGTCCAGCCCGCCTTCGGCCCGGACCGGATGGCCGGCTACCTGACCGTGATGCACCAGGTCACCGAGGAGCGCGCCGGACGCTGGCGGCCCGGCCAAGTCCTCGACGTGGCGAAGGAGATGAACCACCTGGCCCTGGAGATCGTCACCCGCTCGCTGTTCGGCGCCCGGCTCAGCGAGGACGCCACCTTCGCCTTCCACCGGGCCCTGCCGGACCTGGTGAAGGGCCAGATCGTCCAGTCCCTCTACCCCCACCCGGCCTTCGCCCGACTGCCGCTGCCCGTAAACCGGCGCTTCGACGCCGCCGTCCGGGTGCTCAACCGGGTGGTCGACC
This sequence comes from Kitasatospora sp. NPDC036934, assembly GCF_055608425.1. NCBI lineage: Bacteria > Bacillati > Actinomycetota > Actinomycetes > Kitasatosporales > Streptomycetaceae > Kitasatospora > Kitasatospora sp. NPDC036934. The sequence continues at coordinate 148,393 of NZ_JBVJQR010000013.1, read as the reverse complement.
AGGCCGTCAACGGCCCGGCCGGCACGGCCCGCGCGGAGCGGCGCGGGGGCACCCTGCCCGCCCTGCTGCGCGCCGCCACCGACCCGGCGACCGGCCGCCCGCTCTCCGAGGCCGACGTCCGCTCCGAGGCCATCACCATGTTCGGCGCCGGCACCGAGACCGTCTCCACCACCCTCACCTGGCTGCTGGACGAACTCCTGCGCCACCCCGAGGTGGAGGCCAAGGTCCTCGCCGAACTGGACGAGCACCTGCCGGCCGGCACCACCCCCACCCCGGAGGCGCTGGCCCGGCTCACCTACACCCGCAGCGTCACCCAGGAGGTGGTGCGGCTGCACGCGCCCAACGCCTTCCTGATGCGCACCGCCCGGGTGCCGGTGGACCTCGGCCCGTACCGGATCCCGGCCGGCACCGAGCTGCTGTACAGCCTCACCGCGCTGCACCGCGACCCGGTGCGCTACGACGAGCCGCTGAGCTTCCGGCCCGAGCGCTGGCAGGACGGCGGCGGGCTCGGCCGGCCGTCCTTCCTGCCGTTCGGAGCGGGCAAGCACAAGTGCATCGGGGAGGCCTTCGCCTGGGCCGAACTGACCGTCGCGGCGGCCGCGATCCTGCGCCGCTGGCGGCCGGTGGCGGTGCCGGGGGCCCGGGCCCGGGAGGTGGTGTGGACGACCGTCCAGGCCCACGGGCTGCGGGTCCGGCTCGCGCCCCGGACGGACGGCGTCCCGGCGGCACCGGACGCTGCGGCGGCACCGGACGCTGCGGCGGCACCCGACACCGCATCCGCCAAGGGCGCCGCGGGCGCCATGTCCATCGCCTCCGCAAGGCGAACCACGTCCATCGCGCACGCCACGTCCGCCACACCGGAGCTGCCGCGCCCGGCGGGCTGTCCGTTCACCGGCACCGCGGCCAGCCCGGACACCCCCGCCGCCGTACCGCGCGCACGACCGACCACCGCACCGCCCGCACGGCCGACCACCGAACTGCGCGCCGCCGCCGACCGGCACGCCGACTGGGCGGTCCGCCACGGCCTGCTCGCCCCGACCGAGCTGCCCGGCTACCGGGCCTACGCCCTGCACGAGTTGATCGGCCACGCCTTCCCCCGCGCGCGGGGCGCCGAACTGGACCTACTGGTGGACCTGCTGGGCTGGTTCACCGTCCTGGACGACCGCTTCGACGGCCCGCCCGGGCGCCGCCCCGCGGAGGCCCACGCACTGGTCGCCCCGCTGATCTCCACCCTCGACGGCGACGCCCGGCCGAGCCCGCTGGAAGGCCAACTCCTCACCGCCTGGCGGGAACTGTGGGACCGGCAGCGCGACTCGGCCTCCCCCGCCTGGCGCGCCCGGGCGGCCCGCGAGTGGCGCGCCTGCCTGGCCACCTTCCCCGCCGAGGCCGAGCACCGGGCCCGCGGCACCGTCCCCGCCCTGGCCCTCGGCCTGGCGGACACCATGCGACTGCGCCGCCACGGCAGCTGCCTCTACCCGTTCATGAACATACTGGAACGGGTCCACGGCGCCGACGCCCCCGCCGCCCTGCACGCGGAGCCCGCGCTGCACCGCCTGCGCGCCAACACCGCCGACGCCGCGACGCTGATCAACGACCTCTACTCGCTGGAGCGGGAGGAACGGCAGAGCGCCGCCGCCTTCAACACCGTCCTCACCCTGCAACGGGTCCGCGGCTGCACCCGCAGCCGCGCCGTCCGCACGGTGCGCGCCCGGGTCGTCCGGCTGCGCCGGGAGAACGAGGAGCTGCGCCGCGAGCTGGTCCGCCGCCACCCGGCGGGGCGCTGGTACCTGGACGGCACCCGGGAGCTGATCGCCGGGGTCCAGGCGTGGACCAGCACCAGCGACCGCTACCTGGTGCCGGACGGCCGGAGCCGGTGACGCCCGCCGCGGACGGCCGGGCCCGCTACTTGCGGTCGCCGAGGGCGAACAGCAGCAGCACGAAGCCCGCGAACAGGTGCGTGGCGAAGATGTAGATGCCCGCCCGGATCAGCATCGCCTTGCGGCGGCGCTTCTCGTCGCTCGCGCTGTCGCCCTTCAGCGGACCGCCGGTGCCGCCGGTGCTGCCGCCGTCGGCGCTGTCGGTGTGGTCGCTCATGGTGGTGATGCTCTCCTCGGGTCGGGCGCTGCGGGCTGCGGGCTCAGCGGGGCGACCGGCCGCCGGAGGTGCGCAGTTCGGTGAGCAGCGCGCCCTGGTCGGTGATCAACTCGGTCAGGATCCGGCGCGCCGCGCGCAGCAGTTCGGCGACGTCCGGGGTGCTGAGCGCGTACATCACCGTGTTGCCCTCGCGGGTGGCCGTGACCAGCTGGGTGCGGCGCAGCACCGCGAGCTGCTGGGAGAGGTTGGACGGCTCGACCTCGATCTCCGCCAGCAGCTCGCGCACCGGCCGGGGGCCGTCCTGGAGCAGCTCCAGGACCCGGATCCGAACCGGGTGGCCGAGGGTGCGGAAGAACTCCGCCTTGGCCTGGTACAGCGGGACCGGCATCGCCCGTCGCCTCCCTCGGATTCGCTCGGTGGTCGTACGGCCGGGCGGGGGTCCGTACCGCGGCCGGTACGCATCATCGCGACAGATGAAGATTTCTTCAAGTCGTCACAGTGGAAGGTGACCGCGCCCACATCGCCGCCGGGACCGGGACGACGGAAGGCCGAGCCCGGGGGACTCTGCCAACTCCCGGGCCCGGCGGTCTGCATGACGAACCATCAGCAGTTTACGGGCACATCCACGGTGACCGGGGCCGGTCCACGCAAGCTGCCCTCCACCGAGAAGGAGGCGTGCACCACCGACCCGCACGGCGCCACGGTGCTGATCCCGTTCACCCGGACCGTACTGACCCGGAACTCGGCGTGCCCGGACACCGCGGCGAGCGGGCCGACCCCGACCACGTCGGCCGACAGCCGGGTGATCAGGTCCTGCGGCGCCGGCGGCCACGGCGTCCCCGGCGAGGGCGGACCGGCCAGCCCGATCTGCCCGTACAGGACGACCCCGTCACCGGTGACGTCCGCGCAGACCCTGGTGGACAGCCCGGCCTGCAGGCCGGACCGACCGCAGGTGGTGACGGTGGCGGTCGCCTGACCGGCGGCGAGCGCCGGCACCGGCGCGCCCAGCAGCGCGACGGCACCGACCGCGCCCGCGGCGATTCGAGCGATGCGGTTCATGGCTCCTCCTTCGGAGGGTGTGAGGATTCGGACCACGGCAATGCGTTATGGCACATATGACATTTCATAGGTGCCATGGCCACAACTCTGCCATGTGATTCCAACCCCGAAGTGCCATTTCCCCTTCGAATCAACGCCTCCGACTGAAAGCACGCCTACGATGGCGCGTTCCCACCCGGCCAGGCGAACCCCCGCACCTTGTCCGGCGTCGCCCCGTTGAACCCGGGGTGAACCTGGAGCCGGTCGAACCACCATCCGGCGACCGGAGTCGGGGGCCGGGGTCAGCCCAGGCTCTCCCGGAGCGCGTCGACCCGGTCGACGGCGGCCGTGAAGGCGGCGCGGTCGAGGGTGCCGGAATCGAGGGCGGCCGCCAGCGCGGTGGTGGCCTCCTCGCCCTGCTGGGCGTCGCGGGCGGAGCAGAGGATGAGGTCCATGCCGGCCCCGGCGGCGGCGACGGCGCGGGGGCCGGCGGGACCGTACGGGGTGAGGGCGTCGGCCTCCAGGGCATCGGTGACGGTGACACCGTCGAAGCCGAGGCGCTCGCGGAGTTCGCCCTGGATCACGGTGGGTGACATCCCCGCCGGATGGTCCGGGTCCAGGGCCGGGTAGACCGCCCAGGAGGCCATCACCAGGCGCACGCCCGCCGCGATGGCGGCCCGGTACGGGGCCTCGTCGCGGGCGCGCAGCCGGTCCAGCGGGACGGGCAGGGTGACGGGGCGGGCGTCGGTGTTCTCGTCCCGGGCGGCGGCGCCGAGACCGGGGAAGTGCTTGGCGGTCGCCGCCACCCCCAGACTCTGCTGGGCGGCGAGGAAGGCGCTGCCCAACTCGCCCACCCGGCCGGGGTCCTGGCCGTAGGAGCGCTCGGAACGGTCGATGAAGTTCCCCGGGGTGTCGTAGACGTCGAGCACCGGGGCGAGGTTGAGGTTCAGCCCCGCGTCGGCGAGGGTGCCGGCGGCGCCGGTGCCGGAGTCCACGGCGGCGGCCAGCGGGTTCGGGGCCGTTCCGGTGCGGCGGGCGGAGAGTTCGGGCGCACCGGGCAGACGGCGGACCTTCCCGCCCTCCTGGTCGGTCATCAGCAGCAGCGGGCGCGGGTGCGTGGCCTCGGCGGCTGCCCGCTTCAACTGAGCTACGGATTCGGCGAGTTGCTCCGGACTGGTGACATTCTCGCCGAACAGGATCACCCCCGCGGCCCGGCCCTCCCGGATCGCCTGCAGCACCTCGGGCGCCGGCGTCGGACCCGGGTAGGAGAGCACGATGCGGCGCCCCGCGAGCTGCCGGGAGTCCTGCTGCTCGCCGGACATCCGCTTGCCGGCCGGCCGCTCGCCAGTCCGCTCGCCGGTCATCACCGCGCCCCTCTCGCCAGGAAGTTCAGCACCGCGCGTCACCGATCCGGCCGGAGCCGGACCGAGTGCGGCCGCCAGCACCACCAGCACCGTGGTGAGCTGGGCTACGCGCCGTAACGGGGCCATCGATGCCTCCAGGGTCGGCAACGGCGTACGGTTCGCCAGCGTACCCAGTTACCCGCCATCCGGCAGCCCGTGAACCCCAGGACCGCACCGGCTCCGAGCACTTAGGGTGCCCACATGTTCGATCACCTGGACGTCGTGCTGCCCGAACCGGGGGATCACTGGCCGCTGGTGCGGTTCCTGGTCAACGGCGAGGACGTCATCGGGGGCTCGGTCGGCCCCGACGGCCGCGGCCGGCCGCCCATGGCCCGGTTCCCCGCCGTGGGCGCGAGCGGGTCGGGGGCGACGGACGAGCCGCGCCGGGTGAATCCGGGCGAGCCCGAGTGCGACGGCGGCTGCTGCGGCTACCTCTCCGCGGTCGTCCGGCGGACCGGCGAGGTGGTGCTCTGGACGGACTGGGAGCTGCCCGTCGGAGCGACCCGCCCGCTGGAGTACGCCTTCGAGGCCGCCCGGTACGAGGCCGAACTCGACCGGGCCGAGGCCGACCCGCGGTGGCGGTCGGAGCACTGACCCGTGGAGGCGGCCGGAGGTCTGACCCGCCGCGCGCCGGGAGTTCCGGGCCTCGGCGTCACCTCCCCCCGACCGGACCGGCGCCACGCCGAGCGCGGCGACCGACACCGGCCCGCCGCACCAACTCCCCCAGAACGGCGACCCCTTCGGCGATCAAGCCGGGCGAGCCCGCGGCGTAGCCGAGCACCAGCCCGGGTGGGTACGGCAGCCGGGCGTGCCAGGACAGCGGCTGGACCTTCACCCCGCGGTCCAGTGCGGCGGTGGCCAACTCGGTGTCACTACAGCCGAGTCCATCCGGGAGGGTGAGCATCAGGTGCAACCCGGCGGCCGCGCCGTGCACCGTGGCGGTGGGCAGCTGGGTGCGGATGGCGGCGATCATGGCGTCCCGCCGGCGGCGGTGCCGACCGCGCAACAGCCGCAGGTGGCGGTCGAGTTCGCCGGACTCCATCAGCCGGGCCAGCACCAGCTGGGGCAGGACCGGGTTGCCGAGGTCGGCGAACCGCTTGGCGTCGAGGACGGCGCCGCGCAGCCGCGGGGGCACCAGCAGCCAGCCGGTGCGCAGGGCGGGCGCGAGCAGCTTGGAGATGCTGCCCGCGTAGCAGACCCGGTCCGGCAGTTCGGCCCGCAGCGCGGGGACGGGCGGGCGGTCGTATCGGTGTTCGGCGTCGTAGTCGTCCTCGAGCACCAGCCCGCCTTCGCCCGCCCAGCGCAGGAGTTCGCGGCGCCGCTCGCCGCCGAGGACGACGCCGGTCGGGTACTGGTGGGCGGGGGTGAGCAGCACGGCGGGGGCGCCGGTGGCGCGCAGCGCGTCCACCCGGATGCCCTCGGCGTCGACCGGGACGGGCGGGGTGGCGGCGAGCCAGTGGGCGAGGTGCTGGCGGGCGCCGAGCGAACCCGGGTCCTCGACGGCGACCTCGGTGATGCCCTCCCGCCCGAGGGCCCGGCCGAGCAGCGCCAGCGCCTGGGCCGTCCCGGCGACGACCAGCACCTCCTCGGGATCGGCGCGGATGCCCCGGTTGCGGGCCAGCCAGTGGGCGACGGCCTGCCGCAGCGCGGGGGTGCCGCGGACGTCGCCGTAGCCGAGGTCGGGGGCGGCGAGGCCGTCCAGGACGGCCCGTTCGGCCCGGAGCCACGCGGCGCGCGGGAAGGCGGCGAGGTCGGGCAGGCCGGGGGTGAGGTCGATCCGGGCGGGGGTGGCGCGCAGGTGGTCGAACACCTCGGCGTCGGGGTCGCCCCGGAACAGTGCGGACGACCGTTCCTCCGATCCCGGCACGGCCTGCGGCGCCGACGGTACCGGCGGCACGGGTGGCACTGGTGGCATTGGTGGCACGGCCGGCATCAGGGCGACGACGACCGTGCCGCCCCGACCGCGCCCGGCGAGCTGGCCCGACTCGGTGAGCCGCCGGTAGGCGTCGGTCACCACCCCCCGGGAGACGCCGAGTTCGGCGGCGAGCACCCGGCTGGCGGGCAACCGGCTGCCCGTCGGCAGCCGTCCGTCGGCGACTGCCTCGCGCAGCCGGCCGGTCAGCCAGTCGGTGAGCCCGCCGGGCGGGGCCTCGGCGGCGTCGAGTTGGAGGAAGTCGGCGCCGACTTCCCCGGCCCGCCCGACTCCCCCAGCCCGCCCGGCCTCCTCGTCCCGTCCGGCCTCCGCATCCCGGCGCACCGTTTTGGACCTGTCGTTCCCGGCGTCTTTGGACCTGTCCACCGGTCCATACTGGCGCGAGGGTGGAGCCATGACCACCGAAACCGGCCCGTTCCCCGCCGCCCCCTACGTCCACGGCTACTCGGACACCGAGGCCCAGCGCCTCGGCGACCAGGCCGACACCCTCGCCGAGTTGCTGCACACCGACACCGCCTACCCGGCGGGCAGCCGGGTGCTGGAGGCGGGCTGCGGGGTGGGTGCGCAGACCGCGCACCTGCTGGCCGCCAGTCCGGGCGTACTGCTGACGGCGGCCGACGTCTCGGCCGAGTCGCTGGCCGAGGCCCGGGCCCGGATCACCGCGCTGGCGCCGACCGCCCAGGTCACCTGGCACCACGGTGACCTGCACCGACTGCCGTTCGCGGACGGCGCGTTCGACCACGTCTTCCTGTGCTTCGTGCTGGAGCACCTGCCCGACCCGGCCGCCGGACTGGCCGCCCTGCGCAGGCTGCTGCGGCCGGGCGGCACGATCACCGTGATCGAGGGCGACCACGGCTCGGCCTTCTTCCACCCGGAGACCCCGGCGGCCCGGCGCACCATCGACCACCTGGTCCGCCTCCAGGCCGGGGCGGGCGGCGACGCCCTGCTCGGCCGCCGGCTCCACCCGCTGCTGACGGCGGCCGGCTTCGCGGAGGTGACCGTCCGCCCCCGCACGGTCTACGCCGACGACGGCCGGCCGGCCCTGGTGGACGGCTTCACCCGGCGGACCTTCGTCGCCATGGTCGAGGCCGTCCGCCCGGAGGCCCTGGCCGCCGGGCTGACCACCCCGGAGGCCTTCGACCGCGGCATCGCCGAGCTGCGCCGCGCGGCCGAGCCGGGCGGGACGTTCCACTACACCTTCTTCAAGGCGGTGGCCGTCAACCCCTGACCCGTGCGGCGCCGGCGCCTACGATTCACGATCGCGGCCCGCAGCTCGGCGGGGCCGCGGACCGGGACCGCCCCGGGGCGCCCGTCAGGCGTCGGCCACCGCCGGGGCGGAGCGCCCGGCCGGCGGGGGCGGGCCGCTCGACAGCAGGCCGAGCTCCGCCATCCGGTCCGCGATCACGTCGACGCAGGCCTGGATGCCGGGCGCCGGTTCCGGCGACGCGTCGCGGATCGCCTTGATCGCGTGGACGTGGCGCCCGACGGTCAGGTGCTCGTCCACCGCACGCCGGACGCCGACGGGGAGCGCGTGCCGGATCGGATCGTCCATGGCCGCCATCCAAGGCGAGGACGGCCGGGCTCGGCAAACGGTTCGTCCGGGTCGGTCAGCCGGAGGTGTCGTCGCCGAGGTCGGCGAGCAGGACGCGCATGCCGTCGATCAGGGCGGCCGTCCGGGCCTCGTCGAGGCCGGCCAGCATCCGGTGCTCGTTGGCGATGTGGTCGGGCAGGGCGCGGTCGATCAGGGCGTGGCCCTCGGGGGTGAGTTCGACGTCGCGGCTGCGGCGGTCCTGGTCGCTGCGGGTGCGGGTGACCAGGCCGCGGGCCTCCAGGCGGTCGAGGCGCTGGGTGATCGCGCCGGAGGTGACCATGGCGGACTGCATCAGGCCGGTGGGGGTGAGGCGGTAGGGAGGGCCGCTGCGCTTGAGGGTGGCCAGGACGTCGAAGGAGGGGGCGTCCAGGCCGTGCTCGGCGAAGGTGCGGTTGAGTTCGGCGTCCACCAGGCGGTAGAGGCGCTTGAGTCGGCCGAACACCTCCATCGGGGAGACGTCCAGGTCGGGGCGCTCGGCGCCCCATTGCGCGACGACGCGGTCGAGGTGATCTGCCACGGGTCCAGGGTAGGCGACGCAGCAGAATTCCTTAGCGATGAGGTAACTGTGAGCCACGTCACCAACGACATTCGCCGAAAACTACCTTAGCGCCGAGATACATTGGCTTAGTGCTAAGCAATCGACTCACCGTCGTGCTGGTGACAGCCCTCGCCCCCGCCATCTGGGGGACGACCTACCTCGCCACCACCGAGCTGCTCCCGCCCCACCGTCCGCTCCTCGCCGCCGTCATCCGCTGCCTGCCCGCCGGGCTGCTGCTGATCGCCCTCACCCGCACCCTGCCCAAGGGCGGCTGGTGGTGGCGCGCACTCGTCCTCGGCGCGCTCAACATCGGCGCCTTCCAGGCCCTGCTGTTCACCGCCGCCTACCGCCTCCCCGGCGGCATCGCGGCCACCGTGGGCGCCGTCCAGCCCCTGATCACCGCCGGACTCTCGGCCGGGCTGCTCGGCGACCGGCTCACCCTGCGCACCGTGCTCTCCGGCATCGCCGGCGTGGCGGGCGTCAGCCTGCTGGTGCTGCGCTCCGACGCCCGGCTGGACGCGATCGGGGTGGCCGCCGCGCTCGGCGGCGCGGTGGTGATGGCCTTCGGCGTCGTGCTCTCCAAGCGCTGGGTCTCCCCCGCGCCGCTGCTCGCCACCACCGGTTGGCAACTCACCGCCGGCGGGCTGCTGCTGGTGCCGGTGACCCTGCTGAGCGAGGGTGCCCCACCCACCCACTACACGGCCGACAACGTGCTCGGCTACGCCTACCTCTGCCTGATCGGCGCGGCGCTCACCTACGCCATCTGGTTCCGCGGGCTGCGCGCGCTGCCGCCCACCTCGCTGTCCTTCCTCTCCCTGCTCAGCCCGGTGGTCGCCACCCTGGTCGGCTGGCTGGCGCTCGGCCAGGACCTCAGCCCGCTGCAGGCGGTCGGCGCGGTGGTGGTGCTCGGCTCGCTGATCGTCGCCCAGACCCGACGGCTCGGCCCCGCCGCCGCGAAGGCGACCGCGACCGCGACAGCGCCGGAGCCCGCCGACCCGGCACCGGACGTCCGGCCGAGCACGGTGTGCGGGAACGCCTGAGCCCGCCCCGCAGTCCCGCAGTCCCCGCACCACCGCACCACCGCACCACCGCAGTCCCGTTCAAGGAATCCAAGGAGAAACCTTCATGCGCATCACCGTGTTCGGCGCCACCGGCAACGTCGGCCGACGGGTCGTGACCGAGGCGCTCACCCGCGGCCACGAGGTCACCGCCGTCGTCCGGGACCCGGCCAAGCCGCACGACCTGCCGCCGGCCGTCACCCTCGCCGTCGGTGACGCCGGCGCCCCCGGGGACGTCGCCCGGATCGCCACCGGGCAGGACCTGGTGATCACCGCCACCCGGCCGGCGCCCGGCCGCGAGCACGAACTGGCCGCCGTCACCCGGGGTCTGCTGGCCGGCCTGGCCGGCACCGGCGTGCGGCTGCTCGCCGTCGGCGGCGCGGGCAGCCTGACCGTCCCGGGCACCGACGGCACGATCCTGGTGGAATCGCCCGGGTTCCCCGCGGAGATCCGGCCGATCGCGCTGGCCTGCGGCGAGCAGCTGGACCTCTACCGCGCGGACCGGGACGTCGACTGGACGTACCTGAGCCCGGCCGCCCTGCTGGAGCCCGGGGTGCGCACCGGCGTCTTCCGGCTCGGCCGGGACGAGCTGCTGGTCGACGCCGGGGGCAACTCGGCGATCTCGATGGAGGACCTCGCCGTGGTGCTGCTCGACGAGGCCGAGCGGCCGGTGCACCGGCGGGCCCGCTTCACCGCCGCCTACTGAGCGCGCCGAGGCGCCCGGGGTGCTGGATACCCCCGGCTCCGGGGTGCATCCAGCACCACCACGAAGACGGTGTCCTGCCCCATCGCGCGTCAGGTGCGGGCCGGACAGGATCGTTCCCGTGAACACCACCGCATCCCGCACCCGCCGCGCGGCCGCCGTCCTCGCCACCGCGGTCCTCGCCGGCCTCGCCCTGCCCGCCACGGCGAACGCCGACGCGGGCCGTGACCCGGGCGACGCCGAGCGCGCGCCGGCCCGCTACACCCACCAGACGCTCGACTGGCAGCCCTGCACGGGGCAGCCGACGCTCGACTGCGCCACCATGGCCGTCCCTCGCGACTGGCACCATCCCGGCTCCGGGGCCGACCTCTCCATCGCCGTCTCCCGGCACCGCGCCACCGACCAGGCGCACCGCAAGGGCACGCTGATGGAGACCGCGGGCGGCCCGGGCGGGCAGGGCCTGCTGCGACCGGTGGACCTCGTCCAGGGCGCCCCCGCGGTGGCCGCCGTGTACGACATCGCCGGATTCGACCAGCGCGGCGTCGGCCGCAGCACCAAGGTCCAGTGCCAGAGCCAGGAGGACTTCCAGGAGTTCCTGGCCGGGGACTACCGGGACCAGTCCCCCGCGGCCGTCGACCGGGTCATCGCCGACTCCCGCAAGCTGGTGGCCGACTGCCAGGAGCACAGCGGCGACCTCCTGCCGTACCTGACCACCGAGCAGACCGTCCACGACATGGACCTCTTCCGCTCACTGCTCGGCGAGAAGAAGATCAGCTACTACGGCGCCTCCTACGCCACCATGATCGGCGCATACTACGGGACGCTCTTCCCGCACCGGGTCGAGCGGATGGTGCTGGACAGCAACATCGGCTTCGAGGGCACCTGGGAGCAGTACGAGCTGGGCCAGCCGATGAGCTTCCAGCGCCGGTTCGAGGAGGACTTCCTGCCCTGGATGGCCGCCCGGGACACCACCTACCACTGGGGCTCGACCCCGGAGGAGGTCAAGGCGCACTGGGAGCAGCGGCGCGCCGACCTGCACGACCGGCCCATCACCGACGGCTCGTTGACGCTCGGCCCGAACCAACTGGACAACGGCACCATCAACGCGATCTACAGCGAGAAGGCCTTCCCCCTGCTGGCGAGCGCGCTGACCGCCCTGGACGACTGGCCGGGCGCCGACCCGACGGCCAAGCAGACGGCCAGCCGACTGTTCGGCCAGTACCTCAGCCCGGAGTTCCTCGCCGAGTACTTCTCGGTGACGTGCGGCGACACCCCGTGGACCAAGTCCATGGACACCTGGATCGAGCGCGGCGCGGAGAACACCGCCCGCTACCCGCTGATCGGCGCCCGCACGCTGGCCTTCAGCGCGGTCTGCGCGGCCTGGCCGACGGACCCGGCCCCCAAGGTGAAGGTCACCGGCGCCCACCTGCCGCCGGTGCTGATGCTCAACTCGCTGCACGACCCGGCGACGTACTACGAGGCGGCGCTCGGAGCGCACCGCGCGCTGCGCGGCTCGAAGCTGGTGACCGTCACCAGCAACGGCAACCACGGCCAGTACCCGGGGTCGGACGCCTGCGTCACGGACACCGTCGAGCGCTATCTGCTGGACGACCAGGCGCCGGAGCAGGACCTCACCTGCCCGGCCCCACCGGCCGGTTGAGCTACGGACCGGTCAACTGCCGTTCTTGGGGCGGAACTTGCCGCGCAGGTAGTCAGCGGCGACGGCCAGTACCGCGAAGCCGCCCACGGACAGCTTGATCCCGGCCTTGGCGACGATCCAGCCGATACCCGGGACGGTCCAGCCCAGCCAGTGGAGCACGGCCAGCATCGCCGCGCAGCCGCTGACGATGCACACCACCGTGGCACCGACGGCCGCGGCCCGCGACAGCTCGCGCGGGCCGCCGCTGCCGTCCTCACCCTCCGGAGCCGAAACGGCTTCTGCCGAAGCCTCGTTGACACTGGCGTCGGCGACTGCGCCGGACGTCTCGTTCGTACCCCGATCACCCATGGAGGCGATCATACGATGTCAGCGGCACGAATGATGAGTGTCCCCGAGGTACTCGCCGGTCTCGTCGTCGGGGAAGCTGACGGCCATGGTGACGCGGTACTCGAAGACGTCGAGCCGGTGCCCCGGCACCCGTGCCCAGGCGAGCGAGTGCACCTCGGCGTCGGAGGCCTGCCGGCACCAGGCCGCGGCCTCCTCCAGGGCGCGGGCGGCTGAACGCCCGGTGCACACCACGGCGGTGTAGGCGGCGACGGAGACGTCCCCGCCGGTGGTGCGGCCGCTGCGCGACACCGCCCGGACGGCGGCGGCGGCCTGGGTCAGGTCACGGGCCAGGTCGTCCACCACTCTGGGGGGTGCCGGCAGGACCACCGCCCCCTCGGCGACGCTCTCCGGCAGGTTCGCGCTCACGGTTTCGGCCTCCATCCGCATGGTCACGCGGCACAGCATGCCGGACCGGGATTCCTGGCATGCCCACTTTCACCTGAACGTCATCCGTCCAGGGCCGAGTTGGGGACGCCCCCTGGCGCCGGGCCGTCCGCCCTGCTAGTGCAAGCCCGACTCCCGGTGGACATCCCGGCAGGTCAGAGGGGAGTGCCACGGGCGCCGCCGGGGAGCCCGAAACGACGCCCACGCACCACCCCCGCGCTTCGACCCGCCCGTCCGACCGCCGGAGCGCCCGACTGCCCGGAGTTGAGCCTCGTCCAACTCCGTTCCGCCGCACCGGAGATGACACCGCCGACGACCCCGGGGCGGGGCTCCGGGCCGGCCGCACCCCGGCTGAGGTGCGGCGCCAACGCCTCGATGGGCCCCGGGACGCCTCCCGCCCATCCTGTCCCTGTCAGATCGTCGTGATACTAATCGTCACCGGTGGCAGGTGCCGCCGATCGACGGGCGGGCACGATGACGACGGCTCAACCGTTCCGGGAGGGTCCGGACGGCGACGGGGAGGGGCATCAGATGGCGGCGAGGTTCGGCAGTGCCAACGACGGGCGGAAGGTGCGGCTCGGCAAGCGGGTCACGGGGACGGCGGCGGCACTCGCCGCGCTGGCCGCGCTGACCGGCTCTCAGGTCTCGGGCCTCGGACTCGCCCAGGTCGCCGCCGCCGATGCCGGACCGGCCCAGGACGGCGCCGGCCAGACCCAGGGCAGCCCCTCCGCCCCGTTCGGCGGCCCCGCCGTCGGCCTCCCCGACACCGCGGCCGACGGCGGCAGCGCCGTCCAGCTCCCGCAGCCGCCCGGCACCCAGCCCGGCCTGCCCTCGGCCGGCCCCTTCGGCGCCACCGGCGCCTCGCTGCCCGCCACCGTCTTCGCCGCCTACCGCCAGGCCGAGACCTCGCTGGCCCAGCGCTCGCCGGGCTGCCACCTGCCCTGGCAGTTGCTCGCCGCGATCGGCCAGGTCGAGTCCGGCCAGGCCAACGGCGGCCAGGTGGACGCCGCCGGAAAGACGCTCACCCCGATCCTCGGCCCGGCGCTGGACGGCAACGGCTTCGCCGCGATACCCGACACCGACGGCGGCCGCTACGACGGCGACTCCCGCTGGGACCGCGCGGTCGGCCCGATGCAGTTCATCCCGTCCACCTGGGCCTCCTGGGGCGTGGACGCCACCGGCAAGGGCAACGCCGACCCGAACAACGTCTTCGACGCCGCCGAGACAGCGGGCCGCTACCTGTGCGCGGGCGGCCGGGACCTCTCCGACCCGGCCCAACTGGACCGGGCGGTCCTCAGCTACAACAACTCCGCCGAGTACCTGCGCACCGTCCGCAACTGGATGGCCCACTTCGGCAGCGGCACGGTCACCACCGTCGCGGACCGCCCCGGCGCCCCGACCCTGCCCGGCTCCTCGCCCTCGCCGTTCCTCCGGCCGTCCGGCGGCACGGGCACCTCGGGCGACACCCCGACCGGTACACCGTCCGGCAGCCCGTCCCCGACGGCGACCCCGACCGGCACGCCGAGCCCGACGCCGTCCACGGAGCCGACCACCACGCCGAGCCCCAGCGGTTCGCCCTCGCCCTCCGCGAGCCCGACGGCCACTCCGACCACCACGCCCACCACCACCCCGACCGGCTCGCCGTCCGGCAGCCCGTCCGCGACGGCCACCCCGACCACCACTCCGTCCGGCACCCCCACGGGCACGCCGACGTCCTGCCCGAGCCCGGCGGCGACGCCCACCGGCACCGCGACGCCCACCGGCTCGCCCTCCCCGACGGCCACGCCGTCCGGCAGCCCGTCCGCGACGGCCACGCCCAGCGGCACCCCGACCGGCTGCCCGACGCCCACGCCGAGCGGCAGCCCGAGCGGCAGCCCGAGCGCCGCTGCCGCCTCCGGCACCACCGCGCCGACCGGCACGCCCAGCGCCGCACTGTCGCCCTCGCCCTCGGCGACCGTGAAGAAGTGACCGTGCAGAAGTAGCCACAGACAGCTCCGCGAACAGCACCGCCGACGGCGGCAGACCGGCCCGAAGGGACCCGCTCTGCCGCCGTCGGCGCGTTCACCGGGAGCGGGCCCCGGCGGAGAGCCCCGGCGGGGGCCTACTCCCCCGCTCTCATCGCCGCCCGGTGCTCGCGCCAGCGGCCGAGCATCCCGTGCAGCTCGTCGATCATGAACTCGAAGAAGGCCGCGCTCTCCGCCAGCCGCTCCGCCGCCACCGTGCCCACGCCGACGGCCAGTTCGCCGTCCTTGAGCACCCGGACCCAGCGCAGCAGCAGTTCGTCGCGTCGGGTCAGCGACTCGAACCAGACGTCGTTGAGCACCCGGTAGCGGTCGCGCCGCGAGCCGGGCTCACGCTCCTTCGCGACCAGGCCGACCTGGATCAGGTAGCGCATCCCGCCGGAGACCGCGGCCGGGCTGATCTGCAGCCGTTCGGAGAGCTCGGCGGAGGTCAGCACACCGCTCTCCTCGGCCATCAGGCAGGAGAAGATCCGGGACGGCATCCGGCCCATGCCCGCGACCACCAACTCGGCCGCGAACCGCTCGACGAAGTCCGACACGGCCCGCTCACGCCCGTGCCACGGCGCCTTCTCCGTCTGCTCCGGCGCCCTCTCCGGCGTCTGCTCCACCCCTCGCCCCTCTCCGGGGATCATCCATCCCCTGATCGAACTTTAACGCTTCCCAATCTTCACGTTTTTCTGAACCTACGATACCTTCAGAAGCATGACCAAGGCCATCATCCTGTCCGGCCTGCGCAAGACCTTCGGCCGGACCACCGCGCTGGACGGCCTGGACCTCACCGTCGAGACCGGCGAGGTCCACGGCTTCCTCGGCCCCAACGGAGCCGGGAAGTCCACCACCCTCCGTGTCCTGCTCGGTCTGCTGCGCGCGGACGGCGGCAGCGCCCGGCTGCTCGGCAAGGACCCGTGGAAAAACGCCGTCGAGCTGCACCGCCGCCTCGCCTACGTCCCCGGCGACGTCGAACTGTGGCCCAACCTCACCGGCGGCGAGGCCATCGACCTGCTTTCCCGACTGCGCGGCCGGCTCGACCGGCGCCGCCGGGACGAACTGGTCGAGCGCTTCGACCTCGACCCGACCAAGAAGGGCCGCAGCTACTCCAAGGGCAACCGGCAGAAGGTCGCCATCGTCGCCGCCCTCGCCTCCGACGCCGAGCTCCTGCTGCTGGACGAGCCGACCTCCGGCCTGGACCCGCTGATGGAGGTGGTCTTCCAGGACGTCGTCCGGCAGGCCAAGACACAGGGCCGCACCGTCCTGCTCTCCAGCCACATCCTGGACGAGGTCGAGAAGCTGGGCGACCGGGTCAGCATCATCCGGCAGGGCCGGGTGGTGCAGAGCGGCACCCTGGCCGAACTGCGCCACCTCACCCGCACCACCGTCGAAGCGGAGACCGACCGCCCGGTCACCGGGCTGGACGTGCTGACGGGCGTGCACACCCTGCGCACCGACGGCCGGCGGGTCCACTTCGCCGTCGACGGCGACCAACTCGACGCCGCGGTACGGAAGCTGAGTGAGGCCGGGCTGCGCACCCTGGTCAGCCACCCGCCCACGCTGGAGGAGCTGATGCTTCGCCACTACGGCGACGAGCTGGCCGCCAACGGGCACACATCCGACCCGGATGCCGTCCGATGACCGCCGCCGCACCCGCCACCCGGCGCACCGGCCCGGCCCGCACCGACGGGCCCCGCGCTTTCACCGGCACCGTCACCCTGCTGCGCTTCGCCCTGCGCCGCGACCGGATCCGGCTGTCCACCTGGGTGCTCGGCCTCGCCCTGCTCACCCTGGCCACCGCCGACAGCGTCCACACCGTCTACCCGACCGCCGCCGACCGCGCCGCGATCGCCCACGGCTCGGGCAGTCCTGCCGTGCTCGCCATGACCGGTCCGGCGCACTACCTGGCCGACTACACCTGGGGCGCGATGCTCGGCCACCGGCTGCTCGGCCTGCTGGTCGTCCTGGCCGGCCTGCTGAGCGTGCTGACCGTCACCCGGCACACCCGGGCCGAGGAGGAGAGCGGCCGCGCCGAACTGGTCCGCTCGGCCGCCGTCGGCCGGCACGCCCAGCTGGCCGCCGCGCTGGCCACCGCCGCCGTCGCCGACCTCGCCCTCGGCCTGCTGCTGGCCGCCGGCCTGCCCGGCCTCGGCGTCCCCGGGCTGACCGGCGCCGGCGCGCTGCTGTTCGGCGCCGCCACCGCCGTCGGCGGGCTGCTGTTCGGCGCGGTGGCCGCCGTCGCCGTGCAGATCACCGCGCACACCCGGACGGCCTCCGGGCTGGCCCTCGCCGTGCTCGGCGCCGGCTACGCGCTGCGCGCCGCCGGGGACGCCGGCGGGTCGGCGCTCTCCTGGGCCTCCCCGATCGGCTGGCTGCAGCGCGGCTACCCCTTCGTCGACGACCGCTGGTGGCCGCTGCTGCCCGCACTGGCCCTGACCGCCGGCACCGCCACGGCCGGGTTCGCACTGAGCACCCGCCGGGACTTCGGCGCCGGGCTGCGCGCCACCCGTCCCGGCCCGGCCACCGGCAGCCCCGCCCTGGGCACCCCGCTCGGTCTGGCGCTGCGGCTGCACCGCGGTCTGATCGGCGGCTTCGCGGTCGCCCTGCTGCTGCTCGGTGCGATGTACGGCTCGCTGCTCGGCCAGGCCGACTCGATGCTCAAGGACGTCGACCAGATCAAGGAGGCGCTGGCCCGGCTCGGCGGTCACACCCTCGCCGACTCCTTCGCCGCGCTGACCATGCTGGTGGTCGCGGTGGTCGGCGGCGTCTACGCGGTGCTGGCGACGCTGCGCCCGCGCGGCGAGGAGAGCGCCGGGCGGGCGGTGCCGGTGCTGGCCGCCGGGGTGTCGCGGTCCCGCTGGCTGGGCGCGCACCTGGCGGCAGCGCTCCTGGGCTCGACCGCCGTGATGCTGGCGGCGGGCGTGGGCTTCGGTCTGGCCGGGGCGCTGTCCACCGGCGACGGGGGCGTGTTCCTGCGGCTGACCGGCGCGGCGCTGGCCTTCGCGCCCGCCCTCTGGGTGACGGTGGGCTTCGCCGCCGCGGTCTACGGCTGGCTGCCCCGGGCCCTGCCGCTGGCCTGGGCCGTGCCCGGCTACGCGTTCGTGATCGGCTACCTGGGCCCGCTGCTGAAGCTCCCGGCGGGCCTGGACCGGCTCTCCCCGTTCGGCCGGGTGCCCCGGCTCCCGGCGGCGCCGATGGACTGGACGCCGCTGGCCTTGCTCACCCTGGTCGCGGCCGCGCTGATCGCGCTGGCGCTGGCCGGATTCCGGCGCCGGGACGTCGAGTAGCGTCCACAGCGCCGGACCCGGGGGCGACCCGGGGGCGACCCGGGGCGACCCAGGGCGAGGAGAGCCGAACCGAGAACCGGTCAGAGGTGCTTGACCAGCTCCGGCATCAAGTCCTGGAAGGTGCGCCCGGCGGCCGGCTGGCCGATCGCGGCCATCTGCCAACCGCCCGGCGTGCGCTGCACCTTGGCCATGATCTGGGCGGTGTACGCTCCGCCGCCGGTCAGGGTGTAGCGGGCCAGCTCGGTGCCGGTGGTCTCGTCCACCAGCCGGCAGAAGGCGGCCTCGACCTCCTGGAAGGTCTGTCCGGTGAAGGAGTTGACCGTGAACAGGATCTGGTCGACCTCGGCGGCCACCTTGGTCAGGTCGACGGTGATCGACTCGTCGTCGGTCGCGTCGCCCGCGCCGCCGACCAGGTTGTCCCCGCTGTGCCGCACCGAGCCGTCGTTGCTGGTGAGGTGCTGGAAGAAGACCACGTCCACCGCCTTGCCGCCGGCGAACAGCACCGCCGAGGCGTCCAGGTCGACCTCCTGCCCGGCGGACAGCAGCTTGGCCAGGAAACCCTTGCGCTGCACGGCCCGCCAGCCCAGGCCCATCCGGACCACGGTCAACTGTCCACCGCCCGGCTTCTCCAGGCTGATCTTCTGCCCCTTGGCCAGCGAAACGGTCATCGTGTTCTCCTCGTTCCTACCGCCGTCCGTGCTGCGAACCTATCGCACGCGAAGAAATCTATGATCATCGGACGCCAGCTCGGGAGACCCTTACCCAGCAGTCCCCCGGGCCTCACTTCCGGCGGCGCTCCGCACACTGAGGGATTCGCCGGTCGGACGTCCGCCGTAGCCGGGGGCCGAACGGGTGGGCGGTGCACCGTCCAGGGTCGCCACGGAGCCGCTCCGACGGCCTGGCCCGACCGGGCCCGCTACGCCCGGATCGCCGACGGCACCTTCAACGAGCCCGCCGACGTGCAGAGTTGCCTCGACACCCTCAAGCCGGCTGATTCCCGCCCTGTCAGGCGTCGCCGTCCAGCAGGTGCTGGCGCACCTCCTGGAAGGTCCAGGCCCCGCCGGCCGGGCGGGAGAAGACCCAGACCAGGTCGAACCGGTCCGGCCAGGCGGCGGGTGCCCCGCTGTCGGCGGCGCCGAGCGCCTCGACGATCCGCGGGATCCTGGAGTGCTCCCAGCAGATCATCACCGGCTGGGCCCCGGTGAGGGCGGCGCCGGCCAGTTCGGACTCCTGGGACTCGGCGTAGGTGGTGTCCACGGTCAGCCCGAGCTTGGCGCCGAGCGGCGTGACGGTCTGCCGCATCCGGTGGGCGCCGGCCATCGGGCCCTGGTCGGTGGCGGCGTAGATCCGGGCCGGCGTGCGCAGCCCGGTCGCGGGCGGGGCGAACAGGGTGGGCAGGGCCTTGGCACGGTCCCAGCCGCGCTGGGTGAGGGACTTGCCGTCCTGCTTGCCGTTCTCGTCCAGGCCGGGCCGGCTGCCGTCGGGCTTCTCGCCGTGCCGGATGATCATCACGAAGGCGGCCCCGCCCGGGTCGCTGGCCTTCGCCACCGGGCCGGTCTTGCCGGCCTTGTCCTTCTTCCCGGCGGAGCAGCCCGCCAGCGCCAGCGGAGCGGCGGCCACGAGGCCGGTGAGCAGCAGGCGCCGGGTGGGGCGGGCGGTCATTCGGCACCCCGCTGGAGCCGCACCAGCGCATCGATCGCGGTGCCCGGGCCGGCGCCCCGGTGTCCGGGATCGGCGCCGACCTCGCGGTGGACGCGCTCGGCCCGTACGGTGCGCAGGCCGTGCCCGGCGAGGTCGGCGAGGACGTCCTCGGGGGTGAACAGCACCGCCGGGTCCTGCGGGCCGCCGACGCCCTCGGTGAGGTTGCTCAGGTCGTGCCCGATCACCAGCAGGGTGCCGCCGGGGGCGAGCGCCTCGGCGGCACGGTGCAGCGCGGCCCGGCGGTCGTCGGCGGGCAGTTGGAGGTAGGCGACCAGGACGAGGTCGTAGCCGGCCCCGGGGGCTTCGTAGCCGAGGGCGTCGCCGTGCCGCCAGGTGAGGCGGTCGGCGACCTCGTCGGGGAGTTCGGAGGTGAGCCGTTCGGCGCGTTCGAGGGCGACGGCGGAGAAGTCCAGGCCGGTGACCTCCCAGCCCTGGGCGGCCAGCCAGATGGCGTTGCGGCCCTCCCCGGTGGCCAGGTCGAGGGCGTGGCCGGGGGTGTGTCCGGTCAGTTCGCGGACCACCCACCGGTTGGGCGCGGTACCCCACACCAGTTCACTCGCGGCGTAGCGGTCGTCCCAGCCCTGACTGTCCATGCGCTCCTCCGTTCGGCGGGTCTGCTCCGTCCCGGTCAACCTACCGTTGCACCGCCCTTCCCGGCCCGGGGCCGTCCAGCGGGTGGACACCCTTGACGGCGAATATTGGTCCAGTCCAATCTGTTCTGTCGTGACGCGTCCGGACCACGGGCTCCGCCATGGCCACGCACCGCACGCCTTGAGCACCCGCCCAGCCCGCGTCACCGGTCCAGCCCGCGCCACCCGCCCAGCCCGCGCCACCCGCCCGTGCGCCCCCACCGCGCCCGGGCCGGCTCCCCACGGCCCGTCCGGGCCACGCACCGCCGGAACCCCCACACATCCGGAGGACACCGCCCATGTACGACCGCGTCCTGCCCGCACGGCCCAAGCCGCCCGCCCGGGGGCGTACCGCCCGCCGGGCCGCCCGGCGCAGACGGGCCACCGCCCTGGCCCTGGCCGCCACGCTCACCACCAGCGGCGCCGCCCTCGCCCTCACCTTCGGCTCCGCCGCCGCCACCCCGGTCAACCTGCTGGCCAACGGAGACTTCGAGACCGGCACCCTGGCCGGCTGGAGCTGCTCCAACGGCTCGGTCGTCACCACCCCGGTGCACGGTGGGAGTCACGCGCTCAGCGGGGCCGCCTCCGGCTCCGACACCGCGCAGTGCCAGCAGACCGTCGCCGTCCAGCCCAACACCTCGTACACCCTGGCCGGCTGGGTGCAGGGCAGCTACGTCTACCTCGGCGCCACCGGGGCCGGCGTCAACGCCTCCAGCTGGACGCCCGGCGGCACCGGCTGGAACCAACTGAGCAGCACCTTCACCACCGGCGCCACCACCACCTCCGTCACCGTCTTCACCCACGGCTGGTACGGCACCGGCGGCTACTACGCGGACGACCTCACCCTGGCCGGCCCGGGCGGGCCGACCTCCTCGACCAGCCCGACCGCGAGCGGCAGCCCCACGGCCTCCGCCAGCCCGACGGCCACCGGCTCCCCCACCGGCTCGCCCACCGGCAGCCCGACCGCCACCGGCTCGCCGACCGGCAGCCCGACCGGAAGTCCCACCGGCTCCCCCACCGCGACCGCCACCGCGAGCGGCCCGGCCGGGGACGGCAAGGTCACCACCCCGACCGGCGTCACGATCAGCAAGGTCACCTCCGGCGCCGTCGTGCTCACCTGGCAGCCCTCGACCCTGAGCACCGGCGACGGCCCGGTCTCCTACAAGGTGTGGTCCAACGGCCAGTTGGTCGCCACCTCGATGGGCACCTCGGTGGCCGTCAGCTCCCTGCTGCCCGGCCGGGGCTACACCTTCAGCGTCCAGGGCTACTCGGGCGGCCACGCCTCCGCCCAGTCCGCCCCGGTGAGCACCACGACCGCCGCCGCGCCCGCCCAACCACCCGTCCGCTCGGCCTACTTCGACCAGTGGGGCATCTACGAGAACGCGTATTACCCGAAGAACGTCGACACCAGCGGCGCCGCGAACAAGCTGGACGTCATCCACTACGCCTTCGCCAACATCGACCCCAGCAAGTTCACCTGCTTCCAGGCGGTGAAGGCCTCCGACTCGGCCAACGACTCCGACCCCAACGCCGGTGACGGCGCGGGCGACGCCTACGCCGACTACCAGTCCGACTACAACTCCGGCACCAGCGTGGACGGCGGCAGCGACACCTGGGAGCAGCCGCTCAAGGGCAACTTCAACCAGCTGCGCCAGCTCAAGGCCAAGTACCCGAACCTGCGCTTCACCATCTCGATCGGCGGCTGGACGTACTCCAAGTACTTCTCCGACGCGGCCGCCACCGACGCCTCCCGGAAGACCTTCGTCTCCTCCTGCCTCGACATGTTCCTCAAGGGGAACCTCCCGACCGGCGTCGCCGGTGACGCCTCCGGCGGGCAGGCCTCGGCGGCCGGCATCTTCGACGGCGTCGACATCGACTGGGAGTACCCGGGCTCGGCCGGCGGCCACACCGGGAACCACTACTCCCCCGCCGACAAGCAGAACTACACCCTGCTGCTCAAGGAGTTCCGCACCCAGCTGGACGCCCTCGGCGCCGCCCAGGGCAAGCGGTACCTGCTGAGCGCCGCGCTCCCCAGCGGCCAGGACAAGATCGCCCAGCTGGAGACCGACAAGATCGGCGCCTACCTGGACTACGCCGACGTGATGTCCTACGACATGCACGGCTCCTGGGACGCCAAGGGCCCGACCAACCACCAGGACCCGCTGCACGACAGCCCGGCCGACCCGACCACGCCGATCACCCCCGGCACCCGCAAGTACAACGTGGACACCACGCTCGCCGCGTACACCACCGGCCTGCCCGAGTACGGCATCCCCGGCGGCTTCCCGGCGAACAAGGTCGTGCTCGGCATCCCGTTCTACTGGCGCGGCTGGACGGGCGTCCCGGCCGGCTCCGACTACGGCCTGTACCAGAGCGCGACCGGACCGACGGCCGCCAAGCCGCTCAGCCAGGAGGCCGGACTGGCAGCCTGGAAGGAGCTCAACCCGACTGCCGCGCAGACCCATTGGGATCCGGTGACGGAGAGCAGCTGGGTCTACGACGGCACCAACTTCTGGACCGGCGACACCCCGCAGGCCGTCCAGGCGCGCGGGGCCTACGCCAAGGCCAAGGGCCTGGGCGGCCTGTTCGCCTTCTCCCTGGAGAACGACGACGCTTCCGGCACCATGCTCAACTCGATGGACAGCAGCCTGCGCTGACGTCACCTCACCTGTGTGCGCCGGTGGCCCCGCCCGGGACCACCGGCGCACGCTCCCGGGCCGCTCAGCTCGTGAGGTTGAGCGAGGGGAACAGGTCCGTGAACGGCTGGGTGGTGACCGAGACGCTCCGGGCGAACGGATCGTCGAAGTCCCAGATCATGAACAGCAGGAAGGCGATCAGCACGCTGAAGCACGCCGCCAGGATCAACTCCCGCGGTGTGCGCCTGATCTGGAGCGCGAACAGCATCCCGACGGTCACCACCGCCCCGCCGATCAGCCCGAACCAGACCACGCCCGGCATGGTCGGCCCGGCGTTCTGGCCTCGCTGGTTGCGGGCGTCCAAGGCCTGGCTGATCCGGTCCGTCATCGGCTGGTAGGCCTGGGACTCCAGGTCGGAGGCCGGCGGCCGACTGACCACCTCGTTCTGGAGCTTGTCCAGCAACTGGGTGCCCTTGTCGGTGATCTCGCCGTTCTTGCCCATGTAGTCCCACTCGACGGTCACCACGTACGTGACGTAGGCGTCGACATCGGCCCGGACCTGGTCACGGAACTCGACCGGGTAGACCACGGCCCGGTCGCTCACCTCCCGCAGCGACTGCGCCTCGCGGAACGCGTCGTCCTGGGCGGCGCCGCGCGCCTCCCAGACTCCCGCGATGGCGAGACCGAGGACGATCGCGTAGACCACGCCGATCATCATCGTGATGTACTCGATGACGTCGGGCGTCTCGTCGGCGTCCTCGATGACACCCTGCTGACGGCGCCTCAGCACCACCACCGCCAAGACAACGGCACAGGCCGCTGCCAAGGCGATGATCAGCGCCACCCACTCGGACATGGGAACTCCCTTCTCTGGCTTGGCTTGTGACGTGAACGGGGAAGTCCGGGGCCCGACCGGCCGGCCGAGCCCGGGAAACCGCCCGGCGGGGCCCGGAGCTCCTCCGGGCGGACCGGAAGCCGTCGGGCTCCGGGGTCATGAGGGACGCCGGGGCCGTCAGGACCCGGAGCGACCGCGGCCCCGGCCACGGCCACCCGGGCGCAGCGCCGCCGCCGCCAGCACCGCGGGGACGGTGATCAGCAGCATCGTGGTGGTCGTCGAGGCACCGTGGTGGTGCTGCGCGACGGGCACCGGCCTGGAGGGCCACACCTTGAACGCCGGGTGCGCCGACGGGGTCGGCCACAGCGGACCGGGTCGGTCCGGGCTCGGCAGCACGGGGCTGGGCACCACGGCGGGCGGCGGCGCCTGCGGGGCGGGTGCGGCGGGCGCCGGGGCCGCAGGCACGGCGCCCGCCGCCAGGGGCGACGGCGGCAGGGTGGGCACCGGGGTCGGGGCGGGGGGCGCCACCGTCGGGGACGGCGTCGGTGTCGGCGCGTGGGTCGGCGTCGGTGTGGGGCTGGGGGCGTGCGTAGGCGTCGGTGTCGGCGTGTGCGTCGGAGTGGGGGTGGGAGTCGGCGTAGGCGTCGGGGTGGGGCTCGGGCACGGGTGCGGATGGTGGTGATGGTGGTGCCACCGGCCCCCGTCGTGGTCGCCGTCCCCGTCGTGGTCGCCGCCCCCGCCGTGGTCGCCGCCCCCGCCGTGATCGTGGTCGTGCGGCGGCTGCGGCCTGTGGTGCCGGCCGACGTCCGGGGCGACGCTGACATCGACCTGGACGTCCACGTCCACCCCGACGTCCACGCGGCCGCCCGGACCGACCGACGTCGACAGGTCCGTTTCGGTGCACACCCAGGTGTCCACGGCCTGACCGTTCGGGTGCCCGGCGGAATGTTCGGCCCCCGAGGCGCTGGCCCCGCCGACCAGCGCGCACATCGCCACCGCGCCGACCGCCGCACCGATCAGCCGCATCCGTCGCCCGGGGCCCGCGGCCCCGCCGCCGTGCCGCGGTATCCGTCGGGACTGTCGGCGCTGCGCCATGGGCTCCACACACCTCTCGGGTCGACTGGGGAGGACGGAAGGACTCGGTCTGACAGCCGACGAGAGCGGGCGGCAACGGCCTGGACCGGTCAGAACCGATCGGGCACGACCAAGTGCATTCAAACGCGATCAGGCGGACGGCCCGCCTACGGAGCGGGCCGTCCGCCATCAGGTGAAACGATCTTCGCGCCGACCGGTTACGGCCCGCGCTCGCTGTTCCGGGTTCCGGGTGCTCAGTGGCGGCGGTGCGCGATCTCGACGTTCTCCAGCACACCGACCGCGTCCGGCACCAGGATCGCGCACGAGTAGTAGGCGCTGACCAGGTACGAGATGATCGCCTTCTCGTCGATCCCCATGAAGCGGACCGACAGCGAGGGCTGGTACTCGTCCGGCAGGCCGGTCTGGTGCAGGCCGATGACGCCCTGGTTGTCCTCGCCGGTACGGATCACCAGGATCGAGCTGGTGTTCTCCTTGGTGATCGGGATCTTGCTGCACGGCAGGATCGGTACCCCGCGCCAGGCCGGCACCTGCTGCCCGCCGAGGTCGACGTGGTGCGGGTAGATGCCCCGGGCGTTGAACTCCCGGCCGATCGCGGCGATGGCCTTGGGGTGGGCCAGCAGGTAGTCGGGGTCGCGGCGGCGGTTGAGCAGCTCGTCCAGGTCGTCCGGGGTGGGCGGGCCGGAGTGGGTCTGGATGCGCTGGTCGAAGTCGGCGTTGTTGAGCAGGCCGAACTCCGGGTTGTTGATCATCTCGTGCTCCTGGCGCTCGCGCAGGGCCTCGATGGTCAGCCGGAGCTGGTGCTCGATCTGGTTCATCGGCTGGTTGTACAGGTCCGCGACCCGGGTGTGGACCTTGAGGATGGTCTGCGCGACGCTCAGCTCGTACTCGCGCGGCTTGAGCTCGTAGTCCACGAAGGCGCCGGGGAGTTCGTACTCGCCGTGGTGGCCGGCCGACATCGCGATCTCGGCCTCGCCGCGCTCGTTCTGGGCCTGCAGCGGCAGGGACAGGAACGACTCCAGGTGCTCCTGGAGGGAGGGCGCGTTGTCCCGGATGCGAGCGAAGTCCTCCCGGCTCAGGGTGAGGGCGACACCGGAGGTGGCGGTCTTCGCGGTGAAGTCCCAGACCGCGTCCGGGTTCAGCAGCGAGTCGTCGCCGAAGCGGTCGCCGTCACCGGCCACGCCCACCACGGTCTCGTCGCCGTACTTGCCGGTGCCGATCTTGTTGATCTTGCCGTGGGCGATCAGGAAGATCCGGTCGGCGGCCTCGCCCATGGTGGTGAGCACCTCGCCGGGGCCGAAGTCCCGCTGCTGGCAGCGGTCGGCGAGGGCGGTGAGCACCTCCTCGTCCTCGTAGCCGCGCAGCAGGGCCAGCTCGCCCAGCTCCTGCGGGATCACGCGGACCTGGGAGCCGGTCTTGATGAACTCCACCACGCCGTTGCCGACGGTGTAGGTGAGCCGTCGGTTCACCCGGTACGCGCCACCGTGGGCCTCGACCCACGGGAGCACCTTGAGCAGCCAGCGGGAGGTGATCTCCTGCATCTGCGGGGCGGACTTGGTCGTGGTGGCAAGGTTT
Source organism: Kitasatospora sp. NPDC036934 (assembly GCF_055608425.1). NCBI lineage: Bacteria > Bacillati > Actinomycetota > Actinomycetes > Kitasatosporales > Streptomycetaceae > Kitasatospora > Kitasatospora sp. NPDC036934. Next base: position 121,840 of record NZ_JBVJQR010000013.1, on the reverse strand, counting down.
CGGGCAGCTGCCGTCGCGAGGCTCTGCTGCCGGTCCTGCTGTGTCTCCGGGCTCGTGTCCACGGGCATCGGCAGGGGTCTCCATTCGTGTGGGTCGGACCACGCGACCAGGGCCGTACCGCTCCGACCTGGGCGCACGCGTCCGCAACGGATCATCAGATCCGCTTACTGGTGGGGAAGTTGGCGAGTTTCGGGAGCGGGACCGCCATCGCCCGGCGGCCCATCCGGAACCCTAGATCACCAGAACCCGACCGAGCCCGTACGGCGGCCGACTACCCCCCGATAGGGTGAATCTCGCGCGATCCGCCCCCGCGCCCCAGCCGCCACCGGAACACCCGTTCGCGCCCGGACCCCGGCTCCCCCGGCCTCGCTCCCACCTCCGCCACACCGTCCCCGGCCGTCAACCCGGCACACCGTCCCGGCCCGCTCCGGCCCCGGCCCGCTCCAACTCTGCGGCCGGAGAACCGGCCGGAGAAGCTGCCGGAGAACGCGAAAGGCCCGTCAGGTGCCGGTACGGGGGTGGCCGGCACCTGACGGGTGCAAGGGGGTGCGGCCGCACGGCCCGCGCCAGGGAGAGGAGGGGAGAGGAGAGGTCGGATCAGCAGGTGACCTGGGTGCCGGCGATGCCGAGGATGCCTGAGTTGTTGGCCAGGCCGCCCTGGTACTCGTAGTAGAGGTACGAGTAGAAGTCGATCCGGACGCCGTCTCCGCACGCCGAGTCGGGGGCCACGGTGTAGGTGACCGTGAAGGTGCTGCTGGCGCCGGGCGCGAGCGGGACGTCGTAGCGGGCGATGCCGCCGTGCACGTTGTCGCTGCAGCCGTTGGTCTGCGGGCCGCAGGCCGTGGCGGTGAACTTGAGCCCCTTCTGCAGACTGGTGTCGTAGGTCTGCTGGACGCTCTGGTAGACGAACTGGATCGGGGTGTCGTACGGGTTGGTGAGCGTCAGGGTCAGCGTGAACTCACCTCCCCGGGCGGTCGTCTGGCGGTCGGAGACGGCCGTGAGCGGCAGCGGACTGTCCGCCTGGGCGGGTGCCGCGGACAACAGCAGACCGGCGGCGACGGCCGGGCCCATGGCGAGCGCGGCACGGCTCAGATGTGTTCTGCGCATGTCCATGGAGCGTAGGGGGCGACGCCGCCGAGGCCATCCCCCTCGGCCCGAAGCCGTACCGACGCACGAGCGGCGGGCGGACGCCCCGGACCGACCGAACGCGTTCCGGCCCGGCGGATCCCCCGGTGGCCTATCCTTCGCCGGCCACCCCGCCAGGGCCTGCCCCAGGCCCCGGCACCCCCGCTTCCGGACCGGTCAGCACGGTGGCGGCAGGATGTCGCACAGTGCCTGGAGCGCCGCCGCGTAGGCGTGGTCGGGCGGCGTGGCGTAGCCCACCACCAGGCCGTCGACGGCGGGCACCGCCTCCAGATCGGCCGCCGGATGGCGGTAGTCGGCGAGCCCCTCGACGGCCAGGCCCCGGTAGGCGGCGGCCTTGAGGACGGACCGCTCGGTGCCGGGGGCCAGCCGCAGGACGGCGTGCAGGCCGGCCGCGATGCCGGACACCTCGATGTGCGGGGCGTGCGCGGCCAGTGCGGCCACCAGCTGGTCCCGGCGGTCCCGGTAGCGGCGCCGCATCCGGCGCAGGTGCCGGTCGTAGCCGCCGGATTCGATGAACTCGGCGAGGGTCAGCTGGTCCAACGCGCTGACCCAGGCCTCGCGTTCGCCCTTGGCGGCGAGCGCCCGGTCCACCAGGTGGTCCGGCAGGACCATCCAGCCGAGGCGCAGCGCGGGGCTGAGGCTCTTGCTGGTGCTGCCCAGGTACAGGACCCGGTCGGGGTCGAGCCCCTGGAGGGCGCCGACCGGCTGGCGGTCGTAGCGGAACTCCCCGTCGTAGTCGTCCTCCAGGACGAGCCCGCCGTGCCCACGCGCCCAGTCGATGACGGCGGCGCGGCGCCCGGCGTGCAGCGGGCCGCCGGTCGGGAACTGGTGGGCGGGGGTGAGCAGGGCGGTGCGGATCTCCGGTCGGGTGGCCAACTTCCCGACCCGGGCGCCCTGTTCGTCGATCGGCAGCGGCACGGTGGTGACCCCGGCGGCGCCCAGCAGTCCGCGGTGGAAGCCCAGTCCGTAGGCCTCCACGGCCAGCGGCCCCTGTTCGTCGGACGGCAGGACGGGCGCGGCGCCGTCGAAGAGCAGCCGCAGCGCGTGGGCGAAGCCGGCGCAGACCACGATCCGGTCGGGGTCGGTGCGCACCCCGCGGGCGCGGGCGAGGTAGTCGGCGAGGACGGTGCGCAGTTCACGGCGGCCGTGCGGGTCGCCGGGCCCGAAGGCCTCGTTGGGTGCGGCGGTGAGGGCCCGGCGGCCGGCGGCCAGCCAGGCGGTGCGGGGGAAGGAGGCGGCGTCGGGCTGGCCCTGGCGCAGGTCGTGCACGGGCCCGGGCCGGCGCACGGGGCGGCGGGCGTGGCGGGAGGGTACGGGCGCGGCGCGTTCGGCGACGGTGGTGCCGGAGCCCTGGCGGGCGACGAGCCAGCCCTCGGCGACCAGTTCGGTGTAGGCCTCGGCGGCGGTGTTGCGGGCCAGGCCGAGGTCGGTGGCGAGGGCCCGGTAGGGCGGCAGCCGGGTGCCGGGGGCCAGCCGGCCGCTGCGGATCGCCTCGCGCAGAGCGGCCATCAGCGCGGAGCGGCGGCCGCCGGTGGCGGGGAGGTCCAGGTGGAGGTCGTTGCCGGTCAGGTGGGCCGGCTCGGTGGGGTGCGCGCCCGGCGGTTCCGTCATGGAAACGCACCCTACCGGCCACGCCGGAGCCGCCCGGCGGGCGGTCGGCCCCGGCGCTCGTCCGGCCTCGGGGCCGGGTCGTGGCCAGGACCTCTGTCATCCGCCGGACGGACGCCAGCCATGGGCTGCGATCAGGGGACGACGGTGACCGGCCAGCGGCCCGCCTTGACCAGCCGGACCGCGACCGAGCCGATCACCTTGTGCCCTGCCTGTTCGGACACCCCGACCACCACGGCGTCGGCGCGCAGTTCGTCGGCGAGCTTGGCCAGTCCGGTGTACGGGTCGCCACGCATGGTGAGGAAGCGCCAGTCGACCCGCCAGACCTCGCGCATCCGCTGCTCGGCCTCCCGCAGCGCGGCGAGGAGTTCGTCGGCGATCTCCTGGGTGGTCTCCTCCACCGCGGCCCCGGCCAGGGCGGTCGCGGCGCCGAGTATCGGCTGGATGTAGGCGACGGCCAGGGCGGCGCCCTGCCGGCGGGCCAGTCCCGCGGCATAGGCGGTGGCGCGCCAGGAGGAGTCGGAGCCGTCCAGGCCCGCGAGGATCACCTTGGGTCCGTCGGTGCCCAGCTCGAAGCCGCTGGGGGCGGCGGCCGCCTCGTGCTCCCCGTACCCGTCACCGGCCGGGCGGCCCGCGTCGTCGACGGCCCCTGCGTCCGCCGCATCGCTGTCATTGCTCATGGGCCGAAGGCTATGCCCCGCACCGGGAGTGGATGGCGGGGGCACTCCGGGTGAGGGCTGTGGCGCGGGCCACCCGGGCGGGCGGGCGGGGCAGCGGTTCCGGCACGGGGGGCGGGGTGGACCGTCACGCGCTGTCGACGATGTGCGCGGCCTCACAGCGCCTCCGGGGTGACGGGGGCCACTTCCGGCGGCAGTTTGATCTTGAAAATAGGTGGAAATTGGGCGAAATCATCTGATTTTCGTGATCGCTACCTGCGGTAACAGGCCTCTGACGTGCCCGAACCTGCGAATCCTTGAAACCGCCACAACCGCCCCCGTACCTTCGAACTCGTTGCACCGAGCGATTCCGCTCCGGCCGGGCCTCACCGCCCCCGAGCAGGAACGGTGCCGGACCACGCGAGTGACGCGACCCCGAACCGACGGCCTCCCGAAGGCCTGGTTCCGCACGCTCGCAGACCCCCTCCGAAAGGAACCGCATGACCTTCCGTAACGAGACTGCCGCTGCCACCACCACTGCCACCCCGAAGCGCCGCAACCGCGTCCGGATGGCTCTGATGGCCGGGGCGCTCACCGCCCTTCCGGTGGCCGGCCTCGTCACGGCCAACAGCGCCTCCGCCGCCCCGGCGACCGTCTGGGACAAGGTCGCCCAGTGCGAGGCCACCGGCAACTGGGCCGTCAACTCCGGCAACGGCTTCTACGGCGGCCTCCAGTTCACCTCCAGCACCTGGGCCGCCTTCGGCGGCACCGCGTACGCCCCGCAGGCCCACCAGGCCACCAAGGACCAGCAGATCGCGATCGGCGAGAAGGTCCTCGCCGCCCAGGGCCCCGGCGCCTGGCCGATCTGCTCCGTCAAGGCCGGCCTGGGCAAGTAAGCCCGCAGGCGAGCCCCACCCGCACGACGAAGCCGCCGCACCCCTCCCCTGGGGTGCGGCGGCTCCGTCGTGCGCCGACCTCGTCGGCCGTACGCGCTGAAGCGGCTGCCGCTCTCCGCCCTGGACGCCCACGAGGTGTACCCGAAGGCTGGGTTCGTGCTGCACCCCGGCCCGGGAGCGGCCGATGCTCCTCGTCGGGCGCGAGCCCGACCGAGGGAGCGGCCGCCCGGGCCCTTTCAGACCGGCCGGGCCGGCAGCGGCAGCGGCAGGGCGGGCAGACCGTCGATGCTGGTGCCGACGTGCGGCTTGCGCGCGCAGTAGTCGCCGAACTCCTCCTCGCCCTTGCGGTCGAAGAACTGGGCGTGCAGATCCCGGTCGGCCCGGTAGTCCATGAACGGCACCGCGTACCCGCAGGAGTCGGAGACCCGCTCGGCCCGAACCAGCACGATCGCCCGCAGCCCGGAGCCGTCCGCGCCGGGTCCGAAGCGGCCGAGCAGTCCGGCGAAGCGCGGGTCGTCGCGGAAGACCGGTTCGCCGTGGCCGTGCACCCGCACGACGGTGGGCGGGCCGTCGAAGGCGCACCACATCAGGGTGATCCGGCCGTTCTCCCGCAGATGGGCGATGGTTTCGGCCTGTGAGCCGCCGAAGTCCAGGTAGGCGAGGGTGAGTTCGTCGATGATCGTGAGGGTTCCGGAGCGGCCCTTGGGTGAGAGGTTGACGTGTCCGTCGGCGGCGAGCGGCGCCGTCGCGACGAAGTAGACGGGCTGGCGTTCGATGAACTGCCGCAGCCGGCCGTCGATGCTTTCGTACTGCTTTCCCATGTCCGCCAGTCTGCCCCCATCTCGATAAGTGAGAACCAGGATTCCGTAGTATGAGACGCGCGGCGTCGGCCCGGCCGGCCCGGAACGATCCGGCCGGAAGATCCGTACACCGCCGTTGACCGCTGTGAGAACGGGAGTTGCGATGGTCCAGGACACCCTCCCGACCGCCGGGCCGGTGACCGTGCTCGGCCGGCCCGCCGCACCGCTGCGCCGGTACGTCCTCGACTACCACGGCTACCGGATGCTCCTGGGCCGCCCGCGCCGGCGCCTGGAGCTGCCCACCGACGTGGTCACGGTGGCGCTGGCCTTCGAGGGCCGGATGCGCCTCACCGACGCCGTGTCGCCCGCCCCCGCCGTCTCCCTCGGCTCGATCGCGGCCGGGCTGCGCCGCACCGCGACGATCGCCGAACACACCGGCGCCCTGCACGGGTTGGCCGTCTCGCTCACCCCACAGGGCGCGTTCCGGGCGTTCGGCCCGGTGGCCGGGGAGCTCGGCGGCCAGTGGACCGAGGCCGGCGAGGTGCTGGGCCCCCGACTGGGCCGACTGGCCGCCCGGCTGGCCGACGCCCCGAGCTGGCGGGCCCGGTTCGCCCTGCTGGACGGCTACTTCACCGCACTGCTCGCCGACGGCCCGGTCTGGGAGCCGGACGTCACCTGGGCCTGGCAGCAACTGCGGCGCTCGCACGGGCGGGTGCCGGTGCGGACGCTGGTCGACGGCACAGGCTGGAGCCGCCGCCGACTGGAGCTGCGGTTCCGCGAACAGCTGGGGCTGGCTCCCAAGCAGGCCGCCGGCATACTGCGGCTGCAGCGCACGCTCCGGCTACTGACAGCCCCGGACGGCCGCTTCGCCCGCGCCGACCTGGCCGCGCTCTGCGGCTACTACGACCAGTCCCACCTGGACCGCACCTTCCGTGCCACGGTGGGCTGTTCGCCGCGCGAGTTCCTGGCCTCCCGCCGCTCCACCGCCGCGCCGGAGCCGGCCGACCGGGTCGTCGGGCGGGTCACCAGCGCCGTGCTCGACGCCGGCTGACCGCGCCGGCCCGGCCAGGCCGACCAGGCCGACCAGGCCGCCCCGGTCGGCGCCGCGCGCCCGCTGCACCTGCTGGCACCGCTGGAAGTGCTGGAAGTGCGCATTTTTACAAGACGCGCGCCAACCCCGTCCGCCACCCTCGGAAGGCCCGGCCGGTACGGGGGGACCGGCCGGTCACGGGGCGCACGGGCGGGGCCGCCGCCGAAGCGGGGCCGCAGGGCGGCCCCGCGCGGCGGTCACCGCTTCATGTAGACGCCGTCCATGAACTCGATGATCTGCTGGTCCGTCAGCCGGTGGCCGTCGCGGTGGCCCATCGCCAGGTCGGCCTCGCTGATCATGCCGACCAGCCGCTCGCCGTCGATCACCGGGATGCGCCGGATCTGGTGCTGCTCCATCTTCTTCAGCACCGTGTCCATGCTGTCGTCGGCCCGCACGCAGTGCAGGTGACCGGCCAGTTCGATGGCCGTCATGGTGGCCGGGTCCTTGCCCTCGGCGAGACAGCGCACCACGATGTCACGGTCGGTGATGATGCCGTGCAGTTTCTGGTCGTCGCCGCAGATCGGCAGCGCGCCCACGTTCTTCTCGCGCATCATCCGCGCGGCCTCGTCCAGGGTCTGGTGGGCGCCGATGCACTGGGCGCCGGTGTGCATGATGTCTCGGGCAGTGGTCACGGGGACTCCTTCGTCGCTGTTACCCCCCGACGGTCCTCCCCCGCGCGGCGCACCGCGCGCCTCGCGGAGTGACCGTGCCCTCACCATAGGCAACCCCGCTCCCGCCCGCGACCCCGGACGCCGATACTGGGCCCGTGACGACGCAAGCCACCGGGGCGGTCGACGAGGCCGTCCGTGCCCGGCCCGCGACGGCCCTGCGACCGTACGTGGCCTGGTACTCCGGCTACCGCCAGCGCGGCCTGGCCCCGGCCGTGCACCGCGGTCTGCCCTCCCCGTACCTGACCTTCATCCTCACCCTGGACGAGCCGCTGGTGATCGCCGGCCACCCGGATCCGGCGCAACCGCCCGGCAGCTACCCGACGCTGCTCGGCGGCCTGCACACCTCCCCCGCGCTGATCACCCACAAGGGCGCCCAGTCCGGGGTGCAGATCGCCGTGCACCCACTCGCCGCCAGGGCGCTGTTCGGGCTGCCCGCCGGGGAGTTGGCCGGGATCGACCTCCCGGCGGAGGAGGTGCTGGGGCGGCTCGGCGCGCAGCTGCGGGAGCGGCTGCGGGCGGCCGACGACTGGGCGGAGCGGTTCGCGGTACTGGACGGGGCGCTGCTGCGGGCCGCCCGGCCGTCCGGGCTCGTGCCGCCGGAGGTGGCCTGGGCGTGGCGGGCCCTGCGGCGCAGCGGCGGCGCGCTGCCGGTGGCCGAACTGGCCCGGGAGACCGGCTGGAGCGCCCGGTACCTCCAGGACCGGTTCCGCCGGGAGACCGGACTGAGCCCGAAGTCCGCCGCCCGGGTGATCCGCTTCGACCGGGCCCGGCACCTGCTCGCGGCCGGTTCGCCGCCGCCCCGGCTGGCGGAACTGGCTGTCCGCTGCGGCTACTTCGACCAGGCGCACCTGGCCCGGGAGTTCCGCGCGCTGGCCGGGGCCGCGCCGAGCGCCTGGCTGGCGGCGGAGGGGCCGGAGGCGGGGAAGTTCCGAAACGTCCAAGGCGGGGAGGGCGGGGCGGTCGCAGAGTGGGAGGCGTAACCACCCCACCCGAGGAGTGAACGCCATGGACACCGAGACCCCCGCCCCGCAGATCTGGCCCACCCTGCGCGCGAACGACGCCCGGGCCCTGATCCGCTTCCTGTCGGACGCCTTCGGCTTCGTGGAGGTGGTCAGTTACGGGGAGGGCGACTTCGTCTCCCACGCCGAGCTGGCCTGGCCGGAGGGCGGCGGCGTGATGCTCGGCTCGGCGCGCGAGACGGCCCCGGGCGACTGGAAGGGCGAGCCGGGCACCTTCAGCGCCTACGTGGTCACCGCCGACCCGGACGGCGTGCACGCCCGGGCCGTCGCCGCCGGGGCCAGGATCACCACCGGGCTGACCGAGACCGACTACGGCTCGCGCGACTTCGCCGCCGCCGACCCGGAGGGCAACCACTGGTTCTTCGGCACCTACCCGGGCGCGCCCCGGCCCGTCCCGTCCTCGTGACGCCCACGCCCTGGTCGGCCCCGGGCGGTATCGGCCGCGCCGGGGCAGACTGGCTGCGGGGGCCACCCGCAGGAGCCTTCGGAGACCGACCGTGCCGCAGATGACGGTGGACGGGCACACCCTCGCGCTGTCCCACCTCGACAAGGTGTACTACCCGAGCATCGGCACCCCCAAGGGTGAGGTGCTGCGCTACTACGCCGCCGTGCACACCGCCCTGCTCCCCCACCTGCGCGACCGCCCGGTGTCCTTCCTGCGCTGCCCGGACGGCGTCGAGGCGGAGGTGTTCGTCGCCAAGAACCCGCCGCCCGGCACCCCGGACTGGGTGCGTACGGTGGACGTGCCCACCAGCGGCGAGCGGCTGCGCCAGGTGGTGCTGGAGAACGGCGCGGCCCTACTGGCAGTGGCCAACCTGGGCTGCCTGGAGCTGCACGTCCCGCAGTGGCACGCCGCCGCGCCCGGCCTGGCCGACCGGCTGGTCCTGGACCTCGACCCGGGCGAGGGCGCCGACGTGCTCACCTGCCGGGCGGTCGCACTGCTGCTGCGCGAACGGCTGGCCGCGGACGGCCTCTCCGCCTGGGTGAAGACCTCCGGCTCCAAGGGCCTGCACCTGTTGGTGCCGATCGAGCCCACCCCCAGCAGCGAGGTCTCCGGGTACGCGAAGGCGCTGGCCGCCGCGCTGGAGGCCGAGCACCCGGAGCTGGCGGTGCACACCATGGCCAAGGCCCGGCGCCGCGGCCGGGTGCTGGTCGACTGGTCGCAGAACAACGCCAAGAAGACCACCGCCGCCCCCTACACCCTGCGCGCCCGGCCGCTGCCGACCGTCTCCACCCCACTCAGCTGGGCCGAGCTGGAGCGGGCCCGCGGGGAGGCGGAGCTGGTGTTCACCCTGGCCGAGCTGCCGGGACGGCTGGCCGCGCACGGCGACCTGTTCGCGCCGCTGCTGGACCCGGAGCAGGCCCGGCCGCTGCCGGCCGCCCCCTCGACCGGGGCGACCTCGCCGCCCGCGCCCACCGCACCCCCCGCCGCCGCCCAGCCCCGGCAGGTGCTGCACCCGCCCGTCGAGGTGATGCGCCCCGTCGCCGTCGGCGCAGTACCGCCCGCCGACGGGCTGGGCGGCGGCGGCGTCCAGTACGAGCTGAAACTGGACGGCTTCCGCTGCGTCGCCTTCGCCCGCGGCGAGCGCCCGGCATTCCTGCAGTCCCGCAGCGGCCGCGACCTCGCTCCCGAGTTCCCGCCGATCGCCGCCGCCGTCGCCCGACTGCCGGAGGGGCTGGTGCTGGACGCCGAGCTGGTCGCCTGGCGGGGCGGCCGGTTCGCCTTCGAGGAACTGCTGCACACCCGCCGGGCCCGGGCCGCGGCCCCGGACGTCGCACTCGGACTGATTGTCTTCGACCTGCTCGCCCTGCCCGGCCGCGACGTCCGACGCCTCCCGCTCACCGACCGGCGCCGGCTGCTGCTCGCCGCCCTGGCCGACGTCCCGCCGCCGATCCAGCCGGTCCTGGCCACCACCGACCGGGCGGAGGCCCTGGAGTGGATGGCGCAGCTGGCCGACACCGGCGTGGAGGGCCTGGTCTGCAAGGCCGCGGCCGCCCCGTACCGCGCGCGCGGCGCGGGCCACGTCTGGGTCAAGTACCGGCACTCCGACACCCTGGACGCCACCGTCACTGCCCTCACCGGCCCGGCGGCCCGGCCGCACGCGCTGGTGCTGCGGCTGGACGACGGCCGGGTGGTGCTGACCAGCCCCCGGCTGACCCCCGTCCAGGCCCGCGAGGTCTCCCGGGCGGCCGGCCCGCTGCTCGGCCCGCCCGCCACCGACCCCGAGCACGGCGAGGTGCACCCGCTCACCGCCCCGCTGCGCGCCGAACTCACCCTCACCGGCCGCCCGCCCACCGCCACCTTCGTCCGGCTGCGCGGGGACTGACCCGCGCGGGGCCTCCGGCTCCGGCGGCGGCCCTCCCGGCTGCCGACTCCGCACCGGGCCTCAACGGCCCCTGCGGACGGCTCACTTGCGCCGCACGGCCGCCGCGCGGGTGGAGAACAGCCGGGGGAGGCCGCCGGACTCGACCACCGCAGGCCGGGGCGAGGCCGGTTCCTGCTGTTTTGCGCCGTAGGGGGCGACCAGGTAGGCGATCGTCCGGCCGGTCAGGGTGGTGGACGGCCAGCCCGTGGCTCAGTGTCGGCGGCGGGCGGTGAGGTTCTCGGCCGGCGGCGGGACGGCGGCGAGCCGGGCCCGCGGGCAGTCGAGGTGGACGGCGCGGTCCAGGTGGTCGATCCGGGCGACCAGGCCGACCGGGACGAGCACCCGGGTGCCCGACACCCAGGGGCCGGCGTCGACCGTCAGGTGGTCTCCGGCGTCCTGTTCGACCCGGCCGAGCGGGCCGTCGGTGGCCTGGACCTCGTACCCGACCAGGGTGGGGTCGGCGGCGGGGTGGGAGCCCGGGCGGTACTCCCACAGGTCAGTACTCATGCGCACCTCTCGGTGGTTCGGTCCCTCGTCACGTCACGCCTCCGGGCGGTCCCAGGGCCGGCGTTCCCGTCCTTCCACGCCGTCACCGCGCTCACGGCGCTCGCGCCGTTCCCTCCGGGCCGTACGGTCCGAGCGGTCCGTACGGAACGGGTCGGCGCTGTCGGCCCGGCCCGCTCCCCGGCGCCGCCGCAGCAGTGCCGTGGCGGCCACCACCGCCGCCACCGAGGCCACCCAGACCACCCCGAGGGCGACCAGCACCGCCGTCGTCGGGGTGCGCACGGCGATGCCGACGCAGATCGCCGTCATCACCAGCGCCGTCAGCAGCACCCCGGCCGAGATCCGGCGCCCGACGCCGCGCAGCGCGGCCAGCACCCGGTTCGGCCGCTTCGCCCCCATCGTGCTCAACCTCCGGTCGAGGCGCGCGTCCTGGCGCAGATCGGACTCGATCTCCTCGAGGAGACGCCGTTCCCATCCGCTCAACGCGGGTCCGTCCATCTCGGTCACCTCCGACACTTCCGGTGACGTGCTCGCACCCGGCGGTTGCCCGGTACGGGCCGGCGTTAACCGTTCCGGGGACCGCCTGTTGCGGCGGCCACGCGCCCGAAGGCCCGGGGACGGGCGAGCAGGCTGTCGTCCAGGACACGCAGCAGGGCGGCGGCGTCCCGGTGCACCTCGGCCGCGCCGGCCGCCCGCAGCTCGGGGCCGGCGTCCCCGCCGGCCTCCAGGGCGACGCAGGGCACCCCGGCCCGCCGCGCCGCCCGCACCTCGCGCACGCTCCCGGCCACCGCCACGGCGTGCGAGGGCGCGCCGTCCACCAGCGCCAGCGCGGCCCGCACCGGATCGCCGCCGGGGGTGGTCACGGTCAGGGCGGGCGCACCGGCCGGCCCGGGGCCGGTCAGCACCACCGTCCAGCCCCGCGCGGCGCACTCGCGCAGCAGCTCGGCGCCGCCGGGCAGCCGGGGCCGCCAGTCGGTACCGATGAGGGCCGCCGAGATCACCGTCATGGCCACCTCTCCCGTGCCTCCGTCGCAGGCCACGCATCGTGCGCGCTCTTCCAGGTTAGGACGCTCCCCGGCCCCGCGCGCAGCCTGCCGGGAACCGGCCCCGCGCCGGACGAAAACCGCTTGGCGCGCGGTGCCCGGGCCGCGATACTCCCGGTGTTCACGAGACTGCCAGTGTTCACGGGACGCCCGGTGTTCACGGGCGAACGGGGGGAGAGCGCGTGGCGGTGTTCGCGTGCGCGGGGTGCGGCACGGAGCTGTCCGTGCCGGTGACGGAGGTGGCACTGCCGCCGCACGCCCACCAGGAGGGCGGCGACCGGTACCTGCCGCCGCTGCTGGAGCCGGGCACCTTCGCCGTCGACCCGGAGCCGTCCGAACCGCCCTGGCGGCCCTGGGCCGAGGTCACGGCGTCGGAGGCCGCCGCGCGGGGGGTGTACGCGCCGGTCCACGGCCTGCGGTGCGGGCCCGGCGGCGCGGTGCTGCTGGCCCCCGGCGACACCCGCGCCACCGTGCTGATCCCCGAGGAGTGCGAGGGCTGCTGCGCGGCGGCCGGGGACTCGAACCTGGCCTGCGCGGGGTGCGGACGCACGGTCGGCGCCCGGATCGACGACTGCTACCGCTGGCAGGCGGTGTGGCTCCACCCGCGGGCCGTGCGCCGACTGCCGGTCGAGGGCCCGCCCCACCCGGCCGGGGACGCCTGGACGGTGCCCCCGCTGCCGCCGGTCGAGCCGGCCGGCTGGTGGAACGGGCGCTGGACCGCCGCCGTCGGGACGGCCCTGGCCGAGGTGCTGGCGGCCTCCGGCGGAGAGCCGGTGGCCGTGCCCCCGGGCCTGCTCACCGAGACCTTCGGCCGCACCCTCCAGCGGCTGCTCCCGGCGGGCCCCCCGGCCCGCACCCTGGGCCTGGCCGGGCCGGGCCTCGCCCCCGCCCCGGCCCCGGCCATCGCCCTCGTCCCCCGCCACCCGTGGACGGGCGCCGCCTGGCAGCCGCCCGCCGGCTTCGGCGCGCTGCCCGTCCCGCTGGACGCCGGGGTGTGGAGGTACCTGGCCTTCCCGCCCGCCCGGCTCACCACCAGGCTGCCCGCCGGCGAGGAGCGCGACGACCCGCTGCCGCTGCGCCCGTACCGGCTGTTCGAGCCCGACCGGTACCTGCTGTGCCACCGCCTCGCCCGGCTGCCCGCCGTCCGGCAGCCCTGGCTACGGGCGATCTACGATCGGCTCGGCAACCGCCGCCACCACCCGGGCACTTCGGAGGGCTCCCCATGAGGATCAACCTGACCACCGTGTTCGTCGACGACCAGGACAAGGCGCTGCGCTTCTACACCGAGGTGCTGGGCTTCGTGAAGAAGGAGGAGGTCCCGCTCGGCGAGTACCGCTGGCTCACCGTGGTCTCCCCCGAACAGCCGGACGGCACCGAGCTGCTTCTGGAGCCCGACAACCACCGCGCCGTCGGCCCGTTCAAGACCGCCCTGGTCGAGGACGGCATCCCGGCCGCCCAGTTCGCGGTGGACAACGTGCACGCCGAGTACGACCGCCTGCACCGGCTCGGGGTGCGGTTCACCCAGGAGCCGACGGCGCTGGGCCCGGTCACCGTCGCGGTGCTGGACGACACCTGCGGCAACCTCGTCCAACTCGCCCAGTTCCACCGGTAGTCGACGGCACGACCGCTCCTCACGTTCCGTCGGGCGCCGTCGGGCCGCAGGTGGCCGGCTCGGGGTCGGTGGCCAGGCGGGCGTGCAGGTGTTCGTCGTGGTAGGGGCCGTCGGCGTGGCGGTAGGACTCGCGCAGGGTGCCCTCGTACGGGAAGCCGGCCCGGAGGGCGACCTGGCAGGACGGCGTGTTGCCGACGGCGTGGTAGAGCTCGATGCGGCGGACGCCGGCGGTGCGGACGCCCCAGCGGGTGACGGCGGTGGTGGCCCGGGTGGCGAGGCCGCGGCCGCGGGCGGCGGCGAGCAGCCAGTAGCCGACCATGGCGATGCCCTCGGCCCGGTCGGTCCAGCTCAGGGCGACGTTGCCGCACAGCCTGCCGTCGGCGGCGTCGGTGACGGCGAAGCAGGCGGTGCCGCCGTCGGCCCACTGCTCGTCGGCGCGGTCGAGGTAGGCGGCGGCGCCGGCCGGGTCGATGGCGTGGCGCAGCGGGTTCCAGCGGGCGATCTCCTGGTCCGCGGCGGCCGCCGAGACAGCGGCGAGGGTGCCGCCGGGCAGGTCGAGGGCGCTGCCCCAGGGGCGGAGCAGGGCGTCGCCGAGGTCGAGGACGGCGGGCTGGAAGAGGCGCCGGTCGGTCGCCGGGTCGCTGGTGGTCACCCCGTCTTCCTACCGTCGGCCGCTCCGCCGCCGCCAGCGAATATCCGGTTGGGCGTCCGGCCCGTCCGGTGGCGCGGCGGCCACCGGACGGCCGCCCCGGTCAGATCCGGGCGAGGTAGCCGTTCTCCACCAGCCAGAGCACGTTGAGCTTGGTGGGACCGCCGGGGAGGAGGGTGGCGTCGAGCTGGTACTGCAGGCCCCAGCCGGGCTGGTTGAACCAGGGGGCGATGGGCCCGGCATGCACCTTGAACGGCTTGACCACCTTGTAGTCGTGGTAGTTGCAGCCGGCCGCCGGGGTGCCGTCGAGGCTCTGCGGGGGTATCGCGCGGTTGGCGTAGGGCAGGCCCTCGGGGGCGAGGAAGGCGCCGTACTCGCTGCCGTAGCGGTCGATGTTCTGGTTGGGGTAGAGGGTGAGGTCGAACTCGACCGGGCTGCCGTCGGGGAGGGTGACGTAGCCGTCGGACGGCGGGTACTTCCAACCGCCCTTGCCGCCGTTCGCGCCCGGGTCGTAGTAGTCGGCCAGGAAGTCCTGCTCGGCGGCGCCGCCGGTGCGCTGGTAGCCGAGGAGTTGGCGGCCGACCGGGCCGCTGCTCGGGAGGTCCTGGGGGCCCAGGCGCGCGTCGTCGTGCCGGTAGGCGGCCGAGCACTGGTCGGCCGGGGTGGCGGTGCCCTGGGTGGCTGCCGCGGCGGGGACGGTCACGGCGGTCAGGGCGGCGGTGGCCGCGAGGGGCGCGACGAGCAGGCGAAGGCGAAGGCGCACGGTGTCTCCGTCGATCGGGGTGGTCGGGGTGGCCGGACTGTCCTGACCGCCCCGACCGCCCGGACCGCCCGAACCGCCCGGACCGTCGGGGCTGTCAGGGAACCGGCCGCGGAGGGGCGTTCGCTCACCCTCCGTGGCCGGTTCACCACCAGGCAATCCGATCGACTGATAATCCGTCAATAGATTCAGCTGACGGCTTGTCATGCCTCCCCGATTCCGGCCGAACCCGGGACACCGGCCTCCCCCGCCCGGCAGGATGGCCGGGCTCACCGCCCCGGGGCGACCCTCCCCACCAGGTGGAGCAGTCGGTCCAGGGCGTCCTTGGAGTTGGGCTCGGTCAGGTTGACCATCAGCCGGAACGCCACCTTCAGCAGTGCCGGGTGGCCCAGCCCGGCGGCCCCGGCGGCGCCCAGCAGCCGGGGGCGGCCGAGTAGGTCGGCGGCCAGCCGGCCGAGCGCGAAGTAGCCCGCGTAGGCGGAGCGCAGCCGCTGCGGGTAGGCGCGCAGGGCGAGTTCGCGACCGCGGTCGGTGCGGCGGGCGTGCGCCTGGACGATGGTCTCGGCGGCGTAGCGGCCGGACTCCATCGCGTAGGCGATGCCCTCGCCGGTGCCGGGGCTGACCGTGCCGCCCGCGTCGCCGATCAGCAACAGGCCATCGGCGTAGTGGGGTTGGCGGTTGAGGCCCATCGGGAGCGCGGAGCCGCGGATCGGCTCGGTGACGGCGTCGGGGTGGTACTCGTAGCCGGGCGGGAGGTCGGCGCACCAGCGGCGCAGCAGATCCCGCCAGTCGAGGTCGGTCCCGGCCGTGTCGAGGACGCCGAGACCGACGTTGGCGGTGCCGTCGCCCATGCCGAACACCCAGGCATAGCCGGGCAGCAGGCGGTGGGCGGGGTCGGTGGGGTCGCGCAGGTCGAGCCAGGCCTCCAGGTAGCGGTCCTGGTGGCGCGGGGTGGTGAAGTAGGTGCGGTAGGCCACGCCCATCGCGCGGTCGGTGCGCCGGTAGCGCTTCATCGCGACGGACAGCCGGGTGGAGTTGCCGTCCGCGGCCACCACGATCGGGGCGCGGTACTCGACGGGCTCGCGGGCCTCGCCGAGCTTGGCGCTGACACCGGTGATCCGGCCGGACCGCTCGTCCGTCAACGGCCCTGCCACGTTGGCCCGTTCGACGAGCCTGGCGCCGGCCGCCGCGGCCTTGCGGGCGAGCAGTTCGTCGAAGTCGGCGCGGCGGCGCACGAGTCCGTGACCGGGGTAGGCGGACAGCTCGGGCCAGTCGAACTCCAGCGAGCGGTGCCCGGAGATCAGCCGCAGGCCCTTGTTGTGCAGCCAGCCGGCCTCCTCGGAGACGTCGATGCCCATGTCGACCAGCTGTTTGACGGTGCGCGGGGTGAGGCCGTCGCCGCAGACCTTCTCACGCGGGAAGGCCGACTTCTCCAGCAGCAGGACGTCCAGGCCGGTGCGGGCGAGGTGGTAGGCGGCGGTGGCGCCGGCCGGTCCGGCGCCGACCACGATGACGTCGGCACTGTCCTCGGTCCGGGCGGGCCGCTGCCGCTCCGGTCGCACCTGCTGCTCTGGGCCGGGCATCGAGCACTCCCCCTGGGTCGGATGGGCGGCCGGCACGACCGGCTGCTCGCGCGATCGGCCGCGCGCACCACGGAATCGGTGGGCTGGGCGGTTCCAGACGGACGATAGAGAACCCCGGCTTCCGCCCGCCGCCCCGACACGCGGACCCGTGCCCCGGACCGGCCAATACCGGCCACCCATGGGGCCGTCGCACCGGCCTCCGGGCGGGGCCGGCCGCCCGTGGCGGCCACGGATACCTGGGGGACGCACGATTTCCCCACAACCGGGTGATCGGATCGTTGCGAGGGACTAGCCGGACCAATCGCCCTCGGAGAGGCATTCCGGCCAAACCTCCCTTGCGTCACGTTTCCCACTAGGGGAACTTTTGTGCCCCTCACGTCGTACGCGGCCCGCCCCCGGTCCAGCGGCCGACCGGAGACCTCCTCCCACCCCACAGGCTCGTCCCGGCCTGCCCCACCCGATGGAACACACATGCACATCCGCTCCGCCGCCGCACGCTCCCTGGTGGCCGTCCCGACCGCCGCCGCCCTGCTCCTGCTCGCCCCCGCCGCGCACGCCGTCGCGGGCGGCAACGGCAACGGCAAGGGCGCCCCGGGCAACAACGGCACCGTGAAGATCCACGACGCCGCCACCGGCCAGGAGGACGTGCGCAACGAGCCCAAGGTCTGCACCTTCTACCTGGACTCCTTCGGCTTCGACCCGAACCAGGACGTGCTCTGGGCGATCTTCGACATGAACAGCGACATGACCGAGCCGGTCGTGTTCGGTGACCTCCCGGTCGACGACCACGGTCACATCCGCACCGAGGACATCAACCTGGCGGACGGCCACTACAAGCTGTTCTGGAAGGCCGTCCCGCTGGTCGACGGCGAGCTGCCCGAGCACCCGGACGTCAGCAACCCCAAGCACAAGGTCTTCAAGGTCGACTGCGGCGGCCAGACCCAGGCTCCGACCGGCAAGCCCTCCGCGAGCCCGACCAAGGCCCCGTCGGCGAGCCCGACCGCCGTGCCGAGCACCACCCCCTCGCACACCCCGTCGCCGAGCCACACCCCGTCGCCGTCGCACACCCCCGCGCCCTCCCACTCGGCCACGACGAGCGCCCCGCCGGTGGTGCCCCCGACCACCCCGCCGACCACCCCCGCGACCGCCCCGGCCACCGAGCCGGCCAAGACCCCGGCGCCGACCACCCCGGCCACCGAGCCCGCGAAGACCCCCGCGCCCACCACCCCGGCCGCCGAGGTTCCGACCGACGCCCCCAGCACCGTGCCGAGCGCCGGCCCGACCACCCCGCCCACCGCCACCGTCCCGGTGCACCCCGGGACCGGCACCAAGGTCACCCCGGACCAGCCGCTGGTCATTCCGGCCAAGGTCAGTGTCCCGACCCCGATCCCGGGCGCCGCCTCGGACGGCAAGAAGCTGGCCACCACCGGTAGCGACGGCACCCTGCTGTACGCGGGCGCGGGCACCGCCCTGCTGGTGGCCGGCGCCGGCGCGGTGGCCTACACCCGCCGTCGCCGCACCTCCGCCTGAGGCAGCCCCACCTCCCGAGGTACCCCTGCCTCCTGAGGCACCCCGCCTCCCGAGGTACCCCGACGCCGTCTCCGGGGGTCTGAGCCCCCCGGAGGCCGCCATGGCCGCGTCTGAGCCGCGGCCGTCACGGAGTCCCGGCCCGCCGTACCACCGGTGGGCCGGGGGTCTCCGGGCCGTGACCCGCCCGCTCCCAAGCAGGTCACGGCCGAAGACGACGGAAGCCCCTGACCGCACGGGGGGACGTGCCAGGGGCTTCCGTTCAGTACTACGGCCCGGAGGGCCTCAGTGGTTCACCGTCGTCACGGATTCACCGCCAGCACCACGAACTCCGCCAGCACCCCCAGGTGCAGCGCGCCCTGCAGCAGGGTCGCCCGGCGCGGGATGACGGTCAGGGTGCCGAGCACGACCGTCAGGGTCAGCAGCACCAGGTGCGAGGGTTCGAGGCCGAGCACGAGCGGGCCGGAGAGCCAGACCGAGGCGATCGCGACCGCCGGGATGGTCAGGCCGATGCTGGCGAGCGCCGAGCCGAGGGCCAGGTTGAGGCTGGTCTGCACCCGGTTGCGGACGGCCGAGCGCAGCGCCGCGATGGTCTCCGGCAGCAGCACCATCATCGCGATCACCACGCCGACCACGGCGTGCGGCAGCCCGGCGCCGTCCACCGCGGACTCGATGGTCGGCGAGACGCCCTTGGCCAGGCCGACCACCGCGACCAGCGCGACGGCGAGCAGCAGCAGGCTCACCCCGGCGGCCCGGACGGTGGGGGGCGCCGCGTGGTCCTCCTCGTCCTCCACCCGGCGGACCTTGCCCTCCGGGGTGACCGGCAGGAAGTAGTCCCGGTGCCGCAGGGTCTGGGTGGTCACGAACAGCCCGTACACCACCAGCGAGGCGATGGCCGCGTAGGTCAGCTGGGTGGTGGAGAACTGCGGGCCGGGGGTGCTGGTGGTGAAGGTCGGCAGCACCATGCTGAGGGTGGCGAGGGTGGCGATGCAGGCGAGCGCCGTGCCGGTGCCCTCGGCGTTGAAGACGGCGGTGCGGTACTTGACCGCGGCCACGATGATCGACAGGCCCATGATCCCGTTGCAGGTGATCATCACGGCGGCGAACACGGTGTCCCGGGCGAGGGTGGCGGACTTGTCCCCGCCGTCGGCCATCAGCGTGACGATCAGCGCGACCTCGATCACCGTGACGGCCACCGCGAGCACCAGCGATCCGAACGGCTCCCCGGTCCAGTGCGCGATCACCTCGGCGTGGTGCACGGCCGCCAGCACGGCTCCGATCAGGAACACGGCGACCACCCCCACCACCCAGCCGGGCAGGTCCTCGTGCCAGGTCAGGGCGAGGACGACGAACGCCGCCACCGGGACGACGACGGTCCATTGCGCGGTGGCCGCGCGGAGCTTCGTGATCATGCGCCCGAGGATCCCAGACCGGTGGCCGGTCCTCCGGGTGCCCGCGCCGGGATACGGGGGGATGTGGCACGACTCATCCCGATTCGCACCGTCACCCGCCGTAGTCGGCCAGATAGCGGAGCACCTTGTCGACGTGCGGCCGGACCCGTTCCGGGACGCCGCCCTCGGCCGTCACGGTCTTGTCGCTGGTCCGGTAGGCGGCGGTGACCAGGGCGGGCAGGTCCCGGGTGAAGCCGTGCCGCTTGAGCTGCTGGTCGAGCCAGCAGACGTAGTTGCCCATCGCCGCGATCGCGTCGCCCGGGTCCAGGTACGACTTGGGGCCCGCGTGGTTGGCGGCCTTGGCCCAGGCCTCGAAGACGGCGGGCGTCCACATCGCGATGCCGTACTCTCCGGTCTCCGGGCGGGCCGCGTTCGGGTCGAACCCGCTCTCCGCCTTGAGCATCGCGGCCAGCAGGACCGGGGTGACCTCAGGCTCCGGGCAGCGCCGGGCGGCGTCCTCGATCATGCTCCGGTAGGCGGTCGGGACGTCGGAGCCGGCCGGGATCGCCCCGGGCAGCGGCGGTGCGGCCCGGTGGGCACCCGGCCGGACGGGCTCGGGGCCGCCGGTCACCGCGAGCAGCACGGCCGTGCAGGCCAGCAGGCCGACGCCGGCCCGCGGCATCCGGCGGCGGCCCGCCGGGCGGGCGGTGGCGCGGGCGACCAACGCGGCGAGGTCGGTGCGGGCGCGCTCCTCCCGGCCGGGCGCCAGGCAGGCCGCCACCACCGGCCGCCAGCGGGTCGGCAGTGCCTGGTCCAGCCGCAGCGGGGCGGCGCCGCGCGCGTACGCCTGGGCGGCCAGCGAGCGGGCCCGCGCGGTGGCGCCGAGGAACGGGTGCAGCCCGCCGGTGAGCAGCTGGTGGGCGATCACCCCGAAGGCCCAGACGTCGGCGCCGGGGCGTACGGCGACCCCGCGCGCGCCGGTGCGCTGGGACCACCACTCGGGCGGGACGTGGTCGGGCGAACCGAGCGGCGGGGCGTAGGCGTGGGTGCCCTCGAGTTCGGCGGTCAGCCCGAAGTCGGCGATCTTGGCGGTGCCGTCGGGCATCAGCAGGATGTTGGCCGGTTTGAGGTCCCCGTGCACCCAGCCGGCCCGGTGCATGTGGGTCAGCCCGGCGCAGACCTCGGTGAGGATCCGCTCGGCGCCGGACAGCGGGGCTCCGGGGCGGGCGGCGGCGAGGAGGTCCTGGAGGCTGCGGGCGGCGCGCTCCATCACCAGGGCGACGGCGCCGTCCAGTTCGGGATGGCCGGGGTCCTCGACGGTGACCACGGCGAGGGTGCGGATCAGGTGGGGGTGGTCGGCGCGGCGGCTGAAGCGGAGTTCGCCGGCAGCCATCTGGCCCATGGTGCGGCGTTGGCCGGGGCTGGAGCGGGTCGGGCCGAGGATCTTGACGGCGACCGGGGTGCCGTCCGGTCCCTCGGCGGCGTAGACGCTGCCCCAGGCGCCGGCGCCGAGGAAGGCACCGGTGCGGTAGCCGGCCAGCGGGTAGCCGTCGGGGACCTCGAAGGGCGGCCGCTCGGCGCCGGATGGAGAGGCGTCCGGTCGGTCGGCGCCCGGCTGGTCGGTGCCCGGCTGGTCGGCGGGGCTCACGGCCGGATGACCGGGCGCCGGGGCGGGAGCAGCGGGAGGTGTTCCTCCCGGACGAGGTCGAACCGCAGGGCCAGGGCCACCAGTTCCTCGCGCTTGCCGCCGGCCGGGCCCTCCTCGTACGGCTCGCGCAGCCGCAGTTTGGCGCCGACCAGGTAGTCGATGTGGTAGTTCACCGCCGAGCGGGTCAGTCCGCGACAGGAGGGCAGGGCGCGCAGCCGGGCCAGTACCTCGGTCACCCCGGGGACGGCGGCGGTGGAGGGCGAGCGAAGCCGGGGCTCGCAGAGCGCGAGCAGCACCAGGAAGTACTTGGCGGTCGGGTCCAGGGCGAAGGGGCTTACGGTGCGTTCGCCGTCGGCACCGCCGGATTGGCCGTCCAGGTAGGCGTGTTGCGGGGCGAAGACCTTGAAGGCGGCGGGTTCGCCGAGGGCGGGCAGCAGGACGCGGGAGAGCTCGAAGGGGACGGGTGCGCCGAGGCGTCCGGGGGCGACCTTGATGTGTTCCCCGGCGCCTTCGAGGTTCTCCACCACATAGGTGGCGGTGGCGCTGAAGTTGGACAGCCGCCAGTAGTCCTCGGCGGCGACCACCTCGCCCGCGCGGCGGGAGACGCCCTGGTCGGGCAGCGGGATGGCGACCGGCCGGGCGGGCTCGCCGCGTCCGAACACCGCGGTCTCGCCGGGGCCCATCCGCAGCAGTCCGGGCGCGGCGCCGGAGGGCGCACCGGTTGCCGCGCCGGGCGCCAGGTCCGGCCCCGGGCCGGGCAGTTGCACGATGACCGTGTCCACGCAGCCACCTCCGTGGGATCGGCTCGATGGTATCCGTCCGATTCGCCCCGGTGGCAATGCGCCACCCGGACGAGTGACGGGTCGGGGCCAACGCCGGACGGTCGGCGGGGAGTTGGCTCCGCCATGGGGAGAAGGGCTTCGCGCCGCCCACGAACCGATCATCCGTCAGGCCGGCACTTGTCCGCGTGCTGAACATCCGACGAACGATTGCAGCCAGTAGTTGAACCGTCACCATGGGTGTGACGCAACGCACACTCGCCGATTCCAGGATGTGTGCAACACTCATCTCAAGGAGTGAGATTCCCTTAATTTCCAAGGAGGTTCGTATCATGCGCACTCGGATTGCAGCCGTGATGATGACGGTGGCAGGGATAGCAGGGCTGTCGGCTGCGCCCGCCACGGCCGCCACGGCGACGTCCGAGGCCGGCACCGTCACCTGCGCCACGGTGCTCAACCGCCCCTGCATCACGCACCAGGCCGACGATGAGGGCATCGTCGGCATCGCCCAGGTCAGCGCGGACCCCACCCAGTTGACGATGGTTCAGGTAGAGGTGCGCACCCAGCAGGCCTGGGGCAGCCCGTGGGAGACGGTCGCCAGCGCGACGACCGTCCGACTCGGCTCTGCCCAGGCCGTCACCCCGAAGGTCACCGCGACCGCCCCCCGCATCATCTGCGCCACCGCCGGCCCGGCGCTGGACGTCAGCAAGCAGGTGACCACCTGCACCAACCCGTTCTGATCCGGCCCCCTGCTCGGTCGGGGATCTCGGAACATCCCGACCGTTCACCGGTGGAACGCCATCCGTAAGACAGGGCAGCAGGACAGGCAGCAAGACAGGCAGCCCGTCCGACAGGGCGCAGGGAGCCGGGGCCTCTTTTCGGGCCCCGGCTCCCCGTCCGTCCGGCACCGGGAGCCCGGACCAGGCAGAACTCCCGGGCTCCGACAGCAGCCCCGGGTGGACCTGGGGGCCACGTTCACGGCAAACTGGTCTAGACCGCGCAGGTCTAGACCTCAGCCTCGCCCCAGAACGGTGGACCCAGTATGGAAATCGTGATCGTCCCTGACGCTCCAGCGGCCGGCGAACTCATCGCCGCGGCGATCACCGATCTGCTGGCCGACAAGCCCGAGGCCCTGCTCGGCGTCGCGACCGGCTCGACCCCGCTGCCGATCTACCAGGCCCTCGCCGCCCGGGTCCGGGACGGCCGACTGGACGCCTCCCGGGCGCGGATCTGCCAGCTGGACGAGTACGTCGGCCTGCCGGCCGGCCACCCGGAGTCCTACCGCTCGGTGGTGCTGCGCGAGGTCGTCGAGCCGCTCGGCCTGACCGAGGAGTCCTTCCTGGGCCCGGACGGCAACGCCGCCGACATCGCCGCGGCCGCCACCGCCTACGACCGCGCGCTGGCCGAGGCCGGCGGGGTGGACCTCCAGCTGCTGGGCATCGGCACGGACGGCCACATCGGCTTCAACGAGCCCTGCTCCTCGCTCGCCTCCCGGACCAGGATCAAGACCCTGACCCGGCAGACCCGGGTGGACAACGCCCGCTTCTTCGACAGCATCGACGAGGTCCCGCACCACGTCATCACCCAGGGCATCGGCACCATCCTGGAGGCCCGCCACCTGGTCCTGCTGGCCACCGGCGAGGCCAAGGCCGAGGCCGTCGCCCTGGCCGTCGAGGGCCCGCTGGCCGCCGCCGTCCCCGCCTCGGCGCTGCAGCTGCACCCGCACGCCACCGTGGTGGTGGACGAGGCCGCCGCCTCCCGCCTCAAGCTCGCCGACTACTTCCGCGACACCTACGCCGCCAAGCCGGCCTGGCAGAAGCTCTAGGACCTGCCCGCAGCCCGGGGCCGGGACACCCGGCGCGGGTGCCCCGGCCCCGGACGCGTTTCAGCGCTTGCGCAGCCACTCGGCGAAGGCCTCCAGCGCCGGGCCCGGATCGCGGCGGCCGACGCCGATCCGGAAGCGGTCGGCCGGGGTGGGGGTGAGCTCGGAGCGGAACATGCTCGCCGGCATCAGCAGCACGCCCGCCTGCTCGACCAGCGCGGTGCAGAAGTCCTCGACGCCGTCCGCCCCGAGGTAGCGCGGGTAGGAGACGCAGCCACCGTCCGGGGCCCGCCACTCGAAGAGTTCGGGGAACTCGGCGAAGAAGGCGTCGAAGAGCGGCAGGTTCTCGGCGATGATGCCCCGGTTCCGGGCCAGGATCCGCTCCCGGGCGGTGATCGCGATCCGGGCCAGCACCTCGCTGGGCGCCGAGTTGCAGATCGTGGTGTAGTGCTTGGCCCGCTCCAGCCGGCCGCGCAGCTCGCGGTCCCGGCAGGCGATCCAGCCGATCCGGAGCCCGGGCAGGCCCAGCGACTTGGAGGTCACGTTGAGCGAGAGCGCGGTGGGCGAGAGGTCGGCGGCCTGCGGCAGGACGCGCTCCGGCTCGCGCTCCAGGCCGCGGTAGACCTCGTCGGAGAACAGCCGGATGCCGCGCTCCTCGCACAGCTCGGCCAGCCGGGCGAGGTCGGCGGCGTCGATCAGGGTGCCGGTCGGGTTGTTCGGGAAGTTGACCGAGAGGACCCTGGTGTTCGGCCGAAGCGCCGCCTCCACCGCGTCCAGGTCGAGCGCCCAGTCCTGCCGCTCGTCCAGCGCGACGCCGGTGACCTCGCAGAGCGAGAGCGGAATGGTCTCCGCGGACTGGTAGTTGGGGGTCAGCACCACCGCGTGGTCGCCCGGCCCGAGCAGCACCTGCATGGCGAGGTTGATCCCCTCCTGGGCGCCGCCGAAGCAGATCACGTCGTCCGCCCCGACCCGCTCGTACATCCCGGCGATCGCCTGCCGCAGGCCCGGGTCGCCGAAGGTCTCGCTGTAGCCGAGCGACAGGGTGTCCCAGGCCTCGCGGTCCTCCGGGCCGGCCAGGGCGAGCAGCTCGGCCATCGTCATGGTCTGGGCGTCGGAGGCGGTCAGGTGGTGGCGGGCGCGGAACTCCCAGCGGGTGAAGTAGGCCTCCAGCCGGAAGTCGGGCAGCTGGGTCATCTGTTTCCTCAGTCCTTCCTGGGGCCGACGCCCGGGCCGGCCGGGTGCTTGAGCTCGGCGAGCAGGGCGTAGGCGGTGGAGCGGGAGATCCGCAGCGCGACGGCGACGGCGGGCACGGCGCGGCGGACGGCGAACACCCCGGCGGCGTCCAGCTCGCGCAGCACGGTGAGCCGGTCCTCCCGGGTGAAGCGTTCCAGCGGACGGCCCCGGGCGCGGACGTGGCCGCCGACCACGTCGTTGATCCGCTCCGTCCAGTCCCGCTCGAACAGCGGCTCGGGGCGGGGCGCGGTGGGCGCGGCGAAGTTCGCCAGCAGGGCGGCGGCCTGGTCCAGCGGGCCGCGGTCCAGGTTGACGCAGAGCACCGCCGACGGCCGGCCGGTGGCGTCGCGCAGCACCGCACTGACCGAGGAGAGCCGCCGCCCGTCCGGCAGCAGCTTCTCGTACGGTCCGTAGACGTCCGGCGCGGACGGGTCCAGACCGTCCAGTTCGCCCAGCAGGGACGGGTCGCCGGGGGCGCGGACGGTCATCGGGTTCCAGATCGCCAGCACCCGGTCGGTGGCGGTGTCGTGCAGCACCACCTCGGCATAGGGCCCGAGCAGCAGCGCCACCGCGCGGCAGACCGGTGACCAGGTCGACACGCGCGGGTCCGGGGTTTCGGCAGGCATGAACGGACTGTACGTCCGGTTCGGACACTCCGTCCAGAGCCGACGGTGGAATCGTGCCCCCGGACGCGGGAGGGCCCCGCCCGGGCGTTCCGGACGGGGCCTCCCGAGCGGGCCGGTCAGCGGCAGGTGATCAGCAGGCCGAGGACCGAGGTGCAGCTGCGGGTGTCCCGGCTGGTCGCGGGCGAGGGGTCGGCGGGGGTCCCGGCGGTGCGGGCCACCGTGACGTCCCAGGAGGAGACCAGGCTCAGCGGGCCGACGGCGACCGAGAAGTGCCGGGTGGCGGCGGCGCCCTTGGCGAGCGGGGCCCCCAGGGCGCAGCCGAGCTTGCCGGCGGCCACGGTGCAGTCGCTCGACGTCGTGGTCAGCCCGGCGGGCAGCGCGGCGGAGACGACGGCTCCCGTGAGCGGGTCGGGGCCCTGGTTGGTGAGGGTCACCGTGTAGTCGACCCGGCTGCCGAACAGGCCGGAGACCGGGCTCGCGGCGAGCGCGACGGCCAGGTGGGCGCCGGGCGCGGTGTAGCCGAAGCGGTCGGCCGGGACGGCGGCACTGGTGCCGCCGGGTGTGGTGACCTGGACGTCCACCGGGCCGGTCACCGTGGTGGCGGGCGCGGTCGCGGTGCAGCTGGTCCTGGTGCAGCTGAACGAGGTGGCCGGGCCGGCCGCGCCGAAGGTGACGGCGGTGGCGCCGTTCAGGTCGGTGCCGGTGACGGTCACCGTGGTGCCGCCCAGTCCGGAGCCGCCGTTGGGGCTGATCCCGGTCACCGCGGGCACCGGCAGCGGGAAGTTCAGCACCTCGACGGCGTTGCCGGTGAAGTCGGCGAGGTAGCCGCGCCGCCCGTCGGCGCTCAGCGCCAGCGTGTACGGGCTGGCGCCGACCGGGACGGTCGCGGTGACGGTCCGGCTGGCCGCGTCGATGACGCTGAGCGTGTTGTCGGCGTAGTTGGAGACGTAGGCGGTCGAGCCGTCCGGGGCGAGGGCGACGGAGTACGGGCCGTTGCCGACGGTGACGGTTCCCAGCAGGGTGCCGGCGCCGGTGTCGAGCACGACCGCCGTGGTGTCGTCCCCGTCGGCGGCCCACAGCCGGCTGCCGTCGGGGCTGAGCGCCAGGCCGAAGGCGCTGTGGCCGACCGGAACGGTGGCGCTCACCGTGCTGCTCACGGTGTCGACCACGTTCACCGCCTTGGCACCGGAGGCCGCGACGTACAACCGCTTGCCGTCCGGGGAGACGGCGAGCCCGTGCGGCTCGGCGCCGACCGGGACGGTCGCCGTGACGGTGTTGCTCGCGGTGTCCAGCACGCTCACCGTGCCGGCGCCCGCGTTGCTGACGTAGGCGTGCCGGCCGTCCGGCGACAGCGCCAGGCCCCAGGGCTGGGCGCCGACCGGGACGGTGGCGGTGACGGTGTTGCTCGCGGTGTCCACGACGCTGACCGCGTTGTCCAGGTGGTGGGTCAGGTAGGCGCGGTGGCCGTCGGGCGAGAGGGCGACCGCGTAGGAGCCCGTCCCCGCGGTGAAGCCGGCGGTGACCGCCTTGCTCGCGGTGTCCAGGACGCTGACCGTGCCGCTGCTCTGGCTGGTCACGTAGGCCCGGGAGCCGTCCGGGCTGAGCGCCACCCCGGCCGGGTACGGCGCCACCGGCACCTGGGCCGTCACGGTGGGCGGCGGCGCGGCGGCCCCGGCGGTGGCGGGCTGGGAGAGCAGTGCGGCCGTGGCGGCGGATATCGCCGTCACGGCCGTCCAGACGCGCCGGGATGCACGACGTGGTCTCAAGGGATCTCCAGGGGAGTCGGCAGGCATGGGCTGCGGTGAGGGACGTGGCTCCGGAGCCGCAGGAAGCGTAGAGCGGTTGCTGATGGCGAGTCAGGAGCTGATCGGTAATGTCGCCAACTGTTCGGATTCGACCGGGAAGCGGGGCCGCCACGCCCCCTCGACATCGGGCCCCCTCGCCATCCGGCTCCCCGGGGTGACCAGGGTCTCAGTCGAGATCGTGCAAGAAATTGGAGTTGTGGAGTCGTATTAGCTAGCGTTTCGATCGTGAGGCTGACCAAGAGCACCGACATCGCCCTCCGGATCGCCATGCGGCTGGCCGTGGCCGGCGAGGACGAGAACCCGACCACCCGCGAGGTGGCCGAGTCGGTCGGCGTGCCGTACACCCACGCGGCGAAGGTGGTCAGCAGGCTGCAGCACCTCGGGGTGGTGGAGGCCCGGCGCGGACGCGGCGGCGGGCTGATGATCACCTTCGCCGGTCGGACCGGCTCGCTCGGTCTGCTGCTGCGCGAGCTGGAGGGCGTCGGCGACGTGGTCGGCTGCGAGGACGACCCGCCGTGCCCACTGCGGGCCGCCTGCCGGCTTCGCGGGGCGCTGCGCACCGCGCAGGAGGCGTTCTTCGCCGCGCTCGACCCGCTCAGCATCGACGATCTGGTGGCCTCCCCCACCGGGCCGGTACTGCTCAGCCTCACCCCTGGACCCGCCGCCTGACCCCATCCCCCCGGGGGTCAGGCGGCACCCACGGCCTTTAATTCGCATCTCAGATACCAATTCTGAGCTGCCGGCTCTGAACTGCCGGTTCTCAGCTGCCACTTCTCAACCACCAGTTCTCAGCCGTTCTCAGCTACCAGTCAGGAGCTCCTCTGATGCTGTCCGCGAAGTCCGCCGAGGTCGTCGAGGCCACCCTGCCCGTCGTGGGCGCCGCGATCGGTGACATCACCCCGCGCTTCTACGACCGGCTGTTCGCCGCGCACCCGGAACTGCTGCGCGACCTGTTCAACCGGGGCAACCAGGCCAACGGCACCCAGCGCGAGGCGCTGGCCGGCTCGATAGCCGCCTTCGCCTCGGCGCTGATCGCCCACCCCGACCAGCGGCCGGACGCGATGCTCGCCCGGATCGCCCACAAGCACGTCTCGGTCGGCATCGACCGCGAGCAGTACAAGGTCGTCCACGAGCACCTGTTCGCCGCGATCGTCGAGGTGCTCGGCGAGGCCGTCACCCCCGAGGTCGCCGCCGCCTGGGACGAGGTCTACTGGCTGATGGCCAACGCGCTGATCGCCGTCGAGGACCGGCTGCGCGCCGAGGTCGCCGCCGGCGGCGACCCGGCCGACCTGTGGCGCCCGTACACCGTCGTCGCCCGCCACCAGGAGACCGAGAGCGTCACCACCTACCTGGTCCGCCCGGCCGACGGCCGCCCCGCCCCGGCCTCCCGCCCCGGCCAGTACGTCTCGGTGCGCACCGAACTCGCCGACGGCGCCCACCAGATCCGCCAGTACAGCCTCTCCGGCGCCGCCGACGGAGCCCTGCGCTTCAGCGTCAAGCGCGAGCCCGGCGGCGAGGTCTCCGGCCACCTGCACGACCACCTGCACGCCGGCGACACCGTCGAACTGGCGCCCCCGCTGGGCGACATCTTCCTTGCCGACGGCGACGGCCCGGTGCTGCTCGCCTCCGCCGGCATCGGCAACACCCCGATGACCGCGATGCTCGACCACCTCGCCGCCACCGGCTCCACCCGCCGGGTCGTCTCCGTCCACGGCGACCGCGACCAGCTCAGCCATGCCTTCCGGGCCGACCTGGAGCAGCTGACCGCCAAGCTGGCCGACGCCACCGCCCACGTCTTCTACGAGCAGCCGCTCGGCGAGTGGCCCGCCGAGCGCACCGGCCTGGTCGACCTGTCGACCGTCGAGATCCCGGCCGGCACAACCGCCTACCTGTGCGGCCCGCTGCCCTTCCTGCGCGCCGTGCGCGGGCAGCTGCTCGCGGCGGGCGTCCCGGCCGCCGACATCCACTACGAGGTGTTCGGGCCGGACCTCTGGCTCGGCGCCTGATCCCGCCGATCCCGCCGGATTCCTCCGCCGGCACCGGTCCGCTCGGTACGATCACGGGCGGACCGGTGCCGTTTCGACGCGAGGAGCTCGGAGTGCGGGTCGCGCTGTTCGCCACCTGCGTCAACGACGCGCTGTTCCCCGCCACCGCGGTCGCCACCGTGCGCCTGCTGGAACGCCTCGGTCTGACGGTGGACTTCCCCGCCGGGCAGACCTGTTGCGGGCAGCCGCAGTACAACACCGGCTACCGCCGGGCCTGTGAGCCGCTGGTGCACCGGACGGCCCGGGCCTTCGCCGGGTACGACCACGTGGTGACGCCCTCCGGCTCCTGCGTGGCGATGGTCCGGGACAACTACCCCCGGATCGGCGCCCGGGCCGCCGCCGACGGCCGCGGCGGCGAACTCGCCGACGCCGCGATGTCGTTGGCGCCCCGGGTGATAGAGCTCAGCGAGTTCCTGATCGACGTGCTCGGCGTCGAGGACGTCGGCGCCCACTTCCCGCACACCGTCACCTACCACCCCTCCTGCCACGGCCTGCGGCTGCTCGGGCTGGGCGAGCGGCCACGGCGACTGCTGCGCGCCGTACGGGGGTTGGAGCTGGTGGAGTTGCCCGGCGCGGAGGAGTGCTGCGGCTTCGGCGGGACCTTCGCCGTCAAGAACGCGGCGGTCTCGGCGGCGATGGCCGAGGACAAGCTCGCCAACGCCCTCGGCACCGGCGCCCGAGTCCTGTGCGGCAGCGACAACTCCTGCCTGCTGCACCTCGGCAGCACCCTGCGCCGCCGGGGCGACCCACTGCGGCTGCTGCACCTCGCGGAGATCCTGGCCGCCACCGAGGAACACCCCTGGAGGCCATCATGAGTTCGGGCACCTTCCTGGGCATGCCCGCCTTTCCCCGGGCCGCCGCCGACGCCGTCCGGGACGGGCAGCTGCGCGCCAACCTGCGGCACGCCACCCACACCATCCGCGACAAACGCGCCCGGGCCGTGGCCGAATTGCCCGACTGGGCCGAGCTGCGCGCGGCCGGGAAGGCGATCAAGGACCACGCCCTGCGCCATCTCGACCGCTACCTGGTGCAGTTGGAGGAGACCGTCACGGCTGCGGGCGGCACCGTGCACTGGGCGGCGGACGCCGAGCAGGCCAACCGGGTCGTCGCCGGACTCGTCCGGGCCACCGGCGAGACCGAGGTGGTGAAGGTCAAGTCGATGGCCACCCAGGAGATCGGGCTGAACGAGGCCCTGGCCGCCGAGGGGATCACCGCCTACGAAACCGATCTCGCCGAACTGATCGTGCAGTTGGGCGAGGACCGGCCCTCGCACATCCTGGTGCCGGCGATCCACCGCAACCGCGCCGAGATCCGGGAGATCTTCGCCGAACGGATGGCCGACTGGGGTCGCCCCGCCCCCGAGGGCCTGACCGACTCCCCGGCCGAACTCGCCGAAGCCGCCCGGCTGCACCTGCGGGAGAAGTTCCTGCGCGCCCGGGTGGCGGTCTCCGGCGCCAACTTCATGGTCGCCGAGACCGGCACCCTGGTGGTGGTCGAGTCCGAGGGCAACGGCCGGATGTGCCTCACCCTCCCCCACACCCTGATCTCCGTGGTCGGCATCGAGAAGGTCGTCCCCACCTGGCGGGACCTCGAAGTCTTCCTCCAGTTGCTCCCGCGCTCCTCCACCGCCGAGCGGATGAACCCGTACACCTCGCTGTGGACCGGGACGACGCCGGGTGACGGCCCGTCCGAGTTCCACCTGGTGCTGCTGGACAACGGGCGCACCACCGCACTGGCCGACCAGGTCGGCCGGCAGGCGCTGCGCTGCATCCGCTGCTCCGCCTGCCTCAACGTCTGCCCGGTGTACGAGCGGGCCGGCGGACACGCCTACGGCTCGGTCTACCCGGGGCCGATCGGCGCCATCCTCACCCCCCAACTGCGCGGCACCGCGAGCCCGGTGGACGCCTCGCTGCCGTACGCCTCCACGCTCTGCGGGGCCTGCTACGAGGCGTGCCCGGTGGCGATCGACATCCCCGAGGTGCTGGTGCACCTGCGAGAACGGGTCGCCGAGCAGGGCGGGCACCCGGTGGAGAGGGCGGCGGTCGCCGCCGCCGGGTACCTGCTGGACCATCCGGCGGCCCTCGCGGCCGCCGAGCGACTCGCCGGGCGCACCCGCGCCCTGCACCCGCGCCGGCTGCCCGGCCCCGGGCGGGCCTGGACCGACAGCCGGGACCTGCCGGAGGTGCCGGCCGAGCCGTTCCGCGACTGGTGGCGGAGTAACCGCACATGAACGCACCCTCCGACGCCCGGGAGTTGATCCTCGGCCGGATCCGGGCCGCGCTCGGGGACGTCGCCACGACGGCCGAACAGCCGGTGGCGCGCCACTACTCGAGCACGCACCTGGACCCCGACGCCCCGGCCGCGCTGCTCGACCTGCTGCACCGCAACCTGGCCGACTACCGGGCCCTGGTACACCGTTGCACCGCTGCACGACTCCCGGAGCTTGTCGCAGAGTTGCTCGCCGCGCGGGGCAGCCGTACGGTCGCGGTGCCGACCGGACTGCCGGACGGCTGGCTCGCCGCCGCCACCGGGGTCACGCCGGTGCCGGACGACGGGAGCCTCACCGCCACCCGGCTGGACGCCGTGGACAGCGTGGTCACCGGCTGCGCGCTGGCGATCGCCGAGACCGGCACGATCGTGCTGGACGCCGGGCCCGGCCAGGGCCGGCGGCTGCTGTCTCTCGTCCCGGACCACCACCTGTGCGTGGTCCGGGCACCGGAGCAGGTCGTCGCCTCAGTCCCGCTGGCGCTGCCCCGGCTCGACCCGGCGCGCCCGCAGACCTGGATCTCCGGGCCCTCGGCAACCAGTGACATCGAACTGGACCGGGTCGAGGGGGTGCACGGGCCGCGCACCCTGGAGGTGCTACTGGTCACGGGCTGAGCGGTCAGGGACGGAGCGGTCAGGGACGGAGCTCCAGGGTGCAGCACTTCGCCCCGCCGCCGCCCTTGAGCAGCTCCGAGACGTCCACCGGGATCGGCTCGTAGCCGTGCTCGGCCAGCCGGCCGGCCAGGTTCTTGGCGGCCTCCGGGAGCAGCACCCGGCGCCCGTCCGAGACCGCGTTGAGCCCGAACACCTCGGCGTCCGCCCGGTCGGCGAGGATCGCGTCCGGGTAGAGGGCGCGCAGCACCGAGCGGCTGTCGGCGTCGAAGGCCTCCGGGTAGTACATGACGTGGTCGTCGGCGAGGACGGCCAGCGCGGTGTCCAGGTGGTAGAAGCGCGGGTCGACCAGGGTCAGACTGACCACCGGTACGCCGAACAGCTGCTCCGCCTCGGCGTGCGCGGCCCGCGAGGTGCGGAAGCCGGTACCGGCGAGCACCCGGCGGCCGACCACCAGGTGGTCGCCCTCGCCCTCGTTGACGTGACCGGCGCGGCGCACCGCGCGGTAGCCGTGCAGCCGGAACCAGGACTGGTAGGCCTCGGACTCGGCCGCCCGCTCGGGGTAGCGGAAGGTCGCCACCAGGGCCCGACCGTCCAGCACCGTCGCGCCGTTGGCGGCGTAGACCATGTCGGGCAGTCCGGGCACGGGATCGATCAGCTCGACGGTGTGGCCGAGGCGGCGGTACGTGCGGTGCAGCCGCTCCCACTGGCGGACGGCGAGTGCGGTGTCGGTGGGCTGTGAGGGGTCCATCCACGGGTTGATCGCGTAGTCCACCGTGAAGTACGTCGGCCGGCACATCAGGTAGCGCCGGGGTCGCGCCGTACGTGCCGGGGTGTGCGTGGGCATTGCTCAACCGTCCTCGGTTCGCGGGGAGTTGGCTGCACGGGTACCGTGTCGCTCCAGAGGCGGCTGCCCCGCCGCCCCCGTTCGCACACCCGCGCGGGCGCCCCCGGCGGGCGCAACCCCCCGCGCACCCGGCGCGAGCCCCGGCGCACGGGGTTCACCGGCACACCATGATCAGCGGCGCGCCGCCGTCACCAGCGCGCCACGCTCACCGGCGCACGGCCGTCACCAGCGCACCGCCGCGAAGTCGACCGGTTCGGTCCGCAGTGCGCGGGCCCGGACCGCGAGGGCGCGCAGCCGGCGGTCCGCCTCCTCGGCGGACATCCGGTGCTTGTCGCCGTGGCCCGGCAGCAGCCACTCGAAGCGCAGCGCGTCGAGGCTGCGGTCCAGGGAGGCGGACTGCTCCTCGATCGAGTACCAGGTGACGGCCTCCTGCACCTCGATGTCCTGGTTGGTGCGGGACCAGTACAGGCTGTCGCCGCTGAAGCAGTAGCGCCGGTCGGCGACGTAGAGCACGCTGCCGAGGGTGTGGCCGGGGAAGGGGTGGGCGACCAGGCCGGGCGAGATCTCCACCGGGTCGGTGCCGCGCAGCACCCGGTCGGCGTCCGGCGCGGCGGCGAGGTCGCCCTCGTGGATCCAGAGCCGGGCGCCCAGCCGGTCGGCGTACTGCCGGCCGTGGGCGGCGTGGTCGCGGTGGGTGAGCAGGACGTCGGTGACCGGGCCGAGCGCCTGGTAGCGGGCAGCGAGCGCCTCGCTGAAGCGCGGGGTGTCGATCATGACCCAGCCGGTCGGGCGGCGGCAGAGGTAGGCGGTGGCGCCGGCGGTCTGCCGGGAGTTGTGGCCGAGGATCAGCACGTCCGCCGCCTTCTCCCCGTCCCCCGCCGTGTCCCCCTCCCCCACCCCGTCCTCTTCCAGGGCGAGCGGGAAGGGGTCGGTCGCCGGGTCGAGCCGGCCGGTGCCGGGGCGGATCGAGCGGGTCGGGCAGGCGTGGGCGGCGGCCAGCAGCTGACGGCGCTCGGCGTCGTCGCGCGGCTGGCGGATCAGCTCGGACTTGCGGTCGTGCTCGCGGATCAGGTCGGGCGCGAGCTGGCGGGCGACGTCGCAGTTGGTGCAGCGGTCGTCTACGGACCAGTTCTCGGATCGGTTCATGGCTGATGTCCCCCAGGAAGGAACGGCGGCCGCAGCGACGCGCCGTACTTCGAGCATCGTCCCGGCCGGCCGGGAAGTGGAAGGGGGCGCGGATCTTGTGCTTTCCCGGGCACGCCGTTCTGCGACCCGGAAGGGGCCGGCCAGGGTGCGTGGCCCATCTCACGTGCCGCCAGGGGCACCTACGGTGGCGTAGGTCACTTGATTGGGTGAACTATCTCTTTCATGCCGAACCTCCAGGAGACCCTTGACCTCAGTTCGTATGCCGCCCTCGGGGACAGCTTCACCGAGGGCCTGAACGACCCCGGTGCCGACGGCGCCTTCGCCGGCTGGGCCGACCGCCTGGCCGGGCTGCTCGCCGACGGACGGCCGCCGGGCGGGTTCCGCTACGCCAATCTGGCGGTGCGCGGGCGGCTGTTGGACCAGATCGTCGCCGAGCAGGTGCCGGAGGTCCGCCGGCTCCAGCCCGACCTGGTCACCTTCTGCGCCGGCGGCAACGACATCCTGCGGCCCGGCAGCGACCCGGACGAGGTGGCCGGCCGCTTCGAGGCCGCCATCGCCCAACTCACCGAGAACGCCGGGACGGTGCTGATCTGCACCGGCTTCGACACCCGCGAGGTGCCGCTGCTCAAGCACCTGCGCGGCAAGATCGCCACCTACAACGGCCACATGCGGGCGGTCGCCGACCGCTACGACTGCAAGGTCGCCGACCTGTGGTCGCTGCGCGCGGTGCAGGACCGCCGTGCCTGGAGCGAGGACCGGCTGCACCTCTCCCCGGAGGGGCACCAGCGGGTCGCCCTGCTGGCCGCCCGCTCGCTGGGCCTGCGCACCCAGGAGGACCCGGAGGCCCCGTGGCCGACCACCCGGACCCTCACCCCCGCGGACCAGCGGCGGGAGAACCTCCAGTGGGCGCGCGAGTACCTGATCCCCTGGGTCGGCCGGCGCCTGCGCGGCGAGTCCTCGGGCGACCACGTCGAGGCCAAGCGGCCTGATCTGCTTCCGCTCTGACGCACCGTCAGCTCAACCCTCGGCGCCGGGCGCTGCGGCCGGACCGGTCCGCGGCACCCGGCGCAGCAGTGTCCGGTGCAGCAGGGCGGCGCCGGCCGCGCCGACCAGGTACCAGAACAGGTCCGGCGGGTTGAAGGTCGACCCGAGCACCAGGTGCACCAGCCCACTGTGCCGCCCCCACGCGTCCGGCAGCCCGGTGGCCTGGAACAGTTCCACCGCCCAGCTCACCCCCGCCGCCCAGAGCGCCGCCCGCACGGGGCGGACCTGCGGGACGACCAGCACCACCAGGGCGTACACCAGCACGGTGTAGAGCGCGTCGCCGGCGTACTTGGCCAGGTCGCCGGAGAGCGCCGCGCGCACCCCCAGGCCGGCCGCCACGGTGGGCACCGCGGCCGCGGCGGCGGGGAGCCGGGCGAGCAGGCCGCCTCGGAGATCGTTCACCCGCCCCACGGTACGTGCCCGTCCCACCGTTCACGTCCCCGCCCCCGGAACCACCGCGCGGCGCCGGACGTCACTCCCCCTGACGAGCCATCCGTGCAGGTCACGGGCGGGAGTTCGAGCAAGGCAGGCGGGCGGGGAACAGTGACGGACCACGGGAACACCACGGCGCGGCGGCAGTTCACCGTCCCCGGATTCGCGACCGGGCCGGACGGCCGGGCCCGGCGGGCCCGCGAACAGGGCAAGGCACTGCGCGGGCGCGTCCCCCGGGAGCGGCACGCGGAGTTCGCGCCCGCGCCCGACCGGCCCACCGCCGCGGCGGCGATCGAGGCCTCCAACGCGGGCCGGATCCCCGGGCTGGTGCCGATCCGGGTGGGCCGGATGGCCACCACCCCGTTCGCCTTCCTGCGCGGCTCGGCCGGGCTGATGGCCGCCGACCTCGCGGGCACGGCGGTGACCGGCGTCAGCGCGCAGCTGTGCGGGGACGCCCATGCCGCCAACTTCGGGCTGTACGGCGACGCGCGCGGCCAGCTCGTGATGGACATCAACGACTTCGACGAGACCGTGCCCGGCCCCTGGGAGTGGGACCTCAAGCGGCTGGCCACGAGCCTGGTGCTGGCCGGGCGGGAGACCGGGGCCGACGAGACCACCGCCCGGGCCTCCGCCGAGCACGCGGCCGCCTCCTACCGCCGCACCATGCGCACCCTGGCCAAACTGCCCGCCCTGGACGCCTGGAACGCCGTGGCCGACGAGCAGTTGGTGGTCTTCACCGAGGCCCACGACCTCGCCGAGGTGCTGCGGAAGGTCGGGGCGAAGGCCCTCGGCAACACCAGCGCCCGGTTCGCCGCCCGCAGCACCACCCGTACCGCGGACGGCGGTTGGCGCTTCACGGCGGCCCCGCCGGTGCTCACCCGGGTCACCGACGCGACCGCCCGGGCGGTGGCCGAGTCGCTCGGCCCGTACGTGGCAACGGTGCCCGCCGAGGTGCGCACCCTGCTGTCCCGCTACCGGGTGCAGGACGTGGCGTTCCGGGTGGTCGGCACCGGCAGCGTCGGCACCCGCTCGTACGTGGTGCTGCTCACCGACCACCGGGACCAGCCGCTGGTGCTCCAGGTGAAGGAGGCCCGGCCGTCCGCCCTGCTGCCCTACCTGGGCGGCCCCGGGCAGCCGCCGGAGGAGCACGAGGGCCGGCGCGTGGTGCTCGGCCAGAAGCACATGCAGGTGGTCAGCGACACCCTGCTCGGCTGGACGACCGTCGACGGACTCCCTTACCAGGTAAGGCAGTTCCGCAACCGCAAGGGCAGCGTCGACCCGGCCGCCCTGCTCCCGGGCCAGCTCGACGACTACGCCCGGATCACCGGCGCCCTGCTCGCCCGGGCCCACGCCCACACCGCCGACCCGGGCCTGCTGGCGGGCTACTGCGGCAAGAGCGGGGCCCTCGACGAGGCGATCGCCGCCTTCGCCGTCGCCTACGCCGACCGCACCGAGGCCGACCACGCCGACCTGCTCACCGCCGTCCGCAACGGCCGCCTCCCCGCCGAGCAGGGGGTCTGAGGACGATTGTCGTAGGGCGGGGCTAGATTGCCGGGCCATGGGACTGACGATCAGCGTGGGTGCGCTCGGTGCCCCCGAGTTGCGGGCCGAGGCCGAGGTGCTGCACCGGGCGTTGGCGGCGGAGGGCGTGGCATGGCGGGAGCCGGGCGGGGAGGGCGAGGGGTTCTCCGCAGGGTTTCCGTACAGCTACCTGTCCGGGCTGCGGCGGGTGTTCGTGCTGCACCGGCTGGGTGAGCCGGTCACCGGGGCGCGTGGGGTGGGCCAGGAGCAGTACGAGGACGAGCTCGGGCTGGTCGACGACGAGATGGTCATGTTCGACTCGCATCTGCTCTGCCACTCCGACTGCGAGGGCTACTACGTGCCGGCCGAGTTCGAGTACGAGGACCCGCTGTTCCTCCCGGCGGAGTCCGGGGTACCGGGCGGCGGCATGGTGGGTTCCACGGCCGGTCTGCTCGCCGAGCTCCAGGGTTTCGCCGCCGCCATCGGGATCCGGCTGACGGCGGACGGCTCGCTCGACCCGGCGGAGTCGGCCCGGCTGGAGGCGCTGCCGCGGGACGACCCTTTCGAGCCGGAGGTCTTCGCCTGGCACCAGCTGTACCGGGCCTGCCGGGCCAGTCTCGCGAGTGGGCGGGCGATCCTCTTCGGGTGAACGGCCGGCCAGGGCGTCAGGGCGTCAGGGCGTCAGGGCGCCAGGAACGGTGCCACGGCGGCGATGTACTCGGCCGGCCGGGCGCTGTGCACCAGGTGCCCGGCCTCGATGGTGACCAGTCGGCAGTCCGGGACCAGCCGGGCGAGTTCGGCGATCCGCTCCTGCGGGATGTAGCTGGCGGCCCCGCCCGCGACCGCCAGGGTGGGGGCGGTGATCCGGGCCAGCCCGGCCCGCCAGGCCGGGTCGGGGTCGTCGAACTGCGCCTTGATCGCCCGGACCATCGCCCAGTCGAAGTGCGCCGGCTCCTGCTCGCCCTCGGGCGGCACGCTGGCCGGGCGCGGGTACAGGGCGGGGATCTCCTCCAGGACGAGCCGGTTCACCCGCTCCGGCGCGGCCTGGGCGAGCAGGTAGGCGACCGCCCCGCCCATCGAGTGGCCGACCAGGTCGACCCGGTCCAGGCCGAGCGCGTCCAGGAAGGCGAGCACGTCCTCTCGCATCCGCTCCAGGTCGTACTCGGCGGTGCGGCCGCTGTCGCCGTGGCCGCGCAGGTCGGGCGCGTACACGCGGTGGTCGGGGGCGAGGTCGGGCAACACCGTGTCCCAGTCGGCGGCGCGCTCGCCGAGGGCGTGCAGCAGCACCAGCGGCGGGCCGTCGGGGCGTCCGCTCTCCCGGTAGGAGAGCGTGACCTCGGGGAGCCGGACCGTCCGTACTGTCGTCATGCCCACCACCGTACGCGCCGGCCGGCGGTCAGCGGGCGGCTGTTCGCCCTCGGCTCAGCGCGGCCGGCTCCCCGGGCGCCCGGTCCCCGCCGGTGGCCCGGCCGGCGAACACCGAGGCCAGCACGGCGAGTCCGGCCACCGCGGCGCAGACCAGACTGGCCGCCAGGTAGGC
This sequence comes from Kitasatospora sp. NPDC036934, assembly GCF_055608425.1. Taxonomy (NCBI): domain Bacteria; kingdom Bacillati; phylum Actinomycetota; class Actinomycetes; order Kitasatosporales; family Streptomycetaceae; genus Kitasatospora; species Kitasatospora sp. NPDC036934. Next base: position 83,154 of record NZ_JBVJQR010000013.1, on the reverse strand, counting down.
GGAGCGGTGGCCGCCGCCCCCGGCGGTCTCCCGCAGGTAGACCCCGGACAGCGCGGAGACCGCGACGGCCGCCGCGATCCGCTGCGCCATCTGCAGGATCGCCCCGCTCACCCCGGCCGCCTCGGCGGGCGCGTGGCGCAGCACGTACGCCTGGTTGGTGGAGCCCATCAGTCCGACCGAGGCGCCGCTGAGCAGTTGGAGCAGGGCGAGCAGCCAGGGCAGCACGGCGGCGGGGGCCCAGTGGGCGACGGCGCCGCTCAGCAGCATGGCCAGCGCGGAGCCGGTCATCCCGATGGTGACGGTGCGCCGGCCGAGCCGCTGCACCACCCGCCAGGCGAGTGCGGAGGCCGTCGCCATGGCCAGCGCCGAGGGCAGCGAGACCAGGGCGGCGCCCATCGGGGACAGGCCCAGGCCGTCCTGGAGGAACATGGTGAGGACGAGCGAGGCGGCCAGCGAGGAGCCGAACTGGGCCATCGCGGTGGCCGTGCCGAGCGCGTACGGCGCGGAGCGGGTGAGCGCGGGGTGGATCAGCGGGTTCCCGCCGGTGCGGGCGTAGCGGCGCTGCCAGCCGACGAGCGCACCGAGCAGCGCCAGGGCGCCGGCCACGAAGGCCAGCCAGCCCGCCAGGCCGGGCGGCTGGACGAAGGGCAGCATCAGGACCAGGGTGAGCGCGCCGACCAGCAGCAGGCCGAGCAGGTCGAGATCGGCGTTCCGGGCGGCCGGGCGGGGTTTGGGCAGGTGCCGGACGGCCAGCAGGACGGTCGCCAGCCCGAACGGGACGTTGAGCAGGAAGGTGAGCCGCCAGCCGAGTTCCGGGCCGGCCGCCGCCAGCACCAGGCCGCCGACCGGCGGGCCGAGGGCGAAGGCGAGGCTGCCGGTCACGGCGTACATGCCGAGGGCGCGGGCGCGCAGCTGGCCGTCGAAGACGTCCTGCAGGGTGCCGATCATCTGGGAGTTGACCAGGCCCGCGCCGACGCCCTGGAGGAGCCGGGCGGCGATCAGCACCACCGGGTCGCCGGCGGTCGCGGAGACCAGGCTGACCAGGGTGAACAGGGCGAGGCCGGTGACGAAGAACCACTTGCGGCCCTTGACGTCGCCCAGCCGCCCGCCGGGGATCAGCGCGAGGCCGAAGGCCAGGGAGTACCCGGCGACGATCCACTGGAGGTGCGCGGGCTGGGCGTGCAGGGCCTCGCGCAGGGCGGGGATGGAGGTGTTCAGCACGGACTGGTCGAGCAGGGTGGTGAAGCCACCCGCGACGCAGACCAGCAGCACGCGGCGCCCGGCGGCGTCGAACCGCTCCTTCGGCGGTGCCGCGGCCGGGCGCTCGGCTATCGGCCCGGTGGGGCCGTCGGCGGCGCTCACGGTTCGACCACCACGAGGGCGTAGCGGGCCGCGCCGGGGCCGAGGCTGCGGAAACGGCTGGTGCCGGAGCCGTAGCGCAGGCAGTCGCCGGGGCCGAGCAGCTGCGGCTCGCCGTCCAGGCTCAGTTCCAACTGCCCTTCGAACAGCCAGAGGTGGTGCTCCAGCCCGGGCAGGCAGGGCCGGTCGTAGGCGATGTCGGCGCCGGCCGGGAGGCGGCCCTCGACGATCTCCGCGTGCAGCGAGCCGTGCGGCGGGGAGACCGAGCGGCGGACGAAGCCGGTGGCCTCGTCCTGCCACGACTGCTGGTCCTCGGCGCGGACCAGCCGGGCGGGGCCGGACTCCACCTCGGCGAGCAGCCGGGACATCGTCCGCCCGTACACGGCGCACAGCCGCCCGAGCAGCGCGGCGGTCGGGCTGACCTCGGCCCGCTCCACCCGGGACAGGGTGGAGCGGCTGACGTCGGCGAGCCGGGCCAACTCCTCCAGGGTCCAGCCGCGTTCGACCCGCAACTCGGCGAGCCGTCGTGCCAGCCGCTCGTCGGCGACGGTGTCGATTCCCATATCCGCGATGCTATCCCGGATATGGGATCGTGCTCCCGGCCTCCGGCGTGGTTCCCTCGGACCCGGTGACGGTCTGACGGCGGCTCGGCTTCGCTTCGGCTCCGATTCGGCCCGGCCCCACCGGTCGCTGGATCCCCGGCCGCAGCATGCTCATATGATGTCCGCCGACAAAGTGGCCGGTCAGCGGCCCATCGGCGAGGGGGACCAACGATCGTGTTCGGCATCATCAGGCCGTGCAGGCACCGACTGTCCGAGCGCCTCCAGACCTCCTGGATGGCGCACCTCTGCGGGCTCTGCCTCGCTCTGCGGGACGACCACGGGCAGCTCGCCCGGACCGCCACCAACTACGACGGTCTGATCATCTCCGTCCTGGTCGAGGCCCAAGCCGAGCGGGAGGACTCCTCGTGGCGCCGCACCGCCGGACCCTGCCCGCTGCGCGGCATGCGGACCGCCTCGGTGGCCAAGGGCGAGGGTGCCCGGCTGGCCGCCGCCGTGTCGCTGGCACTCGCCTCGGTGAAGATCCGCGACCACGTCGAGGACCGGGACGGCGTGTTCGCCCGCCGGCCGGTCGCCGCCGGGGCCCGCGCGGTGACCCGCCGCTGGGACCGCAAGAGCGCGGGCAGTGCCTCCACGGTCGGCTTCGACACCGCCGTACTGCTCGACGCCGCGTCCCGCCAGGGCGAGTTGGAGCGCACGCTGCTGCCCGGCGGCTCCGTCCTGCTGGTCACCGAGCCCACCGAGACCGCCACCTCGGCCGCCTTCGCCCACACCGCCGTGATCGCCGGGCGCCCCGGCAACGCCGCCCCGCTCGCCGAGGCGGGGCGGCTGTTCGGCCGCCTCGCCCACCTCCTGGACGCCGCCGAGGACCAGGACGCCGACGCCGCCTCGGGCGCCTGGAACCCGCTGACCGCCACCGGCACCGACCGCGCCGAGGCCGAGCGGCTCTGCCGGGACGCCGTGCACGGAATCCGGCTCGCGCTGCGCGAGGTCGAACTGACCGACCGGGCCCTGGTGCACGTCCTGCTCGGACACGAGACGGAGAGCGCCGTGGACCGCGTCTTCGGCCGGGCCGGGCACGGGACGAGCTGCCGCCACGGCGCCACCGGCGCCACCGGCGAGCACCCGCAGGACGCTCCGCCGCGTCAGGCCCCGGACCAGGCGCCCGTACCCCCGTGGGTGCCTCAGGGCCCGGGCTTCATCCCGCCGCCCGGCGGAAAGCCGCCGCAGCCGCGCAACCTGCTCGCCGGGTGCGCGGTGTGGGCGCTGATGGCCTGCTCCTGCCAGCTGCTCTGCTGCGAGCACGACGACCCGTTCACCCGGGAGCGCCGCAAGGGCTTCTGCGAGCGGCACGACTGCTGCGACTGCTGCGACGCCTGTGACTGCGGCGGCTGCGGCGACTGCTGCAACTGCTGCAACTGCGGGTGCGACTGCTGCGACGGCTGCGGGTGCGACGGCTGCGGCTGCGACTGCTAGTGAGCCGCCGCCTGCCCCGTCAGCTCCACCCGCGACCGCTCCGGCCGCAACCTCGCCATCGACGTTCGATCCGTCAGCGCTCGTCCGGCGCCACCTCCGGCTGATCGGACGGCGACACCACCGGCCCGGGGTGCCCCCGCAGCACCCCGGGCCGGTCCGCGTCCTGGTGTTCCGCGCCGCGCCGCCACAGCGGCAGCACCGCCACCGGGCCACCCGGCTCGGCGGCCTCAAGCGTCACGCCCCGCCACCTCCCGGTCCGCCGCCAGTGAGTTCTCCAGCCCGGCCAGCAACTGCCGGAACCGCTCGGTGTCCTGCTCCGCCATCCGCCCCTCGGGCGCCGCCCCCGGCCGCTCGGCCGTCCTGTCGTCCATGGAACCGACGGTAGGCGGCGGCGATCAACGGGCGATAAACGAGGGACTGGTGGGACGCACGGGGCCGGGCCCCGCAAGGGCCGCGCGGCGCGCGGCGGCTTGGCGTGTTCACGCGTTGGTGGTTCAATGCCCTGCGTTAGGAAGGTTTCCTAACTGCCTATTCCCGGGCCCGAGCACGACTCCTCCCCCACCGAGAGGTGACTTCCCATGGGTCGTAGCACCACCAGGAACAACACCCGCAGCGCTGTCCGAACGCTGATCGCCGGCGCCACCCTCGCCGCGCTGCTCCTGCCCACCGCCGGCGCCCCCGCCGAAGCCCGCACCCCGACGGTCGGCAGCCGGCCCGCCGCGGCCTTCCAGCACCCCGGAGTGCTGGTCGGCGCGCGGCAACTCGCCTTCGTCAAGGGCAAACTGGCCGCTGGTGCCGAGCCCTGGACCTCCGCCCTCGCGGATCTGCGGGCCGGCAAGTACGCCTCGCTCGACTGGCAGCCCAAGCCGCGCGCCACCGTCGAGTGCGGCTCCAGCTCCCACCCCAACAACGGCTGTTCGGACGAGCGCGACGACTCGATGGCCGCCTACGCCCACGCCCTGCAGTGGGCCCTCACCGGCGACCGGCGCCACGCCGACAAGGCGATCGCCATCATGGACGCCTGGTCGGGGGTCATCCGGGAGCACACCAACACCAACGCGCCGCTGCAGACCGGCTGGTCGGGCAACAACTGGGCCCGCGCCGCCGAGCTGATCCGCCACTCGGACGCCGGCTGGTCCGCGGGCTCGGTCGACCGCTTCGCCACTATGCTGCGCACCGTCTACGTGCCGCTGCTGACCCCCGGCAGCCCGCGCAAGAACGGCAACTGGGAGCTGATCCAGACCGACGCCCTGATGGGCATCGCCGTCTTCCTCGACGACCGCGGCCTGTTCGACCGGGCCGCGGACCTGTGGCGGCACCGGCTGCCCGCCTACGTCTACCTCTCCTCCGACGGCAACCTCCCGGTGCCGCCGCCGAAGGCCGGGATCCAGGGACAGTCCGCGCTGGTCAAGTACTGGAACGGCCAGTCCACCTTCGTGGACGGGCTCTCCCAGGAGACCTGCCGGGACTTCGGCCACACCGGCTGGGGCCTGGAGGCCGCCGCCCAGACCGCCGAGACGGCCCGGCTGCAGGGACTCGACCTGTGGGGCGAGGGACGCGAACGGCTGGTCAAGGCCCTGGAGTTCCACACCGCCTACGACAACGGCGCGAGCGCCCCGGACTGGCTGTGCGACGGCTCGGTGAACACCGGTCTGGGCCCGGCCGTGCAACTCGCCTACAACGAGTACCACCTGCGCGAGGGCCTGGCGATGCCGCAGACGGAGCAGTACGTGGCGGCCCACAGCCCGTTCGGGGCCGACTACTTCATCGGCTGGGAGACCCTCACCCACACCGACACACCCTGAGCCCGGGCGCCGCTCCGAGTGGGCGGCGGACGGCGGGCAACGATCGGTGGGCGGCGGGCGGGTTCCGGCTTCCGGATCCCCGCCCGCCGCAGCCGTCGGCTCAGCCCTCCGGGAACAGACGCTCCAGGACCTCCGCCACCCCGTCCTTCAGCCCCGGCCCCCTCGACCCCGACCCCCTCGGCCCCGACCCCCTCGGCCCCGGCCCTGTCAGCCCCGACCCCGTCGCCCCCGGCCCTGTCAGCCCCGACCCGCCAGGGTGGCGTCCAGGAGCAGCCGGGCGGCCTCCCGGGCGTCGGCGGCGGCGCTCGGGTCCCCGTGCACGGCCGCGACGGTGATGGCGCCCTCGGCGAGCAGGGCCAGCTGGGCGGCGGTCGCGGGCGGGGCTCCGGCCGCCTCGGCCAGGCCGGCCAGGTACCCGGCGAACTCCGCCTTGTGGTGCCGGGCGGCGGCGGCCACGGCCGGGGTGCCGGCACCCAGTTCGCCGAAGGCGTTCACGAAGGCGCAGCCGCGGAAGCCGGGCTCGGCGAACCACCCGCCGAGCCAGTCGAACACCGAGAGCAGCTGGTCCCGGGGCGTGCCGCCGGTGCGCGCGACGTGGACGGCCAGGCTCGCCCGCCAGCGCGCGTCGCGGCGCCGCAGATAGGCCTCGACCAGCTCGTCCTTGGACGGGAACTGCTGGTAGACCCGGCGCATGGTCATCCCGGAGGCGGCCCGGACGGCGTCCATCCCGACCGCCTGGACGCCTTGTCCGTAGAACAGCTCCTCGGCCGCGTCGAGGATCCGGGTCCGCGGGTCCACCTGATCCATCTGCCGTGCCCTTTGCGTGAGAACGATGATTCTCCTAGGGTAGCGACTGAAGTGAGAACGATCGTTCTCACTGGTGGAATGCCCGTTCCCGAGGAGATGCCTCATGACCGAACAGCGCCCTCCCGTGCCCCCCTTCACCGAGGAGACCGCCCACCGCAAGGTCCAGGCCGCCGAGGACGCCTGGAACACCCGCGACCCGCAGCGCGTCGCCCTCGCGTACACACCCGACAGCCGCTGGCGCAACCGCGCCGACTTCCTCACCGGGCGCGAGCAGATCGTCGCCTTCCTCACCCGCAAGTGGCGGCGCGAACTCGACTACCGCCTGATCAAGGAGCTGTGGGCGTACGACGGCGACCGGATCGCGGTCCGCTTCGCCTACGAATGGCACGACGGCGGCGGCCAGTGGTACCGCTCCTACGGCAACGAGAACTGGGAGTTCGACCGGCACGGCCTGATGGCCCGCCGCCTCGCCTGCATCAACGACCTGCCGATCACCGCCGCCGAACGCCTCCTCCACTGGCCCGCCGGCCCCCGCCCGGACGGGCACCCGGGCCTCACCGAACTCGGCCTCTGAGCACCCCGGCCCTACCGGACGAGCCGACTGCCGCCGCGTCGGGCAGCGCTTGTTCCACGGCTGTGACACGGCGCGCACCCAGTCCTGACCTCGGGCGGGGAACCTCCTTGTCGAAGCGACAGCACCATCCGAGGGGGACCCTGCAATGTCCGTGCGCAACAGATTCGGCACCGCCGCCGCCATCGCCCTGATGACCACCGCGAGCGCCGTCCTGCTCTCCGCCTGCGGCCCCGACAACAGCGACCCCGGCTCCGCGGCCCCCGGCGCGACCGGAACGGCGACTCCCGGCCCGGCGGCCCCGGGCACGGCGGCGCCGGGCGGCGGCTCGCACTCGGGCAGCCCCGCGCCGGGCGCCAAGGAGGTCAACGGCACCTCTGCGGCCAACCACCTCAGCATCAGCACGGGCACCAGGACCGTCGCGATGAACGGCACCACCGTCGACTTCGGCACGGTGGTCCGCGACCTCGCGTGGTCCCCCGACGGCAAGAAGGTCGTCTTCGTCAACGGCGACGGCGACCTGGTCACCGCCAACCCGGACGGCAGCGGCAAGTCCACCCTGGCCAAGGCCCCCAGCGGCGAGGCCTGGTCCCACCCGACCTGGCAGCACGCCGCCAAGGGGCCCAGCGGGGACTCGGTGCCCAATGAGACCGAGCGCTACAACAACATCGTGTTCGCCGCCACCAAGGGCGGTGTGCTGCGGCTGGCGACCGTCCCCGCCAAGGGCGGCACCGTCGCGGACCTCACCCCGCGCAACTCCGAGGGCGGCGACGCGGGCAGCCAGCCCCAGCCCCCGCAGACCGGCAACACCTGGCCCAACGCGGGCGGCCAGCAGGCCGAGATCGCGTACGCCAACACCCCGGCCAACGAGGTGTACCTCTACGACGACTACCTCCGCCCGGCCGCCCGCGACCTCGGCAAGGGCTCCCAGCCCGCGCTGACCGCGGACGGCCAGGAGATCGTCTTCGTCCGCTCGGTGAACGGCCACGACCACCTGTTCACCCGCGCCACCGAGTTCGGGAAGCAGGCCGAGAAGGACCTCACCCCCTCGGCCACCACCGACTACACCGAGCCCGCGTGGTCCCCCGACGGCAGGACCGTCGCCGCCCGCACCCCGGACGGCATCAGCACCGTGCCGGCCGACGGCTCGGCGGCGCCGACCCAGGTCTCCACCATCAAGGGCCTGCCCTCCTACCGGCCGTAGGGCCGGCCCTGGGCTGCCCCCTAGCCGGTCCCAAACCGGTCCGGTCCGGGCCGGGCCTAGGCGGTGCCCGAAGACGTTCCGGCCACGCGGGCCAGCTCGGCGCGCAGTTCGGCGAGGTGCTCGTCGGCCGACTCGTGCGGCAGGAACTCGACCACGTCGAGGAAGCGGAACAGCACCCGGGCCTCGGTGACGGCGTACTCGTAGTCACCGAACCCGACCACCGCCCCCGTCCCGCCGCGCGCCGCGCCGCGGACGGCGGCGGCGGTCAGCCCGTCCGCCGAGGCCTCGGCGGTCACCTTCCGGCGGGCGTTGGGCCGGGCCAGGTAGGGGCACACCATGGCCGCGTACAGCATGCAGGCGCGGTGGCCCGGGCCCTCCATGGTCGGCGCGAGGTTGCGGTAGCCGCGCCCGGCCGCGAGCGCCTCCGCGATCGCGGCGCTCTCCCCCGGGCCGACCACCCGCCACACCGGTCCGCGCGGCATGAACTCCCCGCACACCGAGCAGCGGCGCTCCAACGCGCAGTCGGCGCTGCGCCCGTGGTCGGTCAGGGCGAACTGCGGCTGCCCGTCCTGCCACGGCGTGATCGCCGGCACCGGGTACCCCCGCTCGTCCCGGGGGCGCTCCCCCACCTCGTCCGGCATCGGTACCTGTTCGAATCGCACGCCCCAATCGATACCAGCCGGGCGCGCCCCCGGTCGAGTGCCGGTCAGGGCCCGGCTGTCCGTCCCGGGGTCTGCGCCGCACTCCCCGAGCGCCGCAGCAGCGACCGCAGCGCGGGGCGGACCTTCGGTCCGTGCCGGCGCCACCAGGCGCGTACCCACAGGCCCTGGGTGGTGACCAGCGCGATGACCGTGGCGACGGCGTCGGCGAGGGAGAGCGGGTCGGCCTGGCCACCCAGGGTGTGCAGGGCCCGGGTCAGCAGCACCAGGGTGACCTTCGCGAACACCAGGTAGGCGAGGACCAGCGAGCCGACGGTGCCCAGCACCATCAGGACTGCGTAGCCGCGGACGATCCGCCGCTCCCGTGGCCGCAGGGCGGTCAGCGGGTCGGGGTGGGCCCGGCCCAGGCAGCGGGCCACGAGGTGGCGGCAGTGGGCCGCCGCGTCCTGGTAGAGGTTGCGGCAGGAGAGGAGGTCCTGGAGCAGGAAGTAGACGTCGGTGCGCATGAAGACCATCAACTCGACGGCCACGGCCAGCAGTTTGCTGAGCGCGAGCAGGGACAGCAGCCGGTTCGGACCGGTGCCGGCCTCGATCAGCACGCAGCCGCCGGCGGTGGCGAGGTCCAGCACCATGCCGGAGAGGTAGACGGTGCAGCGGACCCGCCGGGTGCACTGCCAGATCCCGGAGACGTCGGTCTGCATCACCAGGAACTGCAGCCGGGTGCCGAGCCGGATCCGCCCCGGGACGCCGGCCGCCCGAGCGGTCAGCAGGTGCGAAAGCTCGTGGACGAAGAGCATCGCCCAGGTGAGAGCGGCCTGCCCGGCGAGTACGAGGGTGCCCCGGTCGCTCCAGACCAGGTCGTGCCAGCTCGGCAGCAGTCGGGGCCGGACGGCCAGCACCACGGCGGCGGACGCCGCGATCGCGAGCAGCAGGACGGGGACGACCGGGCTGAGCAGCCACCGGACGTGCTCGGTGCGGATCCACGGCAAGGTGGGCCGCACCGGCGGGGCGGAGTCCACCTCGCGGCCGTCCACCGAGCGGACGAAGCCCAGCGCGGTCAGCGACGTGACGAAGGGCGCGACGGCCAGCCGGCGGCCGGTCCCGCGTTGGATGTGGGCCGCTGTCTCGGCCACCGACAGACCGGACTGGAGCAGCCGGATGGCCCGGACTCCCGCGGGCGGCAGCGCCACGAAGTCGCCGGTGTCGGCCCGGCCGACGATCCACTCCCCGGCGTCCTCGCGCATGCCGAGCGGGTGGAAGACCACCCTGGTGTCGTCGCGGACTCCGTCGTCACGAAGCCCCTCGTCACGGAGTCCGTCAGCCATGGCAGTTGGGGCAGTCGGGCCGGCGCTCGTGGCGGATCAGCGGCTGGTCGTCGGGGGCGATCAGGTTGATCGCCCGCAGGTAGCCCGGGGCGAGCCGGGAGACCCCGGAGAGCAGCGCGATCACCTCGTAGGCCACGAGGTTGCCGGAGATGCCGGCGGAGGCCGAGAGCACGCCCTTGCCGCCGAGTCTGGGCGGCGGTCCGTCCGGCAGCCGGGCCTCCTCTCCGGCGGCGACGCACTGGAAGCAGGGGCCCTCCCGGGTAAAGGTGCCCACCGAGACGAACGGGCCGTTGTAGCCGCCGCCGACCCACGGCACCCCGGTCTGCGCGCAGACCTCCGAGGCCCAGCCGCGGAGGGTCTCGCTGTCGGGCTCGTCCGCGCACAACGCCAGGGCATCGTGGCCGGCGACCAGTTCGGCGAGCCCGGCCCGGCTCTCCACGGTCCGGGTGTCGTGGGTGATCTCGATCCCCGAGTTGACGGCCCGCAGCCGCTCGGCGGCGACCTCCGCCTTGGGGCGGCCGAGGTCGGCCTCGGTGTAGAGGACCTGACGGGTCAGGTTGGAGAGCTCGACCCGGTCCGGGTCGACGCAGTGCACCCGGCCGACCCCGGCGGCCGCCAGCGCCCAGGCGGCGTGGCTGCCGGTGCCGCCGACGCCGAGCACCACCACGCTGGCGCGTTTGAGCTTCAGTTGGGCGTCCCACTGGCTCTCCCGGGGCCGCAGGTCGATCCGGCGGAAGAAGGCCTGGTTCTTGGCGTAGCGCTCCTGTTCGGCGGGGTCCAGCCGGTCGGTGTCGGCGCCGGCCGCGTCCTCGACGTAGCCGGTGGCGATCAGTCCGCTGACGATCCGGGCGGCCGGGGCGAGGGCCAACCCGGGGTGCTCGGCGCGCAGTTCGTCGATGATGCGCTCCTCCGCACGGGTGCCGTCCATCAGGACGAGGGCCGTCCAGACCCACCCGTGCGGGTCGCGGATCTCGGCGCCCAGGCCGTAGAGCTCGCCGCCGATCCGCACCGAGCCGTCGTCGGTGCGGTAGGGCAGGTGGTCGAACTTGACCTTCGGAAGTCTCATCAGAGCGGCTCTTCCCGGGAGTTCGGTGTGCGGGCGGTGCCAGGTGCGGTGTGCCAGGTGGCAGTGCCAGGTGCGGTGGAAGCCGAGGCGGCCGGTGACGCCGAGGTGCCGGCGGGGGGCGCCCCCCGCCGGCACTCGGTGTCGGTCCGCGTCGGAGGATCAGCCCTCGACGGCCTTGGAGCCGATGGTCTCGATGCGGTCGAGCATGCGGACCTCGATGGCCTCGTCCTCGACCTGGACGTCGACGTTCTCGATGTTCTCGTTCTGCATGATCGTCTCCTTCGTGGGTGAGTCACGTGCCGGACCCGATCGGTCCGTCGTCCTGCCCCCCGGGTCTGGTCCGGTGGGGCTGTGGTCACCATCCTCAGCGGCCCCACTACTCGCCTGCTATCCATCCGCTACCCGTCCGCCCCACCCGTCGCGAGCTGCGCCTTTCCGCCGGCCCGACCGGGCGGATCGGGTCAGGCCGACTCGGCGAGCCGCTCCCGGACGGCCCGTTCGAGCTGCTCCGTGCCCTCGGCCACCGGGCGGCCGAGCGCCGTGAGGCACAGCCGGTGGGCGGTCCCGCCGTCCAGGTCGCCGAGGTACAGCCGGGTGGCGGCGGCTCGGCGCAGGTCGCCCAGGGCTAGGAACCCCCTGACGGCCCGCAGCAGGTACTCGCGGGCGCGCTCGTCGCGCCGGATCGCGAACGCGATGCCCAGGCTGCCGGCGAGCGCCGCGGCGGCCGGGCCGTGGCCCGCCAGCACCGCCGCGCGCTCGCCGAGCTGCTGGGTCTCCACCAGGGTGTCCATGCCGTGACTGCGGATCAGGTGGGTCTGCTGGACGGTGGCCAGTTGCCAGGTGGTGCGGTGGTCGCCGATCGAGGCGGCGAGCCGGGTGAGGGCGAGCAGGGTGCCGGCCTCCGCCTCGAACCAGTCCCGGGCCTCGGCCGCCCCCTCGAAGGGTTGCGGGCCCTGCCACCGGTGGCGCGGTTCGACGGGTACGTGGGGCGCGGCCGGGGCCAACACCCGCTGGGCGGCGTCGGCGACGGTGAGGTACCAGTCGAACATCCGGTCCCGGGCGGCGGCCGAGTCCGCCTCGTCCTCGGCGGCGAGCTGACGGCCGTACAGCCGGACCAGGTCGTGCATCCGGTAGCGGCCTCCCGTCCCGGCGGGCTCGATGAGGTGGAGCGACTCCAGGATCCGCAGCAGCGGCCGGGCGGGTGCCCCGGAGGCGGCGAGCGGGGCGTCGGCCGGGCCCAGCAGGGCGGCCGCGACGGCCTCCGTCACCGACTCGGCCGGGTGCAGGCCGAGCAGCCTGAGCAGCCGGGCGGCGTCCGGGTCGAGGCGGCGGTAGGTGTGCTCCAGCACCCGGGAGACGGTCAGTTCGCCGTCCGGCAGACTGAGGGCGGTGAGCCGCCCGTCCTCGGGGGTGAGTTCCGCGGCGAGGCCGGAGAGCGGCAGTTCGGGCCGTTCGGCGAGCCGGACGGCCGAGATCCGCAGGGCCAACGGCAGTCCGCCGCAGAGCCGGGCGAGTTCCCCGGCGGCGTCCGGCGACCCGGCGACCCGGTCCCGGCCGGCGATCCGGCCGAGCACCTCGACCGAGTCGGTCGGCGACAGGACGCCGAGCCGCAGCGGTACGGCGCCGGTGGTGGCGACCAGGCCGCCGAGTTTGCCCCGGCTGGTGACCACGGTGAAGCTCTGCGGCGAACCCGGCAGCAGGGGGCGCACGTGCGCGTAGTCGCGGGCGTCGTCCAGCACCACCAGCAGTCGGCGGCCGGCCACCGTCGAGCGGTAGAGGTCCTCCCGGAGGGCCTCGTCGTGGGGGATCATCGGACCGGGGACGCCGAGGGCGAGAAGCAGGCGTTCCAGGACCCTGGCCGGGGACTCGTGCTCCTCCCGGTCGTAGCCGTGCAGGTCGACGAAGAGCTGGCCGTCCGGGTAGTGGGCGGCGAGGTCCTGAGCCGCGCGCACCGCCAGGGAGGTCTTCCCGACGCCGGCCGGGCCGGTCAGCGCCACGATCCGGCTGGCGCCGGGGCCGGCTCCGGAAAGCTCGACCAGGCGGTCGATCTCCTCCCGGCGGCCGACGAATCCGGAGGTGACCTAGGGCAGTTGGGCCGGGGTGGGCAGCGCCGGAACCCGCTCCGGCAGCCCCGCGAAGGGCTCCGCCCCCGGTCCCTCGCCGGGCTCCGCGGCCGGTTCCGTCGCTGGCTCGGCGGGCCGGTCCACCGGCAGGTCCATCGGCGGGTCGACGGGCGGGCCCATGGGCAGGTCGTGCCGCAGGATCGCCCCCTCCAGCTCCAGCAGCCGCTCGCCGGGGTCGAGGCCGTACTCCTCGGCCAGCACCTCCCGGGTGACCCGGAGGACGGCGAGCGCGTCGGCCTGCCGTCCGCACCGGTACAGTGCGGCGGCGGCCCGTTCGGCGATGGACTCGCGGGCCGGGAACTCCCCTGCCAGCGCGGTCAGTTCCGGTACGAGCTCGCGGTGCCGGCCCCGGGCCAGCTCCAGGTCGGCCAGCAACTCGTGGGCGGCGAAGCGCTCTTCGTCCAACCGGGCCCGGGCCGAGGCGGCGAACGGCGCGTCGACGCCGCTCAGGGCCTCGCCCCGCCACAGCGCCAGCGCCCGCCGGAGTCGGTCGGCCGCCTCCTCCGCCCGGCCCTCCTCGGCGAGCCGCCGGGCGGCGGCCAGCGCCACGCCGAACCGCGCCGCGTCCAACTCCTCCTCCTCCACGGCCAGCCGGTAGCCGACCGGTTCGAGGGTGAGCGCCTGCGCGGCCGGTGGCGGCAGGGCCCGGCGGAGGGTGGAGACCACGGTGTGCACCTGGGCGCGGGCCGTGCGCGGCGGGGCCCCGCCCCAGAGGGCGTCCACCATCCGCTCGATGCCGACCGGGCGGTTGGCGTTGAGCAGGAGCAGGGCCAGCCCGGCGCGCTGCCGCGGGCGCGGCACCGTCACCGCCACGCCGTCGAACCGGACCTCGAAGGGCCCCAGGATCCCGTACCGCACCACGCGACTCCTCCCCGTGCCACGGCCCGCCCTCCGGCCGGTCGGGCCGTGGGTGTCGGACCGCGCTGTCCCCGGCCGGCCCGGCGGCCGGGCGGGGTGCTGATCTCTCGTGGGCGGGTCAACGTCCTCGGGGGCCGTGGCGTTCCGGATTCGGCGGTGGCCGAAACGTCGGCGGAAGCACTGCCCGGGGCGGCGGCGGAGGGGCGGGGAAGGCCCGGCCGACGGGGGCGTGCGGTGCGCCGAGCCGGTGCGGGTACGGGCCGTGGCCTGCGGCGCCCTGGCCGGCGGGCGCCGCCGGGGCCCCGGGCAGCAGGGACGCCGGGGATGCCGCCTTGGCGGGACGCCCCACGGCCCGGGCCCGGCTGCCGGAACCGGCGACCGCGGAACGGTCGCCGGTCCGGCCCGACGGCCGCCCCCGGAGGGTCAGTTCCAGATGCCGGTGACGTCCGTCACACCGGCCGCGTTGCCCGCGTGCCCGCTCGCCCCGGAGAGGTCCTCCAGGGTGCGCAGCACGTTGTAGTGGTTGTAGGTGGTGGCACTGCTGCTGCCCGGAGTGACGTGGGCGCCGTAGAGCAGGGTCGGGATCCGGTTCCCGGACAGGCTGTTGTCCTCGTCGAAGGTGACGACCAGCAGACTGTTGTGGCTCTGCGCCCAGGTGGCGTAGGCGCCGAGATTGTTCTTGATCCAGGTGTCGCCGGTGCTCACCGAGCAGTCGTGCATGTCGCTGCAGAGGTTCGGCACCACGAAGGACACGTTGGGCAGCGTGGTGTAGTCGGTCGGGAACTGGGCGAAGGTCTTGGCGGTGTTGACCGGCACGTTCCCGAAGCCGAACCAGGGGTTGTGCTTCTGGGCGTACTTGCCGCTGCTGCACGTCGTGCTGCCCTGGCTGGGCAGGGACTCGTTGTAGCTCGCCCAGGTCTTCCCGGCGGCGAGCACCTCGGAGGCCAGGTTCGGGGTCTGGAACCCGCCGACGGTCACGCAGCTGTCGTCGACCCGGCCCTGGGTGGAGCCGGAGAACAGCGCGTAGTAGTTCGGCTCGCTGGGGTGGGTGATCGCGTGGGACTGGGTGAGGTTGGCGCCGCCCGCCTTCAGGGTGTTGTTGAGGTACGGCGCGCTGCTGCTGCCGATCACCTGGCTGTAGGCGTGGTTCTCCAGCACCACGACCACGATGTGGTCCGGCGTGGGCAGCCCGGCTGCCTGGGCGGTGGTGGCGGTGGCCGCCCACAGCCCGGCGGAGGCCGCGACCAGCGCGACGGCCGAGCCGATCGCGGTGGCGGTGCGGCGGGAGCGGCGGGAGCCGTCGTTCGGGGACTCGTTCAGGGGCTTCGCGGACGAAGTCATGGCGTTTCCTCGGGTGGAGGGCGGCCCCGCTGCGGGGCCGCCCGGACGGGAGGTGACGGAACTACCCGGAGTGCCGACCCGCCCTAGTAGGCCGTGCCGTTGGCGAAGTCGGTGGCGAAGGTCGACTCGATCGTGTCGAGCACCCCGGAGTCGGAGACGATCAGGCCCAGCTCGCGGTTGTTGTTCAGCGAGTTGTCGGAGAAGTTCTCCGAGCCGGCGAACACCTTGGCCGTGGCGGTGCCGTAGTCGGCGACGATGGCCTTGGCGTGGATGTACAGGCCGGTGGTAGAGGAGTAGGTGACCACCTTGGCGCCCGCGCCGGTGACCTCGTCGAAGGAGGAGCTGTACGAGCTCGGGTTCATGCCGACGACGCGGACGGTGACGCCGCGGTTGGCGGCGGCCGTGACGGCGTCCACCAGGGCCGGGTCGCCGAACTCCAGCTCCTCGACGTCCAGGGAGGTCTGCGCGCCGTTGATCAGAGCCAGCAGGCGGTCCTGGGAGTCGGTGGGCGACCACACCAGGTTGTCGCCGTCGGAGGGGGTGATCGAGGTCTTGGCGTAGTCGGCGGCGAAGACCTGCTCGATCGCGGCGACGTCGTTGGCGTCGGTGTCGAGGACGCCGTAGTCGCGGCTGCTGGAGTAGTAGGTGGAGTCCAGGTTCCCGGTCAGGATCAGGGACTTGGCGCCGTCCACGGTGACGGTCTTCTGGTGGGTGTAGACGAACGCCGAGGAGGAGTACGTCACTCCGACGCCCCCGGCCGTCAGGGCGGAGTAGGCGGCGCCGTTGACCGAGCTGTGCTTGCCGTCCAGGACCACCCGGACCCGCACTCCGGCGTGCTGACGGGCGATCAGGGCGTTCACCGCCGTGGTGTCGCGCAGCTCGTACATGGTCACGTCGACGGACGTGGTGGCCGAGTTGATGAGGCTGTAGACCGCGCTGTGGTCCTGGTCCGGGAAGACGATCGTCGAGTACGTGCCGGTGACGGTGTCGGCGTGGGCGGTGCCGGAGGCGGATATCAGGCCGGCGCCGACGAGCAGCAGAGCGCCGGCACGGCGCGCGAACGTGGCCAGGGGCATGGGGACTCCGTGGTCGGTGAGGGGGAGGTCGGCGCGCGGGGGCACCGGAGGACGCGCAGCGCACGACGTGGACACGACGAACGGGCGCTCGAACAGGATGCGGGCGCGCCGGTCAACGCGGGTAGACGACGGGAGGTAAAACCTTGCCCCCGGCCCGGGAAACGAACGGTACGGGTGACGAACACCCCGAGAACGGATGAGGCGGGCAAGCGCGTTCACATTGCCACGGTCCGCACCTTCCGGTGATAGTGATCTTCGTACGACGCGATCCCGACAGCGCGTCAGCTCACGAGAGAGCCGAGGAACATGGCGAAGACCAGCCTTCTGCGTCCCCTCGCGGTGGCCGCCGCCGCTGCCGTCCTGGCCGCGACCGCAGCAACCCCCGCCCTGGCCGCCGACCGCAGCGACCCGGCCCTGCCCACCCCCGACACGGCCGGGGTTCTCAGTGCGCTCCAGGCCACCACCGGCGCGGGCGCCCCCGGCGCCTTCGCGGTGGTCCGCGACCACGGCGACCACGACCGGACCCGCTCCCTCAGCATCGGCAAGGCCGACCTGAACGGGACGCCGATGAACTCCGGGTGGAGGTTCCGGGTCGGCAGCAACAGCAAGATGTTCACCGCCGTTCTCGTGATGCAGCTGGCGGAGGAGGGCCGGATCGACCTCGACAAGCCGCTTCGCGACTACCTCCCGGCCGACACCCTCCCGGACGGCTGGACGATGACCGGCCGTCAGGTGATGGAGCACCGGGCCGGAATCTACGACCACACCAACGACCTGCTGGAGCAGCCCGGCGAGGAGACCACGGCCGCCTTCGAGGCCCGGATCCGCACCAAGGTGTACACCCCGGCCGAAATGGTCGCGATGTCCGTCAAGCACGGCCTGCAGTACACCCCCGGCAGCCGCTACTCCTACTCCAACACCGACTTCGTGCTGCTGGGCATGGCCGTCGAGCACCTCACCGGCCGGCCGTACGCCGACGTGCTGCGCGAGCGGATCATCGAACCGCTCGACCTGGAGCAGACCTCCTTCGTCGTCCCCGACCAGCGGATCTCGGGCGACCACATCACCGGCTACCTCACCAACGACGACCGCACCAAGCCGCTGCTGGACTCCACCGAGCAGACCGGCTCCTGGGTGTGGAGCGCCGGCGCCGTCATCTCCACCGCCGATGACCTCGACCGCTTCCTCACCGCGCTGATGGCCGGCGGCAACGGCGGCCTGGTCTCCGACGACTCGCTGCGGCAGATGGAGTCCGCCCTGCCCACCCCGACCGCCAAGATCTCCTACGGGCTGGGGCTCCGCCGCATCTCTCTCACCTGCGGGGACGTGTACGGGCACGGCGGCATCGTCCAGGGCTACCAGACCCAGTCCTTCACCACCCCGGACGGGCGGCGCTCGGTGGTGGTCTTCGCCAACGCCTCGAACAACGGCTCGGTCACCCAGGGCCTGATGAACGCGCTGGAGCCGGCCTTCTGCGGCAAGAAGCCGGCCGTCGCGCCGCGCTCCTTCACCCCGGCGGCGCGGGACGCCCAGGGTGTCCAGGGCAGCCAGGGTGTCCAGGACGGCGACAACGGCGAGGCCGGACAGGGCGGCCAGGCCGGACCGGTCGACCGGTGGCTGCCGGTGGTGGAGGACACCCGGATCTGACCGGTGCGGCTGGGGTCCGTCCGGCGGATCGCGCGCCCGGCGAGATCCGCCGGACCGACCCGAGGCCGGGCGCCCGCTACGGGGCGGCCCGACCGCGGCGGCCGTCCGCGCTGAGGTCGGTGAGCGCCTCGGTGAGGATCTCCCGGGCCTCGTCCGCCCGCCCCTGCTCGATCAGCGCGGTGCCGAGCTCGGTCAGGGTCTTGGTCATGCTGTCCGGGCGCCCGATCGCCTCGTAGTGCACCAGCGCCTGCCGGTAGGCCTTCTCGGCGGCCGGCCAGCGCTTCAACGCCGCCCGGTCCTGGCCGAGTTCGTGCGCCGTCATGGCCGCCAGCAGGTGCATCAGCGGGGAGGACCAGCGCTCCACCAGCTCCAGCGCTCCCGCCAGCGCGCGACGGCGGGAGTCCACCGCCTCCTCGGCCCGGCCGAGGAGGCGCAGGCACGTCGCCGCGCCGCGCAGGGTCACCAGCCGGCCGATCAGCGCGGCCCGGTTGTCGACCTCGTCGAAGGCCTCCGCCGCCCGCTGGTAGCTCTCGCTCGCCTCCCGGTATCGCTGGAGGTGTCGCAGCCCCGCGCCCAGGTAGGTGAGCGCCCAGCCCTGCTGCTCGTGGTCGCCCATGCTCCGGGCCAGTTCCAGGCCCTCACCGGCGAGTTCGATGCCGCGCTGGTAGCGGTGCAGACAGGTGACGTACGTCCAGGCCAGGTAGTTCACGTGCACCGCCTCGGCCCGCCGGTCCCCGCTCGCCCGGGCCGAGTCCACCGACAGCTGGAACACCTCGCCCCAGAGGTCCCAGCTCAGCAGGCGGTCGGAGAACCAGTGCATGGCCTCGGCGGTGTCGATCACCTCCCGGTGCCGGCCCTCCCGCTGCGCCCGGTACAGCGCCGCCAGCCACTCCGGGTGCTCGTCCTCCAGCCAGCGCGCCGCCTCGGTCAGCGGCACCGGCGGGCCGCCGACCGCTCCGGCACCCTCGGCCTCCGCGTGGTCCGGGTCGAACCGCAGGCCGTGGGCCGCCGCCTCGCGCAACAGCCAGCTCCCGGCCTCCGTGCGGGCCCCGGCCACCGCCTCGGCCGTCTCGTCGGCGGCCAGCCGCTCGCCCGCGTACAGCCGCACCAGGTCGTGTAGCCGGTAGCGCTCGGGGGTGGCCGGCTGCACCAGACCGGCGTCGACCAGCTGCTCCAGGACCAGCTCGGTACGGGTGGCCGACAGCCCCGCGTAGCGGGCCAGTACGGCCGCCGTGAAGTCCTGGCCGGCCGTCAACGCGCAACGCCGGAGCACCCGTTGGGACTCGGCCGGCAGCCTGCGGTAGGACAGCTCGAAGGCCGGGCGGACCGCCAGGTCCCCCGTCTCCAGCAGGTCCAGCCGGTTCTCCTCGGCGGCGAGCTGGCGCACCAACTGGGCCACCGGCTGCTGCGGACGGGCCACCAGCCGCTGCCCGGCGATCCGCAGCGCCAGCGGCAGGTAGCCGCACAGCCGGGCCAGCTCGGCGGCGGCGTCCGGGGCGGCCTCGACCCGCTCGGGCCCGGCGATCCGGGCCAGCAGGGCGGCGGCCTCCACCGGCGAGAGCACATCCAGCCGCAGCCGGTGCACCGCCTCCAGCCCGGGCAGGGCGTGCCGGCTGGTCACGATGGTCACGGCCGGCCCCGAGCCGGGCAGCAGCGGACGCACCTGACTCTCGTCGACGGCGTTGTCCAGCACCAGGACCAGCCGGCGCTCGCGCACCAGGGCGCGGAACAACCCGGCCCGCTCCTCCGTCCCGGTGGGCACCGCGCCGTCCGCCACCCCGAGGGCCCGCAGCACCTGACCGAGCGCCTCCCGGGCGGGCAGCGGGGTGGCGGACGTGCCGCCGAGGTCGAGCGAGAGCTGGCCGTCCGGGAAGTCCGGTGCCAGGGAGTGGGCGGCGTGCAGGGCGAAGGCGGTCTTGCCGAGACCGGGCTGACCGCTCACCAGCACCACCCGGGGGTGGACGGGGTGCCGGTCGGCGGTGAGCTCGGCGAGATCGGCGAGGGCGTGCTCGCGGGCGGTGAAGTCGGCGAGGTCGCGCGGCAGCGCGAGCGCACCGGGGGACGCGGGGGCTGCCGGTGACGCGGAGACTGCGGGGCGCTTCGGGCCTCCGGCGGTCTCCGGTACGGCTCCCGGCGCGGTCGGCGCCGGGGTGGCCGGGAGCACGGCCGTGCCCTGTGACGGCACCTGCCGTACGCCCCGGGGGCGGCCGGACTGCGCGGCCCGCTCGAGGGCGCAGGTCTGCGGGCCGTCCAGCCCCAGCGCGGCGGCCAGCGCCTGGACGGTGCGCCGCTGGGGGCCCCGGGTGCGGCCGCGTTCCATGTCCCCGAGGGCGCGCAGGCTGACTCCGGCCGTGGCGGCCAGGTCCTCCTGGGTCAGGCCCGCCGCCACCCGGTACCCCGCCAACAGGTGGCCGAACTCCCCGGTTCCACTCGCAACCGCCATCTCCCCGCCCCGCCCCTGGTTCGCACGCACGCCGCTCTGCCGCCGTTCTGCCGCAGTTCTGCCGGCCAACGCGCCGGGCAGATCGCCTCAGGCAGAAGTATGCCCCGGCGGAAGTGGTGCGCGTACCCGGCGCCCGCCTGCGGGGATGCCCGGGGCACCGGCGCCCGGCACCCGGTTCCGCCTACCAGAACCGCCGATAGTTCCGCCTGCACGCCCGGCGCAGAAGGCAGTTGTGCACCCGGGGCCGTGCTCGGCGCCCGGCCGGCAGGCACTCCCGGAGCGCGCACCTCGCCCGCCCGTTTCGGCCAGGGCAGCGTCCAGCGGACCCTCAGGCCCGCCCCAGCAGTTGCTCCCGCTGTCGGGCCTCCGCCCCCTCCACGCTGCGGCCGAGTTCGGTCAGCAGGTCGGCGAGCAGCCCGTGCGAGCGGGCCTCCACGGCGGCGTCGCCGACGGTGCGGCCGAGGGCCACGGCGAGCTGGGCCGAGGACAGTGCCGCGTCCCGGCGGCCGAGGGCGTGCAGGGCGCGGGCCCGGCCGTGGGTGGCGAGCACCGCCGCCACTCCACCCGGACGACCGCCGGCCGTGGCGAGGCGGACCGCCTCGTCGGCGTGGGCGAGCGCCCTTTCCGGGGCGCCGACCAGCACCAGGGCCTCGGCGAGCCCGGTCAGCGCGCGGACCAGCAGGTGTCCGGCCGTCGGGGTGCGGGCAGCGGTCACCAGGTCGGTCAGCAGCGGCAGCGCCCGGTCGTACTGCCCGGCCCGTACCAGGGCGGCCGCCACCCGGTCGCGGCAGTGGTGGCGCAGCAGGGTGTCCCCGGCCCGGTCGGCGGCCGCGACCGCCGCGTCCAGCTGCTCCAGGGCGGTGCGGTGGGCCGCCCGGCGGACGTGCAGGACGGCGAGGTCGGTGCCCAGCCGGGCGAGCGCGGCGTCGTCGCGGTCGGCGTGCGCGGCGCGCAGCCCGATCTCGGCGACGGCCCGCCAGTGCGTCCGGTCGCGGTCGGCGGCCTCGTCCGACCGTTCGTGCAACAGGCTGATCCGGTGGGCGAGCTGCCAGGCGGCGCCGGTGCGGCCGTACTGTTCGGCGCGGAGTACGACGGCGCGCAGGGCGCTCTCCTCCCTGCGGAACCAGGCCGGTGGCCGGGTGGCGCCGGCGTCGGCCGCGTCGTCGCTCCAGGGGTCGGTGAGTTGCAGGTAGTGGGCGATGAGCCGGTCCAGCGCGCCGAAGCGCTCGGTGCAGTCCAATGCGGCGGCCTGTCCGGCGGCGTAGCGGCGGACCAGCTCGCGGCGGGCGTAGCGGCCGGGGGTGGTCTCGGCCAGCAGGTGGACGGCGTCGAGCGCGGTGAGCTGGCTGCGGGCGGCGGCGGGCCGCAGGTCGGCGAGTGCAGCGGCGGTGGCGGTGTCGATCTCCGCGCCGGGGTGCAGCCCCAGCAGGGTGAACAGCCGGGCGGCGGCGGGCGGCAGGGCCCGGTAGGTGCGGTCCAGGGCGGCGGTGACGCCGATCGGGCCGCGTTCGGTGCCGAGGCCCGCCAGGGCGGCCAGGCCGGTCTGCTCGTCGGCGAGTTCGGCGGCGAGGTCGGCCGGTGACCAGTCCGGGCGGGAGGCCAGCCGGGCGGCGGCCAGTCGCAGGGCCAGCGGCAGGTGGTCGCAGTGTTCGGCGAGTTCGGCGAGTTCGGCGTCCGCCTCCGGGCCGGTGGTCTGACGGTCGGGGCCGAGGGCGCGGGCGAGCAGTGTACGGGCGTCCTCGGGGCCGAGCGGGCCGAGCGGGAGCGCGAGCGCGTCCTCGTGGACGAGCAGTTCGCGCAGCCGGTTGCGGCTGGTGACGACGACGACCGGGCCCAGGGCGGTGCTGCCGGGCTCGGGCGGCCCGGGCAGCAGCGGGGCGAGCCGGCGGTAGTCGGCGGCGTCGTCCAGCAGGATCAGGATCCGGCGGTCGGCGAGGAGTTCGCGGTAGCGGGCCGCGCGCTCGGCGGGATCGGCGGGGACGGCGCCGGGGTCGACGCCCAGGTCGGCGAGGAAGCCGGCCAGGACGTCGGCGGGCTCCCGCGGGCCGTCCGGGTGGGTGCCGCGCAGGTCTGCGTGGAGTACGCCCTCGGGGAAGCGCTGCGCCGCCCAGTGCTGAACCAGCCCGGACTTGCCCACCCCGGCCGGGCCGGTGACCAGGATCGGGCGGCCGGTCCGGGCCGCCACGCCCAGGGCCTCGTGCAGCCGGGCGAGTTCGGCGGCGCGGCCGACGAAGCGCCGGTCGGGCGCGGCGTGGCGCGCCAACTGCTCGCCGGCCAGCCGTAGTTCCGGCCCGGGCGGGCCGGACAGCCGGGCCACCGCGTGGTCGTAGCGGGCCCGCGCCTCCGGTCCGCGCCCGGCCTGCTCCAGGCACTGGACCAGCCGGGCGGCCAGCGGCTGCCGGCTGGGGTGGGCGTCGGCGGCCTCGGTCAGCTCGGCGACCAGTTCACCGCCGTGACCGGCCAGCACCAGTTCCTGCGCCAGCCGGTCCAGGGCGCGCAGCCGCAGGTCGGTCAGGTAGGGGAGGGTGCGCTCGCGCAGCAGGGCGGACCCGCAGTCGACCAGCGCCGGCCCGCGCCACAGGTCGAGGGCCGCGCGCAGCAGCGGGGCGGCCGGGGTGTCCGGCCCGGCTCCGGCGACGGTCCCCGGCAGCAGGAGCCCGGCCCGGTCGCAGAGCGCGCCGAACCGCACCAGGTCCACCCGGTCCGCGTCGCCCTCCAGGACGTACCCGCCGCCGCGGGTGCCCAGGATCAGCCGGGGATCGTCCAACTGCTGGCGCAGCGCGGCCACATGACCCTGCAGCGCGGCCCGCGCGGTCGGTGGCGCGGCGCCGTCCCAGACCAGCTCGATCAGCTCCTCGGCGCCCACCGGCTGGTTCAGCCGGGTGGCCAGCGCCCCCAGCAGGGCGCGCCGCTTCGGAGCCGAGGGGGTGATCTCGGTGCCGTCGGCCCGTCGGACCGCCATCGGTCCGAGCAGCTCGATCTCCATGCTTTCCTTCCCCCGTGCCACGGGTCTCGGGCCCGCCCCGGTACTCCCGGCTCGGGACTCCCGGCCGCTGGCCATCGCTCCCCGAGTGCCCGTGACGGTGCCTTCAGGGCGTGTCTGACGATTCCCGCCGGGGGTGCGACGCCGGGGGCGCGCGCTGATCCGACGCGAATGGTCAGACACACCCTAGGAGGGGACGACGGGCCGGGGCCGGGCGGTTCAGTCGACCGGCTCGCCGACCGTCCGCCGCGGGTGTTCCGCCAGGTCGGACCAGGCCGGCGGCGTCCTGGTGTCCGGGCCGTCGAGGACCAGTACGTCGAACGGCGCGTAGTCGTCCCCCAGGACCCGGGCGGTGAAGCCGGCCGCGGCCAGGATCGCGATCACCGCCGCGGCCATCGCGGTATGGATCCCGCCGGCCTGCCGGGTCGCCCCGGTCGGCTCCCCGTCCCGCCCCGGGTCCGCCGCCCGGCTCCGCAGCCGGGGGCTGGTGTGCCAGCTCACCAGCACCTCCGGCTCCTCGCCGAAGTGCTGGTTCCAGGTGCTCACCCGGACCTCCGCGCCGACGGCCAGCGCCGTGTCCAGGCCCGGGGCCACCACCGGCAGCCCGGCGGCGGCGAGTTCGTCGCGGACCCGCTGGGCCAGCCGTTCGAACCGGGCGTTCACGTGTCTCCCGTGAGTCTCGTCCATGCCCGCACGCTACCGGGACGCGCCGATCCCCCGCAGGCGAGCTCCCCTCGGGCCGCACCCCGGCCCGCTCCCCGTCCACGGCGGGCCCACCGTCGGCGAACGCCCGCCCCGGGGCCGCACGCGCGTGCGCACCGCGCCATCCCTTCGACCGCCACACCGAACCGCCCCCGCCGAACCGCTTCCCGCTCCGCCACACCGAACCGCCCCCGCAGGCAACCATCCCGCACCCCTACGGACTCTCTATCCACGGCGGCCCCACCGACGACCGACGTCCGGGCACGGGCAGGACATGTGTGCGCACTACACTTCTCCACCCCGCAGGCCGCCGACGGCTCTCGGGTGCGGCGAGGTGGGAGTACTGGTGCGGATTCGGCTGCTCGGGCCGGTGGAGTTGCAGGTCGCGACCGGCGGCCTGGCCACCCTGGCGGGTGCGCAGCGGCGGGCGGTGCTGGCGCTGCCGGCGCTGCGGCTGGGCCAGGTGGTGACCATGGACCAGTTCTGCGAGCTGCTGTGGGGCGAGCGTCCGCCGGCCAGTGCCCGGGCCGCGGTGCAGGGGCACGTCGCGGCGGTGCGCAAGGTGCTGGCCGACTCCCCGTTCGAGTTGCACACCCGGGCCTGCGGCTACCTGTTGAGCGGGCCGGCTGAGGAGGTGGACGCGCTGCGGTTCGCCCGGCTGACCGGGCGGGCCGGGGAGCTCGCCGGGCGCGGGGCCGTCGGGGAGGCGATCGCGCTGCTGGAGGAGGCGCTGCAGCTGTGGCGCGGCGAGGCCCTGGCCGACCTCCCGGACACCCCGCTGCGGGCCGCCGCGGTGGACCACCTGAAGCAGTCCTCCACCGCGGCCCTGCTCCACTGGGCCGAGCTGCGGCTGCGGCAGGGCACGGGGGCCGCCGCGGTGGCGGTACTGGAGCAGAACGTGCGGCGGGACGGGCTGCGCGAGGAGCTCGTGGCGCTGCTGATGCGCTGCCTGCACCAGGCCGGGCGGCCGGCGGACGCGCTGAACGCCTTCCACCGGACCAGGCAGCGGCTGGACCGCGAGCTGGGCATCCGCCCCGGACCGGCGCTGCGGGCCGCGTTCGCCGAGGTGCTGGCGGACGACCATCCGGAGGAGGTGCGGGTGGCCGCCGCACCGGCTCCCGCTCCCCCGGCCGCCGTACCGCGCCACCGGGCCCCGAACCAACTCCCCCGCCGACGCGTCGACGTGATCGGCCGCACGGCCGAGACCCGGTGGCTGGACCGCGCCTGCGCCCCCGACCGGGCCACCGACGGACCGGCCCTGGTGGTCGGCCCGGCCGGCACCGGCAAGAGCGCCCTGGTCACCGCCTGGGCCCATCGGGCCGTCGACCGCTTCCCGGACGGCGTGCTGTACGCGGACCTACGCGGCCTCGACCCGGACGGCCCGGCCGACCCGGGGGCCGTCCTCGGCCGCTTCCTGCGCGCCCTCGGCGTCCCGGAGGACGCCGTCCCCGCCGACCGGGCCGACCGCGCCGCGCGCTACCGCGAACACACCAGGGGCCGTCGCCTGCTGGTGGTCCTGGACGACGCCGACGACCCCGACCAGCTGGTCGAGCTGCTGCCCGAGGGCCCGGACTGCGCCGCCGTGGTGACCGCCCGCGGCTCCCTGGAGAAGCTGGTCGCCACCGACGACGCCGCCCTGCTGCGGTTGACCGCGCTGCCCGAGGACGACGCCCTGGCCCTGCTGTCGCACCTGCTGACGCCCGGACGCCTGGACGCCGAGCCGGCGGCGGCCGCCGAACTCGTCCGGCTCTGCGAGCACCTGCCACTGGCCCTGCGGATCGCCGCCGCCCGGCTGGCCGCCCACCCGAGCTGGACGGTCGCCGAACTGGTCGCCGAACTCGCCGACGAGCAGACCCGCCTGGCCGCCCTGGAGATCGACGGCGGGACCGGCCTGCGGCAACAACTCCTACTGACGTACCGTCAATTGTCGGTCGAGGCAGCAGAGCTGCACACCCTGCTGGCCGTCCACCCCGGCCGCGCGGTGGACGGCCCGGCCGCCGCCGCACTGCTCGGCACCGACGCCGCGACCGCCCACCGCGCCCTCGGCGACCTGGCCTCCCGCCATTTGCTCACCGGTGCCACCCCGGGCCGCTACCAGCGCACCGAGCTGGTCCGGCTGTTCGCCGCCGACCTGCTGGCCGAGCGGCCCGCACAGGACCGGGAGCACGCCCGCACCCGTTTGCTGGACCACTACCAGGCCGCGCTGCTGCACTGCGGCGGTCTCCTCGACCCCGGTCAGGAGGACACCCCGGCGCCCGACGAGCCGCTCCGGCCCGACCGGCCGTCCCCACCCGTCCCGCCCGTCCCTTCCGTGGTGGACATCCGCAGCGCGCTCGACTGGTTCCGCGCCGAGGAGCCCGCCGTCCGGGCGCTGATCGAGTCCACCGCCCTCACCCGCCCCGACCGGGCCTGGCGGCTCGCCCTGACCGCCGGCTCGCTCTACTACGGCGCCAGCCGCTTCACCGACTGGCTGGCCCGCGCCGACACCGGTCTGGCCGCGGCCGAGCGCTGCGCCGACCCGGTGGCGGCGGCCTTCCTGCACAACTGCCGGGCGCAGGCACTGGTCGCCCTGGAACGCCGCCACGAGGCCGCCGAGGCGGCCCGTCGGGGGGTGGCCGCCGCCGAGTCCGCCGAGGGGCCCGCCGCGGCCTCGGCGCGCGTGCGCGCGCTGGCCACCCTGGGGCTGGTCACGGCGATGCTCGGGGATTCCGCCGGGGCGCGGCGGCTGGCGGCGGACGCGACCGCGCTCGCCGTCGAGTCGGGCAACCGGAAGCGGCTGGTCGACGCCCTGGTCCACCAGGGCTGGGTGAGCCTCGCGACCGGAGACCCGGCGGGCGCCCGGCTCCGCTCCCGGGAGGCCCGGGAGCTACTGCCGCCCCGCCCGGTCACCCAGGTGCACCTGTGGTCGCTGCTGACCGAGGCCCAGTCGCTGCCGCCGACCGTCCGGGACGAGACCGCGGACCTCGCCTGGCACCGGCTGCTGGCCGCCTGCGAGGAGGCGGGGCTGCTCTACCTGCACGCCGTCACCGAGCAGTCCTACGCCGCCCACCTGGTGGCCCGGGGCCGCGCGCCGGAGGTTCGCGCGCGGCTGGCCTCGGCGCTGGAGCGGTTCCGCCGGCACGACCGGCTGGCGGGCCGGCGCAGCGAGTTCACCGCCGGGCTGGAGGCCTCCCTCAGCCTGCGCGCCGACGCCGGACCGGGCACAGGTATCGTGCGGGGCGCCGGGCCGGGCACCGGCACCGACGCCGGAGAACCGCACGGCGCCCCGCACGGCGAGGTCCGGACGCTCAGCCCGTGACCGGCGCGTACCCGTGCTCCGCCGCCAGGACCGGCCGCATTGCCCGGACGGCGTAGAAGTTCCGGGACTTGACCGTCCCCGGCGGCACCCCCAGCTCGACCGAGGCCTCCAGCACCGAACGGTCCTTCAGGTGCAGCTCGACCAGCACCTCCCGGTGGTGCTTCTGCACCCGCCGCAGCGCCAGCGCGATGTCGCGGGCGACCAGCACCTGCTCGTACGGGTCGTCGGCGACCGGCCGGTCCTCCACCGGCTCGCCGATGACCTCCTTGGCCCGGGCGGCGGCCATCCGGTAGTGGTCGATGGCGATCCGCCGGGCGACGGTGAACAGCCAGGGGCGGCTGTGCGCCGGGCCGGCCGCGAGGGCCGCCGGGTTCTGCCAGGCGCGCAGCAGGGTCTCCTGGAGGATGTCCTCGGCCTTGCCGTGGTCGCCGCGGGTGGCCCGCAGCAGGGCGCGCAGCAGGTAGCCGCCGTGCAGCCGGTGGATCTCGGCCAGGGTGTCAGGGTCGAGGGTCGGCCGGGCCGGGGCCGGCTCCGGGGTGGCCGCGGGGTCGGCCGGGGGGCCGGCCGGCGGCCGGGCTACGGACGTGGGCTGAGCGACGGACGGCTTCGACACGCGCTACCTCTCAGGTCGGGCAAGGGCACATGGCAGGGCTTCCGCCGGACATCCCCCGTGGCGGTCCCAGCAGACTGCCGGGCGCCGCCAAGGACCGGCCAACGATCCGCCAACGCCCGCCCGCCGGGCACCCGACCCGTCGGCGAGTGCCGCGCTCACTCCCCGTTCAGCGCCCGCACCAACTCCTCCACCCCGTCCTCGCCCCGGTGCTCGATCAGCACCGCGACCCACCCCGCCAGCCGCTCCCGCTCCGCCACCGTCCACCCGGACGCCGACGGGTGCTCGTCCACCACCAGCGCCCGCGCCAGCCCCAGCAGCCCCGGCGTCGGCTCCGGCCGACGCCCCCGATCCGGCAGCACCGCCAGCGCCAACCGCCGGGCGACCGCCGTCACGTCGTCCGCACTGCCCGCCGGTACCGCCAGCCCGGACGGCCCCGGCACCACCGGCGCGCCCATCCGCACCAGCGCAGCGACGTACGCCCGCAGCTCCGGTCCGTCCGCTTCCATCCCGTGTTCCCCCGTCCTGTCCCGTCCCGCTCAACGGGCCCCCCACCGAGCGGGGTTCAGCCCCGCTCTGCGGACGTCACCCGTCAGTACCCACCACATTGTCCTCGTCCACTCCGAAGCCGAGCCTAGCCAGGTGCACCGACGGCGGAGTTCCCGCCACCACCCGTACCAGGCCCCGGCGGCGCGGCCGAAGAACTGAGGCCCGCCGGGCGCCGCCGGCCGGCCGGCGGCGCCCGCCCCCGGCCCGACGTGCGGTTCCTCGTCCGGCTCGTCCGCGCTGCCCGCGGAACACCGGCCCGGGCACGTTCGGGCCCGCCGCGCGAAGGCCCGTCCACCCCGGACGCCCCGGACACTTCGTGCACCCCGGACACCCGGGTGCGGTCGGCCCCGGCCCGGTCCACCCGGTAACAAGATTGGCCCCGCGAACCCGGGCCGCCTGGTCACCCGCACCGGCGCCGCCGAGTGGCACACGAACGAGGCCTGGCCGAGGCTGGGGCGGAAGTCCCGGTCGCCAGAGGGGTGCGGTGTCGATGTTTGATACGAGCTTTGCGTTCCCGCCCTCCCTGCTGGCCCCGGTGGCCGGCGCCCGCGGCCGGATCGCCGTCGTCGGCGCCGGTGTGGCCGGCCTGGTGAGTGCGTACGAGCTGCAGCGGCGCGGCTTCGACGTCGTCGTCTACGAGCAGGCGAACCGGCCCGGCGGGCGGGTGCGCACCCACCGCTTCTGGGACGGCACCCACGTCGACCTGGGCGCCATGCGCATCCCCGGCAACCACCACTGCGTGCTGCACTACGTCTCCCGGTTCCGCCTGCAGACCCGCCCGTTCGTCAACGTCAACCCGCGCGCCTACTACCACCTGCGCGGTCGGCGGGTGCGGGTGCAGGACGTGGCCTCGCTGTTCCCCGCGTACGCGCTGGCCCCCGCCGAGCGGCAGGCCCCCGGGCCGCTGCTGGACCGGCTGCTCGGCTCGGTGTGGAGCACCCTCACCACCGAGCAGCAGGCCCGCACGCTGGCCGGCCACTGGGACGACCCGGCGCTGGAGCGGGCCGCCTCCGTCTCGCTCTGGCAGTTCGTCCACGAGCACCTGTCCCAGGACGCCTGGGACCTCTTCGGCCACGCCAGCGGCCTCGCCCACTACGAGCAGTCCTCACTGCTGGAGGTCCTGGTCGACTACTTCGGCCTGTTCCACCGCGGGCAGGTCGAGCTGGTGGACGGCCTGGACGCGCTGATCCGCGCCTTCGTCCACGCCCTGCGCCCCGGCAGCGTCCGACTGTCCGCCCGGATCGACGAACTCGCCCTCACCCCGGACGGCGTCCGGCTCCGCGGCACCCGGCTCGGCGCCCCGCTGCACGACCACGCCGACTACGTGGTGTGCTGCGTCCCGGCGCCCGCACTGGACCGGATCACCGTCAGCCCCGGCCTGCCCCACCCGCAGCGGCACGCCGTGCGCGGCATCAGCTACGCCAGCAGCACCAAGACCGTGCTGCACCTGACCCGGCGCCGGTGGGAGCTGGAGGACGGCATCCACGGCGGCGGGAGCTTCACCGACCTGCCGATCCAGCAGTGCTGGTACCCCTCGGACAACGCGGTACCGGCCGAGGACGGCGCCAACGGCAGCCCCGGTCCGCACTGGGCCGTCCGGGACCCGCTGCGCTCGGCCGAACCGACCGCCCTGCTCGGCGCCTACCTGTGGGGCGCCAACGCCCGGCGCTTCACCGCACTGCCCCCGGGCGACCGGGACGCCCTCGTACTGGACTGCCTGGAGCGGCTGCACCCCGGCATCACCGCGGACGTCGACGACATCCTGCACTGCGACTGGGACGTGCAGACCGGCATGGGCGGCGGCGCCTTCGCCCACCTGACACCCGGCGAGCACACCCGCTACCTGACCGTGCTCGGCGCCCCGCACCCCGCCGACGACCCGCGGATCTTCTTCGCCGGCGAGCACCTGTCCGGCGCGCACGCCTGGTGCCAAGGAGCCGCCCGGTCCGCCCTGGACGCCGTGGACGCCCTGCTCGACCGCGCCGGCCACCCCCGGATCGCCTCCCGGGTGGGCACCGCGTGAACGACCGCGAGCTGACCCGCGCGGACCTGCGGGCCCCGTTCCGCCCGGCCCGCCGCGAACAGGTCGGCATCGAGGTGGAGTGCGGCCTGGTCGACCCGGCCACCGGACTGGCCGCCCGCTACTCCGGGGAGCGCGGCGTGCTGGCCGTCCTGGAGGCGGTGCTGGCCCGGTGGGGCGGCGAGCGGCAGGAGGACACCGGCCGGCTGACCGGGGTGCTGCGCCCGGACGGCAGCCAGATCACCCTGGAGCACGGCGGCCAGCTCGAGTACTCGTCCGCGCCCGCCCCCGGCGTCGGCAAGGCGGTGGACGACCTGCGGGCCGCGCTGGAGCAACTCGCCGAACTGGCCGACCGGTTCGGCCTGGCCCTGCTGCCCGGCGGCTACCTGCCGTTCGACCGCCCGGCGGAGACGGAATGGGTGCCGATGACCAGGGGCGCCCTGATGCGCGAGCACTTCGCCGGGCTGGGCGAGGCGGGCAGCAGGGCCCGCAACATCATGGCGCTGTCGCTGTCCACCCAGGTCACCCTGGACTACCTCTCCCCCGAGGACTTCACCCGCAAGCTGCGCACCCAGGCGGCCGCCGCACCGGTGATCTCCGCCCTGCTGGTCAACTCCCCCCTCCAGGCAGGGCGTTCGGAGGGCCTGCTGTCCCACCGCTGCTGGTCCTGGCTGCGGATGGACCCGCGGCGCAGCGGCGTGCTGCCGCCCGCGCTGCGGCCCGGCGTCACCGTGGACGACGTCATCGACTGGGCCCTGGACATCCCGCTGATCCACTACCGCGACCCGGTCGGCCGCTACCACCCGGCGCCCGACCGCACCTTCGCCGAACTCCTGCGGCACGGCTACCCGGAGGGCGGCAAGCCCACCCCGGCCCACTGGGCCGCCCACCTGAACCAGCTCTGGACCGACACCCGGGTCCGCGGCACCCTCGAACTGCGCGGCGCCGACGGCCCGCCGCACCCCTACTCCGCCGCCGTCCCCGCCCTGTGGACCGGCCTCAGCTACCACCCCGCCTCCCTCGCCGCCGCCTGGGACCTGCTCGGCCACTACACCCTGGCGCAGCACCGCGCCGCGCTCGCCGAACTGCCCGTCCAGGGCCTGGCCACCCGCCTCGGCGACGACCCCGTCCGCCCGCTGGCCGCCGAACTGCTGCGCCTGGCCCGGACCGGACTGTCCGCCCGGGTCGCGGCCGGCCTCGAACCGCCGCACGTCCCCGGCTACCTGGACCCGCTGGACGAGATCGTCGCCACCGGCCGCACCTTCGCCGAGCAGTGCCTGGGGCGCTGGCACGGCGAGTTCGGCCGGGACCCGGCCCGCTACGTCGCCGCCCACCGGGTCTGAGGCCGGCCCGGCGCGGTCACCCGAGGCACTCCGGGGGCCCGTCAGAGGCGCGTCAGCAGGACGTCAGCAGTTCGTCAATCCGGGTTCGCCCGCGGGCGGAGCGGCGCAAGCTGAGGGACGTACCTGCAGGTCCGCAGGTCCTTCCGGAGGTGATCCGCATGTCCGTCCTCGCTGGGTTCCATTCCGTCGTCCCCGACGTGCGCCACCGGGGGCCGGGGCTGCGCGCCGCGTGCGCGCGGGTGCTGGAACGGCTGTCCGCCAGCCCGCTGGACAGCTCCGTGCTGGGGGCGCTGGGCGCACCGCGCTCGACCGCCCGCCCGGCCGGGCCGCACGCCCACCGGCGCCCCGCCACCCGCACGGACGGGTCGGCCGCCATGGCGGCCGACCGCCACCCCGGCCGCTGAGGCGACCGCCCACCAGCGGCCGCGGTCCCGACGCCACGCGAGCGGTCGGGCCCGCGGTCCTTGCCCTCCCGCGTCCGCGACCGATAGACACGACCCCGGCACTGTGCGTGATACCCGGAGGTCCCAGCCATGAGCGTGACGAGTCGGTACCGAAACGCCTGGGAGGGGTTCTGGAGCGAGGCGCCCGAGGAGCCCGGCTCGGTGATCTGGGACGCCGAGCCGGCCCGCACCGCGGAGCGCCACCTCGCCCTGTTCAGGCCCTACTTGAGCGAGCCCCGGCTGCCCGTCGTCGACCTGGGCTGCGGCAACGGCCGGCAGACCCGCTTCCTCGCCGAGCACTTCCCCCGGGCCGTCGGGGTCGACCTCTCCGAGACCGCCGTCGGGCTCGCCCGGCGCCAGGACCGTTCGCAGCTGGCCGAGTTCGCCCAGCTGGATGCCACCGACCCGGCCGCCGTCCGGGCCCTGCACGAGCGCCTGGGCGATGCCGACGTGTACGTGCGCGGGGTGATCCACCAGAGCGACCCGGCCGACCGCGGCCCGGTGGCCGAGGCCGTCGCGACCCTGCTCGGGTCGCGCGGCCGGGCCTTCGTCGTCGAACTCGCCGAGTCCGCCAAGGCCGTGCTCCACGGGCTGGCCAAGGATCCGGCCGGGCCGCCCCCGAAGCTGCGCCCGGTCTTCGCCCACGGCCTCGCCCCGGCCGAGGTGGCCGACGCGGCCTTCGACGGGCTGTTCCGCTCGGCCGGCCTGACCGTGCTGGCCTCCGGCGAACTGCCCTTGTCCCTGACCGAGTTCACCCCGGACGGCGAGCGGATCGAGCTGCCGGCCTGGTGGCTGGTGGTCGGCCCGGACGGGCGGGAGCCGGCTCCGCGCTGAACCCGTTGACGCGGCGGCCCCGTTCGAGGAGTGTCGGGTCAAGTCGTCAGAGCCGCACGGGGCAGAGGGAGCCGGTCCATGGGCATCGCACGTCGTGATCTTCTCAGGTGGGGCGTCGGGGCCGGCGGTGCGGCCGCGGTCGGGAGCCTGCTCGGGGTGCCGTCCGCGGCCTGGGCGGCGGGCACCTCGACCACCCCGGGCGGGGTGCCGACGGACGGCTGGATGGGCCGACTGGACGGGAACCTCTCCCTGCTCGACCTCACCGTCCCCGGCACCCACGACTCCTGCTGCCAGAACCCCCGGTACGGCACCGAGTGGTCGCACACTCAGAACTGGGGCCTGCCCCAGCAGTTGCAGGAGGGCGTGCGCTTCCTCGACATCCGCTGCAACGGCCTGGAGGGGGCGCCCGACGAACTCGGGATCTACCACTCCGACGCCTACCAGCACCTCCGGCTCCAGGACGTGCTGGACCAGTGCCGGTCCTTCCTCCAGGCGCACCCGGGCGAGACCGTCCTGATGCGGTTGAAGAACGAGCACGCCGGCGGCCAGGCCCTGGACGACACCGAGTTCCAGCGGCGGGTGAACCACTACCTGGACGACCTGGGCTACCGCGGCCTGTTCCACTTCTACGGCTGGCCCACCCTGGGCGCGGCCCGCGGCAAGGTGGTGCTGCTCGCCGACTTCGCCAACCCGTGGGGCCTGATCGGCTGGTCCAGCGGGCAGAACGGCTGGTTCGACACCCAGGACGTCTGGCAGATCGGCGGGCTCGACCCGCTGGGCGAGAAGGGCCGGGACATCGTCGACCAGTTCGACAAGGCCTTCCTCAACCCGGGCTACCCGAGGATGTTCGTGAACTTCCTCAGCTACGCGGGCGGCTTCTGGCCCAAGACCAGCTCGCAGACCCTGATGGACCGTGCCGTCTACCCGTACCTGAGCGCCCGCACCGGGCAGCGGGCCCGGTTCGGCGTCGTGCCGATGGACTTCCCGGACTTCCATGTGAACGTGTTGCAGATGCTTATCGACAAGAACTTCGTCTGACGGGCACCGGAGCGTCCCGGCGGCCGCCGCCCGGCCGCCGGAGCCCGCTCAGGAGCCCGGCGTCGCGGTCGGGGTGGCGGCCACCGGGGCCGGGGCGCCGCTCACCGGGGTCGGGGTGGACGGGACCAGGACGTCCGCCCGGGTGGCCGGGTCGGTGACCAGTCCGGTGCAGCCGTCGCCGTCCGGCTGGTGGCCGCACACCCGCAGGGTGGTGTCGGGCGCGCCGGCGTCCACCATCATCGAGTAGTTGTCGAAGCCCCAGTGGATCAGGGCGGTCTCCTGCCCGCCGATGCCGGTGGTGATGGTGGCGGTGTCCCCGGGGGCGCCGTCGGTGATCCCGGCCCAGGCCGCCCGGCAGCGGGGGCTGTAGTGGACGTACAGCACGACCTTGCCGATGTTGCCGGTCAGCAGGGTTCGGTCGTCGGCCTCGCACCCCATGGCCGCCGGGTCCTTGCCGGCGCAGCCGAGGCCCTGGCAGAGCGGGTGCGCCGGCGCACCCGTGCCCGCCACGGCCTGGGTCGCGGTGGCGGCCGGACGCCCGGCGGTCGCCGCCCCGGCGGCGCTGTCGGCGCCCCGGCCGTGCAGGTAGAGGCCCGCGAGCAGCACGAGCACCGCGGCCGCGGCGACGGCGGCGACGACCAGGGTCGGTGTGCGGCGCCACCCGGCGCCGCGCACGGTCGCGGGCACCGCGACGGGGACGGGGACGGGGAACGGGACCGACACCGGGACGGGCCTGGCGGCGGCTGCGGGCACAGCGGCGGAACCGGCGGCCGGTACGGGCAGGGCGGCGGGCGCGGACCCGGTCGGCTCGTTCGCGTCGCGGGCGGCCTCGGCCTGCCGCAGCAGGGAGGTCAGCAGTTCGGCGTCGCAGTCCACCGCGGCGATCAGGCCGTCCAGCGCCTGGGAGGTGATCAGACGCTTGCCGTTGAGCCAGCGTTCCCAGGAGGCCTTGCTGAGGTAGGTCCGCTTGCCGAGTTCGGCGAGCGAGATCCGGTGCGCGTCCTTGACCGCTCGCAGCTCCTCGGCCAGACGCCGAGCGGGCTCCGAGAGGTCGTCAGGGAGCGGTTTCCAGGACTGACTCATCGTGGGGGGGCACCTCTGGCGGGTCGACGGCAGGCATGGACTGATCTTCTTTGGGATGATCAGTTTAATCGCGTTCCGGCTCCTGCCCTCACCAGTTTCCCACCGCGCCCACCCGATCGTCCCACCCGTCTCCACTTCGACGTCTCAACTCCCAGGTCAGTGGCCTGGGGACGCGGCGCATCGTCTCAGAACCAACGGAAACGGTCGAAGATCGGTGCACGATCGCGCAGAGTTGGTCGCACCGGGTAGCCCCGAGGTCAACGCCGGGTCTGGTCCGGGCAAAGACCTCGCAGCCGTCAGAGCAGACGAGCGCCCCCGGCACAACGGGACCATGCACGACAACGGTCATCTCAGAGGAAGTTCGGGGAGAACCTCATGGGCCGCCAACACGCGTCCGAGATCACATCACCGTCACCTGCCGATCAGCTCGCCGACGAGCTGCAGTCGTTGAAGAATCTGTCCGGTCTCACCTATGTCCGGCTCAGCGAGCGCACCCACTACGCGAAGTCCTCGTGGGAGCGCTGGGTGAACGGGAAGCAGTTCCCCCCGCGGGACGCGGTGCAGAGCATCGCGTCCGTCTGCGGGGGCGATGTCGAACACCTGCTGGAGCTCTGGCACCTCGCCGAGAGCCGCCGCGTCACGTTCCTCACTCCGGGCACCCCCGCGCCCGGTGGCGAGGTGCCCGGTACCGACCCGGCCGACGGGCCCACGGAGTACGGGCCGCTCCGGGGCGGGCCGCTCCGGAACCGCTCGCCCGAGGGCGGGCCGGGCGAGGAGCGGTCGGCCGACTGCGGGCCGACCGAGGAAGCCCACGCCGAGTGCCCGCACCGCCGGGAGGCAACCCTGCTGAAGGGGTTGGCCCTGGTCTCGCTGGCGCTCGGGGCGGGCGGGGTGCTGGTCGCCACCGGCCGCCGGGGCCTGCGCCGCGAGGTCTGACCGGCCGCGGTAGCCGGTAACACAGCAGCAACACGAGAAAAGGACAGCGGCACCGCGCCCCGTGGGGAGGGCGCGGTGCCGCTGTCGTGGGGGCGCTCGCCGTTACGCCACGCCGTCCTGCCACCACCAGAAGCCGGAGCCGTAGTTGGAGTGCTCGATCCGGCTGTCCACGTGCTGCCAGGAGACGGTGTGGG
The DNA here is from genome assembly GCF_055608425.1 of Kitasatospora sp. NPDC036934. NCBI lineage: Bacteria > Bacillati > Actinomycetota > Actinomycetes > Kitasatosporales > Streptomycetaceae > Kitasatospora > Kitasatospora sp. NPDC036934. The sequence goes on along the minus strand of NZ_JBVJQR010000013.1, from coordinate 46,801 downwards.
TCTCCAGACCGGAGAAGCCGCAGGTCTCGGCGATCCGGTAGACGTCGAGCGTCGACAGGCCGGAGACCGCGGTGTCGGCCGCCACGCCGTAGGTGTGCATGGAGTTGCTCGCCCCGCCCACCGAGGCGTTGTACGAGGTGCTGCGGAACCCGGAGTTGATGGTGATCGCGCGGTCACCGGCCTTCTTCCGCAGGGCCTCCAGCTTGTACATGGTGCGGCGGACGTTCTCCTTGACCTCGTCGGCACCGACGTTGCCGCCGCCGAAGCCCGAGCCGTCGTGGCTGGTGAACTCCGACCAGTTGAAGTGGGCGGTGGAACCGTCCGACTTCTCCAGCGCGTTGAGCACGCCGAAGGTCTGCGGGCCGGCCACGCCGTCCGCGCTCAGCCCGTACGCGGCCTGGAACCGGCGCACCGCGGCCGCGGTCCCGGGGCCGAAGGAGCCGTCCACGGACACGTAGGTCTGCGAGGCGGAGTCCGCCGCCCAGCCCGCGACGCGGATCTGCAGCTCGACCACGGCCGAACCGGAGGAACCCTGGCTGAGGTTGCCGGACCAGCCGTAGGCGGCCGCGGGGCGGGCGAACCCGATGTTGGCGACCGCGGCGAGCCCGGCGGCGGCCACGGCGCCGGTGCCGTAGCGCAGGAGGGCGCGGCGGTCGAGGGAAGAGTTGTTCACAACGTGCTCCTTCGAGGAGTCGGCACGGGAAGACGTCGAACAGGGCGGTGCAGGGGGTCCGTCAGGACCGGGCCGGCCGGAGCCGGCGAGGGGCCGGTCAGTACCAGTTGTGGGACTGCCAGAAGCTCCAGGCCGAGCACGGGTCGCCGTAGCGGCTCGCGATGTAGTCCAGGCCCCACTGGAGCTGGGTGGCCGGGTTGTACTGCCAGTCGGAGCCGGCGCTCGCCATCTTGTCGCCCGGCAGGGACTGCGGGATGCCGTACGCCCCGGACGACGGGTTGGTGGCGTACACCTTCCAGCCGCTCTCGTGGACGTAGATCGCGTCCAGGCAGCCGAACTGGCTGCTCACGCTCCAGCCGTGGCTCGGGAACTTCCACTGGGCGGTGATCTGCACGGTCCGCGCGACGCCCATCGCGTTCATGGTGGCCGGGCCGGCGATGCCGTCGTCGCTCAGGTTGTGCGCGTGCTGCCAGTTGCTGACGGCGCCGGTCGTGCCGGAGCCGTAGGCCCCGTCCGCGCCCGAGCCGGCCACCCGCTGGACCTCGGCGACCTTGTTGTGCAGGGCGAGTTCGGTGCGGGCGCCGTAGACGCCGTCCTCGTCGAGGCCGTTGTCGTGCTGGAAGCTGCGGACGGCGGCGGTCGTCTGCGGGCCGTAGTTGCCGTCCACGCCGCTGCTCGCCAGGTAGCCGATGCCCACCAGGTTGCGCTGGACCCAGGTGGTGGTGTCGAGCGCCTGAGCCTGCGCGGGCAGCAGGGCCAGTGCGACGAAGGCCAGTACGGCCGCGGCGAGTGCGCGCAGGGCCGAGGTTTTCTTCACGGTCTTCCCATCCCCTCCGGTGCCTGTCGGGTGATCAGGCGGTGCCGCCCACTCTCGGGGGGCGGTCGGCCGTCCCGCCAGGAGATCGGCGGCACCGGGGACGTCCCGGGCACTCCCGGGACGCCGGGGACGGCGGTGCGAGCGGCCTGGGACGGGCTTGAGACGGGCTGGGACGGGCCTGAGGCGGGCCTGAGACGGGCTGGGACGGGCCCTGAGACGGGCTGGGACGGGCTGGGACGGTCCTGCGGGGGTGCCGGAAGCGCCGGTGACCGGCCCCCGCTGTCCGTACGGACCGGGCCGGTCACCGGGGGGAGGTCAGCCGAGCAGCCGGCTCCAGGTGCGGGCGTCCACCACGCCGTCGGCCGGCAGCCCGGCCGAGGACTGGAAGGACGTCACCCCGGCCTGGGTGCCCGGGCCGAACGCACCGTCCACGCTGACCTGGATGCCGTGCGCCACCAGCTGGCTCTGCACGCCCTGCACCGCGCTTCCCGAGGCGCCGCGGGCCAGCGGCGCCACGGCCTGGCTCCAGGTCTGGTTGCCGGCGACGCCGTCGGCCGAGGCGTGGGTGGTGTTCTGGAAGGCCGTGACGGCGGCCTGGGTGGCGGGCCCGTAGGCGCCGTCCACGGTCAGCGACTGGCCGCGCTGCACCAGCAGGTACTGCAGCGTCTTCACGTTCTCGCCCGAGGCGCCGCTGCTGAGCACCGGCCAGACCGGGCCGGTCGGGTCCCCGCCGATCCGCGCGGCGACGTCCCGGCGGATCTGCGGGATCAGCGCGTAGAGGCGGTCGCCGGGGCACTCGGTGTTGTTGAAGTCCCGGTGGCCGTAGACCTGGTAGGCGCGCAGCCCGTACTGCTGGCAGATGTAGGTGATCAGGTCGATCAGCGCGGCGTACTGCTGGCTGCGCGGGTCGACGGTGGAGTAGGTGCCCTCGTTCTCGATGCCGATCGCCACGGTGTTCTGCGAGGTGCAGTGGGCGCCCTCGACGTGCTGGGTGCCGCTGCGCAGGGTGGCCAGGCTGCTGTGCCGGCCCTCCATGATGTAGGCGCCGCGGCTGACGGTGAAGTGCTGACCGGTGTCGATCCAGTGCTCGCTGTCCATCTGGTAGGTCTGCATCGAGCGGGCCAGCGAGAACGCGGCGGCCTGGGAGTAGTCCGTCACGTTGGGCGTCGCGGTGTGGTGGACGATCACCTTGTCCGGCGCCCCCGCCACGAAGTTGAGCGGGCTGCTGGCCGGCCGGGCGCCCCAGGCGCCGGTGTCGGCGATCACCGGCCCGGTGGCGGCACTCGCCACCCCGGTGGTCAGGGCGGAGCCGAGCAGGGCGCCGGTGCCGACGGCGAAGGCGCCGGCCAGGAAGGTGCGGCGGCCGGGGCCGACCGGGGCGGAGGCGGGGTCAACGGCGTTCATACGGGACTACCTGGTCCTTCGGGGAGCTGGCGGCGGCGGATGGACCCCTGCCCCCGGGCCTGCTGACGGCACGGGGGCAGGGGTGGCAGGGGTGCGGCGTTCCGGGGCGGGCGTGCGGTCAGGAGCTGGTGGGCAGCGCGGCCCGGCACTTGCCGTCCCACTGGTCGTCGCCGTAGGCGAGCACCATGTCCCCGGTGAGCGGGCCGACGATGCCGTCGGCGCTCTTGGTGTAGCTGATCAGGGAGTTCTGGAACCAGCGGATCGCGTTGTCGGTTTTCGGGCCCCAGTAGCCGTCTTCCTGGAGCTTCGGGTACCAGCCGCCGCGGGCGTCGATGAACACGTTGATGTCGTGCTGGACGCACTGCACGGCCGTCCAGTTGTTGGCCTGGCCCGGGCCGACGTACCCGGCGTTGGTGTTGGCGCTGGCGGTGCCGGACACGGTCAGCAGGGCGGCGGCGGCAGCCGCCACCGCGGCGGCGCGCTTGACCAGGGCGTGGATGGCCACGGGTACTCCTCGAACTCGGCAGGGGTCCGCGCTGCGGCGGACCGGACGGTGCCACGCTAGGAGCGCCGCGATCCCGTCCACCACGCTTCGCCGTCCCTGCCGCGTCCCACCGCCGTCCCGGGACGGTCCCGGGCGGCCCCGGACGGTCCCGGGCGGCCCCGGGTGGGTCAGGCCCGCCGCACCCGGACGCCGGCCTCGGCGATCGCCTGCTCCTGGGCGTCCGGGAGCCCCGCGTCGGTCACCAGGTCGTGGACGTCGGTGAGCGGGCAGATCGAGGCGAAGGTGACCCGGCCGACCTTGGTGCGGTCGGCGAGCACGACGGTGTGGGCGCTGCTGCGCAGGAAGGCCCGGTCGGTCTGGGCCTCCATCTCGTCGTGGGTGGTGCAGCCCTGCTGGACGGTCAGGCCGTCCACGCCGATGAAGGCGAGGTCCAGGTGGTACTGGTCGAGCATCCGCTCGGCGGCGGGGCCGACCAGTTCGTAGCTGGCCGAGCGGGCGAGGCCGCCGATCACGACCAGCCGGACCTCGGGGCGGACGATCAGCTCGGCGGCGATGTTGACGGCGTTGGTGACCACGGTGAGGTTGCCGCGCTCGGCCAGCACCCGGGCCAGCTCGGTGGTGGTGGTGCCGCCGGTCAGACCGACCACCGCGCCGTCCGGCACCAGTTCGGCGGCGGCCCGGGCGATCCGTCGCTTCTCCTCCTGCTGCTGGTCGCCCCGGTGCCGCAGCGGGATCTCCAGGTTGACCGCCCCGGTCACCGCGCCGCCGCGGGTGCGCTGGAGCAGCCCCTGGTCCTGCAGTTCCTGGAGGTCCCGGCGCACGGTCGCGTCCGACACCCCGAGCAGTTCGGAGAGCGTCCGCACGTCCGCGCTCCCCGCCTCGGCGATGTGCGACACGATCCTGGCGGCGCGATCAGCTTTGAGCATGCACGGAGTGTAGTTCAGCCCGGGTCGGCCGCCGGCGGGAGCGCGCCCTTCCTCGGGCGCTGCCCGGCACCCCCGCCCGGCAGGGCCGATCCCGCTGCGCACCCGGGCTCGGAGCCCCTCCCTTTCGGACGGTTACGAGCACGGCCGCGCAGCGCACTGCTCGTCGTCGGGGGTCACGGCGGCCCGGCCGGCCGGCCGGGACTCGGTCAGGACGCCGAGCAGCCGGGCCACCTCCCGGGCCACCGCCTCGCGGCCGTCGCCCAGATAGGCCCGGGTGTCGACCAGCGCGGGGTCGGCGGCGAGGCGGCGGCGGACCGCCTCGGTGAAGGCCTTGTTGAGGTGGGTGGCGATGTTGATCTTCGTCATGCCGTGGGCGACGGCCGCCGCCAGCGCGTCGTCCGCGACCCCGGAGGAGCCGTGCAGCACCAGCGGCACCGGCACGGCCGCCCGCAGCGCGGCGATCAGGTCGAGGTCCAGCGCGGCGGTGCGGGTCAGCATGGCGTGCGAGGTGCCGACGGCCACCGCCAGCGCGTCCACGCCGGTGTGCGCCACGAAGCCGGCGGCCTCCGCCGGATCCGTCCGGGCGCCGGGGGCGTGCACGCCGTCCTTGCCGCCGACCTCGCCCAACTCGGCCTCCACCCACACCCCCGCGTCGTGGCACACCCGGGCCACCTCGGCGGTGGCGCGCACGTTCTGCCCGTACGGCAGCACCGACGCGTCGAACATCACCGAGCCGAAGCCCAGCCGGAGCGCCTGCTCCACCAGCGGGCGCTCGGTGGCGTGATCCAGATGGACGGCCACCGGTACGGCGGCGGCCCGGGCCACCGCCAGCGTCGCGGTGCCGATCGGCGCCAGGCCGCCGTGGTAGCGCACCGCGTTCTGGCTGAGCTGCAGCACCACCGGCGCTCCGGCGGCCTCCGCCCCGGCGACGATCGCTTCGGCGTGCTCCAGCTGGATGACGTTGAACGCTCCGACGCCGCCGCCGCCGCGCAGCGCGGGCCCGACGATCTCTCCGGTTCCGACGAGGGTCACGGTTCTCCTTGGGGCTGTGCCGACTGGGGGTGAGTCACCTGCGGCCGTCCGGGCCAGGGCGGTTCAGGGCCGGACGGCGGTCACGGCCGGTCCAGCACGATCGAGCGGGTGAGGTGGCGCGGCCGGTCCGGGTCGAGGCCGCGCCGGACGGCGAGGCCGACCGCCAGCCGCTGGACCCGGACCAGCTCGGCCAGCGGGTCCAGCCGCGGCACGCTGACCGCCGCGCCGGTCGCCTCGGCCTGCCGGACCAGCCCGGCGGGCGGGGTGCCGAGGAACCACACCAGGCCCTCGGGGCCGCTGACGCTGATCGGGCCGTGGCGGTACTCCATGGCCGGGTAGGACTCGGTCCAGGAGCCGGAGGCCTCCCGGACCTTGAGCGCGGCCTCGTTCGCCACCCCGTGGCTCCAGCCCGTCCCGAGGAAGGTGAACTGCCGCGCCGCCAGGGCCCCCGGCGGCAGCGGGGCGTCGATCGCCGCACGGGCCTGGGCGGGCAGGTCGGCCGGTGCGGCGCCGAGGTGGGCGCGCAGCAGAGCGAGGGCGGTGGTGGCGAACCTGGTCTGGACGACGGACCGCTCGTCGGCGAACTCCAGTACCACCAGGTGGCGGGCGGCGGCGCCGATCGGGGTGCCCGCGTCGGCGGTGATCGCCACCGTCTCGGTCGTGCCCAGCGCGGCGAGGGCGTCGAGCACCTCGGTGGTGGTGCCGGAGCGGGAGAGCGCGACCACCCGGTCGTAGTGGCGCCCGGCCGGGAACTCGGAGGCCGCGAAGGCGTCGGTCTCGCCGAGTCCGAGGGTCTCGCGGAGCGCCGCGTAGGCCTGGGCGATGTAGAGCGAGGTGCCGCAGCCCAGGACGGCCACCCGCTCGCCGGGCTCGGGCAGGTGGCGCGGGGTCAGTTCCAGGGCGCGCTGCCAGCACTCGGGCTGGCTGGCGATCTCTTCGTCGACGTGGGCCATCAGGTCCTCCTGCGCGGGACTGCACGAATGTGCGTGAAGATGATCGATTTATAGTCCAGCCCTCACTCAGTGCGCAACAGTGCGCAGCCTCGATCATCTCCGAGCAAGCCATCCGCCGACCGACAGCCCGCTCCCGCGCCATGGCCGGGCGTCCGCCACCCCCACCTGCGGCTGGACCCGCCCGCGACCGGCGGCGCCCGGCGAGGCCGAAGATCATCACGCTATTCACCGATCCGAGCTATTCCGGCCCGTCGATGTATCCGGCGATGGCTAAGCTCACCGTTCTGTGATCGAACGTCAGACAAGCCGAACAGCCCAGGAAACCGCCGACGTCGTCGTCCTCGGCGCCGGACCGGCCGGACTCACCCTCGCCAACCTCCTGCACGCCGCCGGGATCGACTGCGTCGTCCTCGAACGCGCCGACCGCGCCCACGTCCAGACCAGGGCCCGGGCCGGCTTCCTCGCCGCCAACACCGTCCGGGTGCTGGACCGCCACGGCCTCGCCGAGGGCCTGCACCGGCACGGCCGGCCGCACGGCACCTGCGAGTTCCGCACCGAGGACGGCAGCTTCCGGCTCGACTACGGCGCCCTCGGCCGCCGCGAGCTGCACACCGTCTATCCCCAGCAGGACCTGGTCACCGACCTGTTGACCCACTACCTGGAGGCCGGCGGGCGGATCGCCTTCGAGACCGAGGCAGAGGCCGTCCAGGAGGCCGCCGGCCCCCGCCCCACCGTGACCGTCCGCGACGCCGAGGGCCGCCCCGGCCGGTGGTCGGCCCGGTACGTGGCCGGCTGCGACGGCCGCCACGGCGCCGCCCGCCGTTCCCTGCCCGCCGGCACCCGCCGCTACCACCGCGACCACGGCGTCACCTGGCTCGGCCTGCTCGCCGAGGCTCCCCCGAGCATGGACGCCGCCGGCTACGCGATGCACCCCGCCGGCTTCGCCGGCCACATGGCCCGCACCGCCGACATCACCCGCTACTACCTCCAGTACGAGCGCGGCGCCCCCGCCGACGCCTGGTCGGAGGAGCGGATCCGGGCCGAGCTCGACCTGCGGCTGCGCAGCGCCGAACACGGACCGCTGCACCACGGCCGGATCGTCCAACGCTCCGTCATCGACCTGGAGTCCGACGTGATCGAGCCGCTGCGGCACGGCTCACTGCTGCTCGCCGGGGACGCCGCGAGCCTGCCCGCCCCCGCCGCCGCCAAGGGCGCCAACCTCGCCGTCCTGGAGGCCGAGCTCCTCGCCGAGGCCCTGATCGACGACCTCGCCCACGGCGACTCCCGGGCGCTCGACGGCTACTCCGCGCGCTGCCTCGCCCGCATATGGCGGGCCCAGGACTTCGCCCACTGGATGATCCAGCTCCTGCACTCGCCCACCGGACCGGGCGAGGAATCGTTCTTCCACGAATCCATGCGGCGCTCACGCGTCGAATCCCTGCGCACCTCGCGCACCCACCAGGACTGGTTCGCCGAGAACTACGTCGGCATCTGACCGTCACCCGACCGTCCCGCCCACCGGAACGAGGACTCCCGCCCCATGACCGCGACACCCCCGGACGACACCGACCGCCTGCGCGCCACGGCCGACTTCGTCAGGGAGCACGACACCGCAGGCCTGCTCCCGCTGCTGCTGCCCGGCCTGGACGGCCCGGAACGCCGGGCCCTGACCGAGCGCTGCCGCTTCTCCCACGCCGCACTGCTCGTCCTGCCCCCGGACGCCGCCACTCTTCGCGCCCAATTCGCCGCCTGCGGACTGGACTTCGACGCTCCCCCGCAGCCCAGCGTGGTGGTCCGCGGCCGGCTGGCCCGCCGCCACGGCCGGGCCGAGGCCGACCTCGACGTCAGCATCCTGCGCCCGCCGGTGCCCGGCCCCGACGGCGAGCGGACCGTCGAGGTGTTCGCCCTCACCGTGCCGCCCGGCTCGGACCTCGCCGACCTCGCCGACCACGAACGCGCCCACGACCACGAGGCGCACCTCGCCTTCGAGGTCGCCGACCCGGACCCGCTGGCGCTGCGTGGCCTGTGCGCGCTGTTCGCCCGGCACGGCGCCACCCCCGACGGCGGCGGCCACAACCCCCACGAGGACTCCACCGTCCTCTACTTCACCACCCCCGCCGGTACCCGCACCGGCTACCGCCGGGTGGAACTGCACGCCCACGGCGACCACCGCGCGGTGCTCGCCGACCACCTGGGCCAGGACCCGGCCCAGCACTCCGCCGAGACCCTGCTGCAGCAGCTGACCGGCGCCTGGACCACCCAGGCCCTGGCGGTCAGCGCCCGGATGGGGCTGCCCGACGCCCTGGGCAGCCGGACCGGCACCACCGCGGCCGACCTCGCCGCCGCGCTCGACGCCCACCCGCAGAGTCTGACGACCCTGCTGCGCTACCTCACCATGCTGGGCGTCCTCACCGAGGACCAGGACGGCTACCGGCTCACCGGAACGGGGGCCCTGCTGCGCGCCGACGCCCCCGGCTCGATGCGGCCGCTGGCGCTGATGTACGGCGGGCCGTTCTACCGCTCCTTCGGCGAGCTGGAGCACACCGTGCGCACCGGCCGGGCCGCCTTCGACCACCTCTTCGGCGAGAACCACTTCGACCACTTCGCCCGCGACCCCGAACTCGCCGAGCTCTTCGACCAGTCCATGGCCGCCGGGGCGCGGATGTTCGACCCGCTCCCGGCCCACCCGGTCGTCACGGCGGCCGCCGCCGGCGCCGGCACCCTCGTGGACATCGCGGGCGGCAACGGCGAACTGCTCGGCCGACTGCTGTCCGCCCACCCGGCGCTGCGCGGGACCCTGCTGGAACGCCCGCACGCCGTGGCGGCGGCCCGCCGCCGACTCGACGCCGCCGGCCTCGGCGAGCGCTGCGACTACGTGGCGGGCGACTTCGCGGACGTCCCCGCGGACGCGGACGTCTACGTGCTGTCCCGGGTGCTGCACGATTGGGACGACGAGCGCTGCGCCGGGATCCTGCGCCACTGCGCCCGCGCCATGCCCGTCCACGCCGACCTGCTGATCGTCGAACGGCTACTGCCCGACGACGGCTCGGCCTCGCTGGCCACCGCCTGGGACGTCCACATGATGTGCAACACCGGCGGCCGGGAGCGCCGCGCCGACCACTACGCCCGGCTGCTCGCCGACGCCGGGCTGCACCTGCGGGGCCACTCCCCGCTCCCGCTGGGCGGCGCCGTCCTGCACGCCCGCCGGGCCGCCGTCCCGGCCCCGGCCGGCCCGGCGTACTCAGGACCTGCGCACTCCGCTCCGGCACGCTCCGGGCGCTGACCCGCCGCCGGCCCACCGGGTGCTCCGCCGCCGACCGGTGGCGGAGCACCCCGCGCTCAGCGCCCGGGCCGTCTCGCCTCGACGTAGTCGACGACCTGCATCATGCCGAGGTCCTCGTGCTGGAGCTGGTGGCAGTGGGCGACCACCCGGCCGGTGAAGTCCTGGTACCGGACCAGGAAGGTGACGGTGTCCCCGGGCCGACCGCCCGCCAGGTCCACGGTGTCCTGCCAGACCGGCGGGTCCAGCCGCTCGCCGTTGCGGTGGGTCACCTGGACGTGGTTGGTGTGCAGGTGGAAGGGGTGGTGGAAGGCCCGGTTGGTCTCGTCGGTGCGCAGCGTCCAGCGCTCGACGGTGTCCAGCTCCAGGGTGTGGTTGACGAAGCCGGGGTCGAACAGGCCGTAGGCCCGGTCCCGGGTGAGGTCGCCGTCCGGGTCGGCCGCGGGGGTCGGATGGCTGCCCAGCATCCGGAAGGCGTTGGCGAACGGGCCGGTGAAGACGTTGGGGTCGACGTGGAAGACCACCTCGCGGTCCGCGTCCGGGTCGGTGAGGTCGCTCTCGTCCAGGAAGGGTTTGCCGGCCGGCAGGTCGGTGGGCAGCTCCATCGGCGGGTCGACGGGCTCGCCCGCCACCTGGACCGTCAACAGCGGACCGGCCACCCCGTCGGTCCGCAGCAGGTAGCTGCCGGGCTCGCCGCCCCGGACCAGGACGTCGGCCCGGTTGCCCATGGCCAGCCGGACGGTGTCGGTGGCGACCACGGCGGGGAAGGTCACGCCGTCCTGGGCGATCTGGTGGAGGGTCTGGTCCGGTCCGTCCCCGGTGAGCCGCAGCGCCAGCGCGGTGAAGGCGGTGGCGCAGACCAGCCGCCAGCGCTGCACCTCGCCCGGCCGCAGGGTGACGGTGGGGTTGACCGCGCCGTTGACGGTCAGCACCGGTGGCACGGCAGTGAGCGCGTTGCCGGCGTCGAAGGCGGGGACTTCGCCGTCCTTGAGCCGGAGTTCGTTGACGCAGACCACGAGGTCGGCGGCGGCCGCGATCTCGGGCACTTCGTCGACGTCGCCCTGGACGATCAGCACCCCGGCCATCCCGCCGACGAGTTGGGTGGAGGTGGCCCCGTGCAGGTGCGGGTGGTACCAGAAGGTGCCGGCCGGGTGGTCGGCCGGGATGTCGATGGTCGTCAGGTACCGCGGCTCGGGGGCGCCGGCCTCGACCTCTTCGGCGGTGCGCGGCGCGAAGACCCGGAGCACGTTGTCGGCGTCCCCGGTGGGGTCGACGTGCAGGCCGTGGGTGTGCAGGTTGAAGCTGTTGAAGCCGTGCGGCCGGTTGTGGTCCCCGCTGTGGGGTGCGTTCGGCGGCAGGCCGTTGACCTGGGTCAGCCGCAGGGTGTCCCCGGCGGCCACCCGCAGGGTCGGGCCGGGGATCGTCCCGTTGTAGGTGCGGGTGCGGACCGTTCCGTGGCCGGGGACGTCGATCTCGGTGAACCGCACGTCGAGCGTCTCCTCCAGCACCGCCCCCGGGCGGCCGGCCACTCGCCGCGCGCTCCGTACCGCCGGCTGCGGGAAGGCGACGGGCGCGGCCGCGGCGGACCACCGGGAGAGGATCCCGTCGGACGCCGCCACCAGGACGGCGGCCGGGATCGCCCTGAGCATCGACCGACGACTGAATCCGACATTTTCGCTCATGGTCGGGCAATCTAGATCAACTCACTGCTGACACCCGGTCAAGCACACCGCGCGTCCGCCAGACATTGCCCATTCATGACCCTCGGGCTTCCCCGCCCCCTCGGGCTTCCCCGTCCTCTGGGACTGCCGGACCCTCAGCCGGACCAGACGGTCACCGTGGCCTCGACCTGGTAGTCCGCCGCGTCGACGGAGTCGATCTTGATCAGGGCGGTACGGCCACCGGGGGTCTTCAGGCAGACCAGCGACCCGACGCTCACGTGCGCCGAGTTGCCCGGGTGGCTGGCGGCCCAGTCCGCACAGGCGGCTCCGGAGGGCGGCGCCTGTCCGGTCCAGACGCCGAAGCTGTCGTGGTCGCTCTGGATCTCCTCTCGCAGCACGGCCGCGGTCGCGCTGAACCCGGTCGCGTAGATGCCGTGCGGGAAGCCGGGGGCACGCCCCGGCGGGGTGAGGTCGAAGTCGGCCCCGCCCTCCATGGTGATGGCGACCTGCCCGCTCCAGGCCACGGCGGGGCCGGTCGAGGACGGCGCGGGCGGGTTCGGCGCCGCCGTGGTCGCGGCAGCGGTGGCCGCCCCGGCCGCCGCACCGGTCGACCCGGCCGCCGCCGTGGTCGGCACCGGATTCACCGCCGGGTTCGCCGCCGGATTCTCGGGCTCGCCGCCCGAGGGCCGGATCGCCGTCCCGAGGATCAGCGCCAGCACCCCGACCGCGACCACCCCGGCCCGCGCGCCCCCGCTCTTCGGCCCCGGCAGGCTGATCCCCGCCCCGCTCGCGGCCTCCTTGGCGAAGGCCACCACGAAGCAGAGCAGCCCGAACACCCACAACGTGATGGTTCCCGCCATGGCCCGCCCCCCATGTCCCACCCGCACCCACCCAGCTCGAACCCGCAGATGGTACCGGGATTCCGACCCCCCGACAGCCGAATTCGCCGCACCCTCCAGGGCACCGCCGCGCCGGCGCGAACGGCCCGTCGGGTGGCCGCCGGTGCGAGCGGCCGCCCCGACGGGTCGGTGCCGTCCGGGCCGCGCCCCAGGGGGTGGCGCCGCGCCGGGCGGAGATTGTCAACCTTGGCAAGTCTTCCGATTACGGCCAGTCAATCATCGGAGCGAGAACGGTCGCCTGCGCGGCGGCGACCGGGTGCCCCTGGCCGGCCTGGACGGACCCGCCCCCGACGATCGACAGCAGGGCGACGAGCGCGGCTGCGGCGAGGGAGGCGACGATACGGGCTTTGTGCATGGTTCTTCTCGTTCTCTTCGGTGCGTTGGTCCTGCTCCGACCGGGGCGTTCGGGCTCCGGTACGAGGCAGGACGCTAGCCGCCCGGCCGAGCGGTTGGCAAGCATTGACAACGGTTGGCAATGCTGCCTAGCCTCGGGGCCCGGGCCGCCCGCGCACCCGTGCGGTCTATAGCCTGTGGCGGCACAGCCGGTGATCCACAGGAGAGGCAGAGGAATGACCTTGCTGCTCGCCCACGTCAGCGACCTGCACCTGGACGGCGGGGAACGGGCGACCCGGCGCGCCACCCGGGTGATGGACCACCTGCGGGCCCTGCCCCGCCCCGTCGACGCCATCCTGGTCACCGGGGACATCGCCGACCACGGCACCGAGGCCGAGTACGAGGAGGCCGCCCGGATCCTGGCCGCGCCCGTCCCGGTGCTGCTCTGCCCCGGCAACCACGACGTGCGCTCCGCCTACCGCAAGGCCCTGCTCGGCGAGGCCGCCGAGGACGGCCCGGTCAACCGGCTCCACCTCGTCGGCGGCACGGCCGTGCTGATGTGCGACTCCACGATCCCCGGCCAGGACCCGGGCCTGCTCGACGAGGAGACCCTCGACTGGATGGACGCCACCCTCGGCGCCCTGCCGCCGGGCACCCCCGCGCTGCTCGCCTTCCACCAGCCCCCGGTCCCGGTCCACCACCCGCTGCCGGACTCCTACATGCTCCAGCAGCCCGAGCGGCTGGCCGAGCTGATGCGGGCCCACCCCCGGGTCGCCGCCGTCCTGACCGGCCACGCCCACGCCGCGGTCTCCGCCACCTTCGCCGGGCGCCCGGTCGTCGTCGCCCCGGCCGTCACCTGGACGCTGCGCCTTCCCTGGGAGGGCGACGAGCCCGCGGACCGCGAGCAGCCGCCCGGCCTGGCCTTCCACGTCCTGGACGACGAGCACCGCCTGACCACCCACTACCGGGTGGTGGTCTGACCGGTGTCGTCACGTTTCCGCAGCGGTGAGGTGATCGTCCGCCGGGAGATCCTGGACGGCCGCGAGTGGCTGGTCTACCCGGTCCGGGTGGTCGCCGACGACGGCGGACAGCTCGCCGTCCACCTGGTCCGGGGCACGCCGCTGACCTTCGGCGGCGGCGACTTCTCCTGGGGCCTCCACCCGTGGGTCCACTTCGACCACAGCTGGCAGTCCGAGGACGTCCTCCAGCTCCAGCGCCCCGGCGACGGCTACGCGGTGTGGGCCCGGTACCAGGGCGGCGACCTCGTCGACTGGTACGTCAACTTCCAGGAGCCGCTGCGGCGCACCGGGCGCGGCTTCGACACCCTCGACCAGGAACTCGACCTGGTGATCCCGGCCGACGGCTCCGCCTACCGCTGGAAGGACGTCGACCACTTCGAGGAGCGGGTGCGCTCCGGCGGCTTCACCCCGGAGCAGGCCCGGGCCGTCCGCGCGGCCGCCGACGAGGTGGTCGGGCTGATCGAGGGAGGGGACGCCTGGTGGGAGCAGTGGCGCCACTGGCGCCCCCTCGGCGAACACGCCGTCCCCGGGCGGGTGGAGCTGACGCCCGGGGGCTGAGCGGAGAGTCCTACACGGACTCGGTGAACAGCATCCGCAGGTACTCCTCGTCCGCCTCCGGCCCGGGGTCGTTGGCCAGGTTGCCGCTCACTCCGGCCACCAGCGCGCCGACGTCCTCCCGGGCCACCCCCCAGTCCCGCAGCCGGGCCCGCAGACCGGCCCGGTCCAGCAGCCCGGCCACCGCCTCGTGCACGGTGGCGCCGCCCAGCAGCTCGGCGACGGTGGCGAACCCCTCCCCGGCCCGCGGCTCGGTGTGCCGCAGCCAGGCCGGGTAGACCACGGCGAGGCCGCGCCCGTGGGAGATGCCCAGGCCCGGCAGCGAGCCCATCGCCTGCTGGAGCCGGTGCGGCAGACAGGTGCTCACCGTGGCCACATTGACCCCGCCGAGCACCGAGGCCAGGCAGAGCGCCTCCCGGGCGGCCGGCGAGTCCTCGCCCCGCAGCACCACGGGCAGGTGGGCGGCGATCAGGCTGATGGCCTGCCGCGCGCGGGCGCGCGAGGCGTCGGTGGCCGCCACCGCGACCGAGCCCTCCACGGCGTGGGCGAAGGCGTCGAAGACGGTCTCGGCGAGGACGGCAGCGGGCAGGGTGGCCACCAGGTCGGGGTCGACCACCGCCGCCTTCGGCAGCAGTGCCTCGCCGCGCACGCCTGAGCGGAACCCCCGGGCGGTGTCGGTGATGATCGCGCCCTTGGTGACCTCGGAGCCGCTGCCGGCGGTGGTGGGGACGGCGAGCACCGGCAGCGCGGGGGCGTCGGCGTCCAGGGTGGTCCCGATCAGCTCGCCGACGCCGCCGGCGGCGCCCGCCGTGACGGCCACGCCCTTCGCGGCGTCCAGGGCGCTGCCGCCGCCGATGCCCACGACCAGGTCGCAGCCGTGCGCGCGGGCCAGCGCGGCGGCCTCGTCGACCTCGTCGGAGCGCGGGTTGGCGGAGACCCGGTCGTAGACCGTGGCCCGTACACCCGCCGCCGCGAGGCTCGCCAGGGCGCGGTCCAGGTAGCCGTGTTCGCGCGCCGCGCGCCGGCCGGTGACGACCAGGGCGTGGCCGCCGAGTCCGCCGGCGAGCTCGCCGAGGCGGTCCAGGGCGCCGCGGCCGAACTCCACCCGGGTGGGGATGTTGAGGTCCAGTGTCGTCAGGGGGTGGTTCATCAGGGGGTGTCCTTGGTGGTCGGGTCCGAGGCGTTGCCGCGCAGCGCGTCGAGGACGGCGCACGTCCCGGTGGCGAGCAGTTCGAGGGCCGAGCCGCCGCCGGTGGAGGCCGGGCCGGTCCAAGGCAGTTCGGCCACGGTGTCGCCGCCCAGCAGCAGCGTGCCGGCGGTCTTCGCCGACCGGGCCGAGAGGACGGCGTCGGCGGCCCGGCGGTGCCCGTCCAGGTAGCGGCCGGGCGTGCCGGCGACGACGGCCCGGTCCGCGCGGGCGAGCAGGTCGAGCGCCCAGGGCTGGACGGTGAAGTCCACGATGGTGTGGCCCGCCGGCACCCCGTCGGCGACGGCGACCTCACGGGCGGGGTGCCCCGGGCCGCTGCCGAGCGGCACCGTCCACACGGTGTCGGGGACGTGCAGGCGCCGGCCGGCCGGGGTGGCGAGGGTGCGGCGGGCGGCGGCCACGCAGTCCTCGGGCCGGCTGCCCAGGTCGGAGCCGCCGATGTCGTGGCCGAGCGCGCGCAGCACCGCGTTGAGCACCACGCCGCCGGGGACGACCAACTGATGGGTGCGGGTGAAGTGGACCAGCCCGACCAGGGTCTTCTCCGGCTTGCGCCCGCCGAGCACCGCCGCGCAGACCTCACTCGCCGCCGGCGCCCCGCCGGTGGCGGTCCGGGCCCACGGGGCCAGGAAGGCGGCCTCCGTAAGCAGGCTGTCGGCGGCGTAGCCGGGCAGCAGCGCCAGCAGTCCGGTGTTGGAGGCGTGCGCCCGATGGGCCTTGGAGAAGCCGCCGACCGCGACCCGCTCGCCGAGGGCGGCGAAGCGCCGGGCGAGGGCGGGGTCGCCGCCTTCCTCGCCCGGGTGGTGGCGGGTGTTGCCGAACAGGGCGATCTCGCCCGGCCGGAGCTGCCGGGCCTGCCGCGCCGCGGCCTCGGACGCGTTCTCGGCGCAGTAGCGGACCGGGCGCCCCAGCCTCCGGGCGAGGTGGTCGGCGATGTGGCCGAGGTGGTGGGCGCTGCCGTCGCGGTGGCTGCCCTGGTGGGAGAGCAGCGCCACCCGGGCGCCGTGCCCGGCCAGCCGGTCCAGGTCGGCGAGTTCGCTGTCGATGCGGCCGGTGCTGGTCAGTTCGCGGTCGACGTTGAAGCCCGCCGAGTAGATCCAGCGCTCCCCCGGCCGGATCGCGCGCCGGGCCAGTCGCGGGACGTCGTCGAAGGGCCCGCCGGGGGCGGGCGGCGCTGCCGCCCCCGGCGCGGACGCGGCCTCAGAGGCCATAGCCGCGCAGTCCCGCCGTCTCGTCCAGCCCGAACATCAGGTTGAGGTTCTGGATCGCGGAGCCGGCCGCGCCCTTGACCAGGTTGTCGGTGACGGCGACCACCTTGGCGATGCCGCGCCGGGCGTCGTAGTCGAGGCCGATGTGGCAGAAGTTGGAGCCGGTGACGCCGGCCAGCGTGGGGTAGCGGCGGTAGTCCTTGTCGGTCAGCCCGCCGTGCTGCTCCTGGTCGTTGACCCGGACGAAGAACTCGCCGTCGGCGCCGGCCCCGTAGCGGTCCCGGTAGTGGTCGAGCAGCCGCTCGCGGGTGACCTCCGCGCGCGCCTCCTGCCGGATCCGGACGCTGGCCTGGACGTAGATGCCGCGGGCGAAGTTCCCGTGCGCGGTGGACAGGTCGACGGTGACCGGGCCGCCCGCCGCGTCGGCCAGGTGGGTCTCCAACTCGGGTGCGTGCCGATGGCCTTGGAGGCTGTACGGGAGCATCGAGCCGAACACCTCGGCGTGCAGGATCTCGGTGCGCGGCTTGACCCCGGCGCCGGTGGTGCCGTTGACGGCGGAGAGGTGCAGCGGCTCGGTGAGGTCGGCGAGGCCGGAGCGCAGCAGCGGGTCGAGGCCGAGCAGCGCGGTGATGACGTAGCAGCCGGGATTGGCGACCAGCCGGGCCCGGGCGATCCGCTCGCGGTGGAACTCGCTGACGCCGTACACGGCTTCGGCGAGCAGCTGCGGGGCGGTGTGCGGACGGCCGTAGGCCGCCTGGTAGGTCTGCTCGTCGCCGAACCGGAAGTCGGCGCTGAGGTCGATCACCCGGGCGCCGGCCGCCAGCAGCTGCGGGGCCAGGCGCATGGCCTCGCCGGAGGGGGTGCACAGGAAGAACACGTCGAAGTCCGCGGCGGCGGCCAGAACGGGCTCGACCGGGCTGAACTCCAGGCCCGCGCCGAGCAGGTTGGGGTGGACCCGGTCGAAGGGCTGGTCGCCGCGCGAGGTGGGGACGATCTCCCGCACCGCCGGGTGGTTGAGCAGCAGGCGGCACACCTCGCCGCCGGCGTACCCGGCGCCGCCGATGACCGCTGCCCGGATGCCCGTGTTCATGACTGCCGTCCGTTCGTGGGTTCGGGCGCGCCGGCCCGGTGGGGTTCGGGCGCGCCGGTGACATGGAGGATGATCTTGCCGGTGGGGTCGGCGGGGTCGTCCATCAGCCGCAGGGCCTCGTCCGCCCGGTCGAGCGGGAACTCGTGGGTCACCAGCGGCCGCGGGTCGACGGTGCCGGCCGCCAGCCAGGAGATGACCTCGGTGAAGTCCTCCGGCGTGGACAGCGCCGAGCCGAGGACGCTGACCTCCCTCCCCACCAGGGAGTTGAGGTCCACCGGGTGGCGGTCCTCGAAGTAGCTGACGACCACCACCACCCCGCCCGGCCGGACGGCCCGCAGCGCCTGGTCGGTGACGCCGGGGTACCCGGCGGCGACCACCACGACGTCGGCGGGGCCGCCGAGCACCTCGGGGGCGGCGGCGGCCGGGTCGGTCCGCCGGGCGTCGAGGTAGGCGTCCGCGCCCGACCGGCGGGCGGTCAGGCCCTTCTCGGGGCCGACGTCGACGCAGGCCACGGTGCGGTAGCCGAGTCGCCGGGCGGCGATCAGACAGCCCAGGCCGATCGTCCCCGAGCCCAGGACCAGCATGGCGCGCTCCCGGGCCGGGCCGGCGAGGCGTACCGCGTGCAGGCCGATGGACAGCGGTTCGACCAGGGCCCCGGCGACCGGGTCCAGCCCGGCGGGCAGCCGGTGCGTCATGTTGGGCCGCAGCAGGACGAGTTCGGCGAAGGAGCCGGTCCAGTCCAGGTGGCTGAGGTTGAGCTTGCGGCCGCACAGGTGGGGCGCGGCGCGCCGACAGGCGGGGCAGTCGCCGCAGTGCGAGAAGGCGGCCGAGCAGACCTGGTCGCCGACGGCGAAACCGGTGACCTGGTCGCCGACGGCCTCGACGGTACCGGAGAACTCGTGGCCGAGGACGGCGGGGGCGGTCTTGTACGGGTGGGTACCGCGCCAGGCGGCCAGGTCGGAGCCGCAGATGCCGGTGGCCGAGACCCGGACCAGCAGGTCTCCGGGACCGGGTCGGGGGGCCGGGACGGGCCGGTGCTCGATGGTCCGGACGTCGGTGAGGACGGCCGCGTTCATGACGGCCGCCGCAGGGGCGGGGGCGAGGTTCTCCACGGTCAGCACACCCGGTTCGTCGCGGAGCCGCCGGCCAGGGCGGTGGTGAGGTCCGCGACCAGCAGCCGACCGACCACGGCCTGGGCGTCGGTGGTGGTGGCGCCGAGGTGCGGGGTGAGCACCACGTTGTCCAGCCCGGCGAGCTCGGGGGTGCCGCTCTCCTGTCCGTGCACGTCGAGCGCGGCGCCCGCGATGGTGCGCTCGCGCAGCGCCCGCAGCAGCGCCGGCTCGTCGACCACGCCGCCCCGGGAGACGTTGACCAGGTAGGAGGTCGGGCGCATCAGGCCGAGTTCGGCCGCGCCGATCAGTCCCCTGGTCCGGTCGGTGAGCGGGACGGCGAGGCACACCACATCGGCGGCGGCGAGGAGTTCGACCAGCTCGACCCTGGTCACGCCGCGTTCGCGCAGCCGGGCGTCGCGCTCGGCGTCCGGGCGGGCGACGGCGGCCAGGACGGTCATCCCGAGGGCGCGGCCCAGTTCGGCGGTCCGGGTGCCGATCGGCCCCTGGCCGACCACCCCGAGGACGCGGCCCGCCAGTCCGGGGCCGGCCAGGTTGGGCTTGTCCCAGACACCTCCCCGGATCTGCCGGTCGGCCTTGGCGATGTTGCGGGTGACGGCGAGCGTCAGGCCGAGGGCGAGTTCGGCGACGGCGCCGGCGCTGGCTCCGGGGAGGTTGAACACCTGCACCCCGAGCTCGCGGGCGGCGGCCAGGTCGATGTTGTCGGTGCCCGATCCGGCCCGGGCGACCACCCGCAGCCGCTGCGCACGGCGCAGGACCTCGGCCGTGATCCGGACGCCGCTGCGCACCACCAGGGCGTCGGCGTCCGCCACCAGGTCCAGCAGTTCGGCGGGCTCGGGGTGGATCCGCACCACGACCTCGTGGTCCCGGCGGAGGGCGGTCAGGGCGTCCGGATCGACCGGATCGACCACGAGGATGCGCGCTCGGTCTGTCATTGCTTGCTGTCCATTCGGTTCCGCTGGCTGGCGACCGGCCTGATCCTGCACGGCCGCCGCCAGTTATGGCAAGTCATTGACAAACTCGTTGACATGATCGCCGGGGAGGTCTTAGCTTCATGGTGCCCGACCGGCCCGGGCCACCCCACCCCAAGATGCCGCACTCCGCATCACACAGGGGCGGACCGAGCCTCGTCGGCGCAGACTCCGGTGACCTTCCCCCACCGCTGGCAACTCTTGCCAGAGTCGTCAAACTCCCGGAACAGGACTGACATGATCAAACGCAGCTACCCGTCCTTCCGCACCGTCCTCGCCGAGCACGAGGTGGTCCGCGTGGCCGGGGCGCACCACGCGCTCAGCGGGGTCCTCGCCCAGGAGGCCGGGTTCCAGGCCGTCTGGTCCTCCAGCTTCGAGGTCTCGGCGGCGCGCTGCCTGCCCGACGCGAGCATCCTCAGCATGACCGAGTACCTGGAGGCCGCCGCCAACATCCAGAAGGCCCTCGACGTCCCGGTGGTGGCCGACTGCGACACCGGCTACGGCGGGCTCTACAACGTCGCGCACATGGTGCACGAGTTCGAGGGCGCCGGCATCACCGCGGTGTGCATGGAGGACAAGCTCTTCCCGAAGATGAACAGCTTCGCCGCCGGCGACCAGACCCTGCTCGACACCGGCGCCTTCGCCCGCAAGATCGAGACCGCCAAGAACGCCCAGCACAGCGACGACTTCTTCGTCATCGCCCGCACCGAGGCGCTGATCAGCGGCCGGAGCGTGGACGAGGCGGTCGCCCGCTGCCGGGCGTACGCCGAGTCGGGCGCCGACGCCGTGCTGATCCACTCCAAGGCGTCCACCAAGGACGAGGTGCTGGGCTTCCTGGAGCGCTGGGACCAGCGGGTACCCGTCGTCGTCGTGCCCACCACCTACCCCGACTGGCACATCGACGACATCCAGGCCGCCGGCGTCTCGGTCGTCATCTACGCCAACCAGGGCATGCGCGCCGCCCTCAGCAGCCTGCGCGCCACCTACCGCGCGATCTACGCCGCGGGCGACACCACCGCCCTCGAACCGCAGATCGCCTCCGTGCGCGACATCTTCGACCTCCAGCGCATGGGCGACTGGCAGAAGCTCGACGCGTGAGCCCCCGCCAGCGCCGACGCGCGGAAGGGGACGGACAGCGCCCATGACTGTCGTATCCGGAGCGCACGAACTCCTCGACACCGAGGTGTACGTCGACCTGCGCGACGTCCTCGGCACACCGCTGTACCTCAAGTGCGAGGGCTTCAACTTCGCCGGCTCGGTCAAGATGCGGCCGGCCGCCTGGATGGTGGCCGCGGCCCAGCGCGACGGGCTGGTGGGCCCCGGGTCGGTGCTCATCGAGTCCTCCTCGGGCAACCTCGGGGTCGCCCTCGCCGTGGTCGCCGCGGCCAAGGGCCTGCGGTTCGTCTGCGTGACCGACCCCAAGTGCAACGCCGCGACCGTCCGGCTGATCCGCAGCCTCGGCGCCGAGGTCGTGGTGGTCGACGCCCCGGACGAGAGCGGCAGCTACCTCGGCGCCCGCAAGGAACTGGTGCGCCGCCGCTGCGCCGAGGATCCGTCCTACGTCTGGCTCAACCAGTACGAGAACCCGGCCAACTGGATCGCCCACTACGAGGACACCGCCGCCCAGATCGCCAAGCGGTTCCCGACCCTGGAGACCCTGTTCATCGGCACCGGCACCGGCGGCACCCTGATGGGCTGCGCCCGCTACTTCCGCGAGCACCGGCCGCAGGTCCGTCTGATCGGCGTCGACAGCGAGGGGTCGGTCAACTTCGCCGGCGCCCCCGGCACCCGGCACATCCCGGGCCTCGGCGCCAGCGAGCCGATGCCGCTGATCGACCCGGACCTGCTGGACGAGGTCATCCGGGTGCCCGAGGCGCAGGCCGTCCGGACCTGCCGGCGCCTGGCCGCCCGCGGGCTGCTGTTCGGCGGTTCCTCGGGGACGGTCGTCAGCGCCGCGGCCGACTGGCTGGCCCGGCGCGGGGCCGGCCCCTCGCACACCGCCGTCGCCATCGCCCCCGACCTCGGCGAGCGGTACCTGGAAACGATCTACAACGACGCATGGGTGGCCGAGCACTACCGCGACAGCGCGCCCGGCCCCGAGGAGAGACCGTGAACCACCAGCCCGACATCCCGGACTTCGCCGTCGTCCCGGGAGCCGCCGTCCACCGCGCGCTCGCCGGCCGGCAGCAGGAGCTGATCGACCTGGTCGAGCGGAGCTACCTGCTGCACGGCAGCGGACGGACCGTCAACCCGCCGTCCTACTTCCTGCGCTTCGCCGACCGCCCGACCGCCCGCATCATCGCGCTGCCCGCCTCGGTGGGCGGCGAGCGGCCGGTCGACGGCATCAAGTGGATCTCCAGCTTCCCGACCAATCTGGAGCTGGGCATCCCCCGGGCCTCCGCCGTACTGGTCCTCAACGACCCGCGCACCGGCTACCCGTACGCCTGCCTGGAGAGCTCCATCATCAGCGCGGTCCGCACCGCCGCCTCCGCGGCCCTGGCCGCCCGCACCCTGGGCCGCGGCCGCCCCGCGCCGCGCAAGGTCGGCTTCATCGGCACCGGCCTGATCGCCCGCTACCTGCACGAGTACCTCTCGGCGCTCGGCTGGGAGCCGGCCGAGTACGGCGTCCACGACCTGTCCGCCGAGTACGCCGAGGGCTTCGCCGCCCACCTGCGTTCCACCACGGACCCGGCCGAGGTGCGGGTGCGGGTCCACGACACCGCCGAGGAGCTGATCCGCTCCAGCGACGTGGTGGTGCTCGCCACCACCGCCGCCACCCCGCACCTGACCGACCCCTCCTGGTTCGCCCACCACCCGCTGGTGCTCCACGTCTCGCTGCGCGACCTGGGCACCGAGGTGATCCTGGACAGCGTGAACGTGGTCGACGACGTCGAGCACGTCCTCAAGGCCGACACCTCCGTCCACCTGGCCGAACAGGCCACCGGCGGACGGGACTTCATCGACGGCACGCTCTACGACGCGCTCACCGGCGAACTGACCGCGCCCGCCGACCGCACCGTGGTCTTCTCCCCGTTCGGCCTGGGCGTGCTCGACCTGACCGTCGGCGAGCACGTCACCGCCCGGGCCCGGGCCACCGGGGACCTCACGGTGGTCGCCGACTTCTTCCACGACGTCGAACGCCACCACCGCCCCGAGGACGGCACCCGGTGATCCCGGCCGCGCTGCCACTGGCCGAGGGCGCCGTTCCGCAGGCCCGCGCCCTCGCCCTGCACGGGCCGCGGCGCCCGACCCCCGGCACCGGGGTGCTGGAGTACGCCGCCTGGCACGCCGAGGCCCACCCCGACCGCCCCGCCGTCACCGAGGGCGACACCGTCCTGAGCTACCGCCAGCTGCTCGGCCGGGTCTCCGAGATCCGGGCGTCCCTGCTCCTCCAGGGCATCGGGGCCGGCGACACCGTGGCCGCCGTCGGACCGCGCTGCGCCGACACCCCGGCCGTGTTCCTCGCCCTGGAGAGCCTCGGCGCCTCCTACCTGCCGGTCGACCCGGCCTGGCCAGCCGAGCGGGTCCACGACGTGCTGGAGCGCAGCCGGGCCGCGCTGCTGCTCGCCTACGGCCCCGCCGAGGGCCCGGCCGACACCACCCGCACCGGCGCCACGAGCTCCGACGCCGCCCGCAGCGGCGCGGCGGCCGCGCAGGTCACCGTACGGAGGGTGCCGCCGGCGGCCGGCACCCTCCAGGCACCGCCCCGGGACGGCCGCGACCGCTCCCCGGAGACCCGCTACACGATCTTCACCTCCGGCACCACCGGCCGCCCCAAGGGCGCCACCGTCGAGCACCGGGGCATGCTCAACCACCTGTGGGCCAAGATCGACGACCTGGGCCTCGGCGCCGACGACGTGGTCGCCTTCACCGCGCCCCTGGTGTTCGACATCTCCATCTGGCAGATGCTCTGCCCGCTGCTCGTCGGCGGCCGGGTCGCCGTCGTCCCCGACGCGGTGCTGGGCTTCCCCCGCCGACTGGTCAAGGCCCTGGAGTCGGCCGGGGCGACGGTCGTGGAGCTGGTACCGACCGTGGTCGGCTGGGTCGTCGACGAGACCGGCCGACGCCCCGGCACCGCCTTCGGCGCGCTGCGCCGGCTGATCTCCACCGGCGAGGAGCTGCACCCGGCCGCCGCCGCCCGCGCCCTGGCGGCGCTGCCCCACGTCGAGCTGGTGAACGCGTACGGGCCCACCGAGTGCTCCGACGACGTCACCCACCACACGGTGCG
Source organism: Kitasatospora sp. NPDC036934 (assembly GCF_055608425.1). Taxonomy (NCBI): domain Bacteria; kingdom Bacillati; phylum Actinomycetota; class Actinomycetes; order Kitasatosporales; family Streptomycetaceae; genus Kitasatospora; species Kitasatospora sp. NPDC036934. The sequence goes on along the minus strand of NZ_JBVJQR010000013.1, from coordinate 22,913 downwards.
CCCGGAGGACACCCGGCGCCCCCGGCTGCCGGTCGGCGCGCCCGTCGCCAACACCTCGCTCTACCTGCTGGTCGACGAGGGCGCGGCCGGTTGGCGCGCCGCAGCGGCCGGGGAGGCCGGCGAGCTGTTCGTCGGCGGCACCGGCGTCGGCCTGGGCTACCTCAACGACCCCGACACCACCGCCCGGGCCTTCTTCGCCGACCCCTTCGACCCGGCCTCGGCCACCGGCCGGCTCTACCGCACCGGCGACCTCGCCCGGTTCGAGGACGGCCTGGTCCACTACCTCGGGCGCAGCGACCGTCAGGTCAAGGTCGCCGGCGTGCGGATGGAACTCGACGAGATCGAGGCCGTGCTCGGCCGCCACCAGGCCGTCGACCGGTGCGCCGTCACGGTGGCCGGCGCCGGCGCCGGCGCCGAGCTGGTCGCCCACTACTCGCTGCGCGCCCCGGCCGCCCAGGCGGACCTGCAGGCCGCCCTGCGCACCACCCTGCCCGCCGCGCTGGTCCCGCGCCGCTGGCGCCGGTGGGACGCGCTGCCCCTCACCCCCAACGGCAAGGTCGACCACCGCTCGCTCCGGGCGGCCGCCGACCAGGAGGAGACCCGATGACCACCACAGCCCCGCAGAGCCCGCCGGCCGACCCCCGGCTCGACCGACTGCCCCCGCACGCCCGCCTGCTGCTGACCATGGCCCGACTGCGGCTGGACCAGGACCAGGTGCGCCGGGCCCGTGAGCTCGCCGCCGACGAGGACCTCGACTGGGGCGCCTTCCTGGACGCCGCGGCGCGCCACAAGCTGCTGCCGCTGGTCGGCCGGCACGTGTTCGTCCACCGCCTGGACCGCGCCGCCGAGGGGCGCAAGGGCTTCCCGTACGGCTGGGTGTTCACCACCGCCCACCTGGGCAACCGGCAGCGCAACCTGGCGCTGGCCGACGAGTTCGGCCGGGTCTTCCGGGAGCTGGCCGAGGCCGGGGTACGGCACGCCGTGCGCAAGGGCTTCTCGCTCGCCGAGGGCGAGTACGGCGACCCGTCGCTGCGCCGGATCAACGACGTCGACCTGCTGGTCGACCGCGCCGACGCGGCCCGCGCCCACGAGGTGCTGGAGCGGCTGGGCTACCTCCAGGGCAGCCTGGCCGAGGACGGCGAGCGGGTCGAACCGTTCAGCCGCCCCACCCAGATCTTCTGGCGGGTCAACCTGAGCAACCAACTGCCGTACCTCAAACCGGGTTTCCGCCCGGACGTGCCCGAGTTCAACGTCGACCTGTGTCACGACATCTTCCAGAAGAAGTCCGGCGTCAGCGCCCCGGCCGCCGAACTCCTGGACCGGGCCGTCCCTGCCGTGCTGTGCGGCACCGAAACCTGGATCCCCGATCCGCTGGACCGGCTCCTGGACCTCTGCTCCCACCTGCACAAGGAAGCCACCAGCCTGCGCTTCATCGAGGACAGCGTCGACCTGCAGATCAGCAAGTTCCTCGACATCGCCCTGGTCACCCGGGCCTTCGACGAGCGGCGCTGGGACGCCTTCGTCGCCCGGGTCCGGTCCTACGGCGCGGCCGCGATCGCCTACTACGCGCTGCACTTCACCGCCGAGCTGTACCCGCGGGCCGTCCCGGCGGCCGTGCTGGACGCCCTGCGGCCCGAGGACACCGACTACCTGGAGCACTACGGGACCCTCGACGGCCAGCGGGCCCGCTGGGCCCTCGGCTTCCTGGAGCGCCTCTTCGACACCGGGCGCAAGGCCGGCAGCGGCCGCTCCAACGTGCCGCACAACTGACCTCCGCCAGTCCACCCACGATCGGGAAGATCCATGGAATCACCCTGGGACAGCACCTTCACCCCGCTCCTCACCCGCCACCTCGACCTCGGCGAGCACGGCGAACTGCGCCCCGACGACGACCTGTTCGGCCTGGGCCTCACCTCCATCGCGATCGTGGAGCTGGTGGTCGCGCTGGAGGAGGCGTACGACGTCGAGTTCCCCGACGAGCACCTCACCCCGGAGACCTTCGCCAGCCCGGGCGGGCTGTGGTCGGTGGTCGCCGGGCTCGCGCACGGCACCGGCGGGCCGGAGGGCGCCGCATGATCGTCTCCCTGGTCGGCTCGGACGGCGCCGGCAAGTCGACCGTCTCCGCGCTCGCCACCGAGCGGCTGGCGGGCCTGGGCCTGGACGTCGAACGGGTCGACCGCTGGGACATCGTCGACAACCCGGCCTACCCGGCCACCCGCTTCATGCGGCCCGACGTGCCCGACACCCGGCTGTGCGTGGCCGAGATGCCCGACACCACCCGGTTCCTGTTCCTGATGTGGTCCATCTCGCACGCCCTGCTGGGCCGTTCACCGCGCACCGGGGGGCCCGGCAAGGTCACCCTGCTGGACGGCTACTGGATGAAGCACGCCGCCGCCGAGATCGTCTACGGGCTCGACCAGGCCTGGGTGGAGGGCGTGGTCTCCGCGCTGCCCGCCTCCGAGGTGGTGTACCTGCGGATCGATCCGCAGACCGCCTGGGAGCGCAAGGTGGGCCGCGACGTGGTGCCCTACGAGTGCGGCATGGACCCGCGGTGCGGGCAGCAGAGCTTCCTGACCCACCAGCGGCGGATCCTCGCGGTACTCGACGGCTGGGCCGAGCGCTTCGGCTGGCAGGTCGTGGACGCCGCCGAGCCGCTCGACCGGGTCGTCACCCAGGTCGTCTCGCAGGTCGCCGACACAGTGGCCGCCACAGGAGCCGCGCGCGCCGCGGCCGGCACGCCGTGAGCGCCGCGCCGGGCCCCCTTCGGCCGGGGGAACCGCAGCTGCTCGTGGTCAAGGTCGGCGGCAGCCTGGTCTCCGACAAGCGCACCGACGACCACCTGGACGCCGAGGCCGTCCGGGACTACGCCCGCCAGGTCGCCGACCTGGTCCGCCACCACCCCGGCCGGGTCGTCTTCGTCGCCGGCGGCGGCGCGCTCGGCCACGGCGCCGTCCGCGACCTCCAGGAGGCCGACGGCTTCGCCCAACTGGGCCTGACCCGGGCGACCTTCGCGGTCAAGTGGGCATGGACCTCGGCCTTCCGCGCGCTCGGCCTGCGGGCCATGCCGCTCCAGGTCTCGGCCATGTGCGTGGACGGCGAGGCCGGTCCGGTCGCCGACCTCACGGTGCTGCGCCGGATGCTCGCCGAGGGCGTGCTGCCGGTGCTCTCCGGCGACTGCGTGCTGACCACCGACGGCGGTCTGCGGGTGCTCGGCAGCGACCAGGTGCCCGGCCTGCTGGTCGACGCCGCCCCGGCGGGCGTGCGCATCGTCACGCTCACCGACGTGCCCGGCATCCTCACCGGCACCGCCAAGGACGGCCCGGTGCTGCCGCACGTCGACCCCGACGACCCGTCCGCCGCGTACGCGCTGCTGTGGGCCACCGCCCCCTGGGACACCAGCGGCGCCATGCGCGGCAAGCTCGACGCCCTGCTCGCGCACGCCCGGCGCGGCGCCGAGTGCCTCATCCTGCGCGGCGACCGCACCGCGACCGGCCTGCGGCACCTGTTCCGGCCGATGGCCGACTGGCCCCGCGAGCTGGAGCACACCCTGATCGCACGCGGCCCCCGACCCACACCGCGGCCGGCCCGCTGACCCATCACCACCCCTTCAACTCCCTTCCCCTTCCGGAGAGTCCAGCATGACCACCGCCACCCCCACCGACCGCCTGGTGCTGCTCAACCCGGGCCCGGTCAACGTCCACGAGTCCGTCCGCGCCGCCATGGCCTCCCCCGACCAGTGCCACCGTGAGCCCGAGGCCGCCGCGCTGATGCGGCGGGTGCGCGACAAGGCCACCCGGATCAGCGGCGGCACCGAGCAGCACACCAGCGTGCTGCTGGCCGGCTCCGGCACCGCGGCCCTGGAGGCCGCCTTCTCCTCGATCGTCCCGGCCGACGGCCGCATCCTGATCCTCGACAACGGCAACTACGGCGAGCGGCTGTGGCGCATCGTCGACGTGCACGGCATCCCGCACACCCGGCTGGAGTTCGGCTGGTGCAACCCGATCGACCCGGAGGCCGTCGGGCGGGCGCTCGAAGCCGACCCCTCGATCACCCACGTCGGCCTGGTCCACCACGAGACCAGCACCGGCCAGCTCAACCCGCTGCGCGAGATCGGCGCGGTCGTCGCCGCGCACGGCCGCCAGCTGGCCGTCGACGCCATCAGCAGCCTCGGCTCGGAGGAGCTGGACCTGGTGGCCGACCACATCGACTGGTGCGTGGGGACCGCCAACAAGTGCCTGGAGGGCCTGCCCGGGGTCAGCTTCGTGACCGCCCGCCGGGACCGCCTGGACGCCCTGGTCGACGTCCGGCCGCACACCTTCTACCTCGACCTGTACGGGCACTACGCCTCCCAGGACCGCAAGGACGCACCGCTGTTCACCCCCGCGCTGCAGGTCATGACCGCGCTGGAGGAGGCCCTGGACCGCTCCCTCGCCGAGGGCGTCGCCGCCCGCGGCCGGCGCTACAGCGCCCTCGCCGAGCGGATCCGCACCGGGCTGGCCGCCCGCGGCCTGCGCTTCCTGCTCCCCGCCGACCAGTGCGCCAACTCCGTCACCAACGTGTTCGTGCCCGAGGGCATGAGCTATCAGCAGCTCCACGACGGGCTGAAGGCCGAGGGCTACGTCGTCTACTCCACCCAGGAGCAGCTGGTCGGCGTCTTCCGGGTCGCCAACATGGGCCAGCTCACCGAGGGCGACATCGACGGCTTCCTCGCCGCCTTCGACCGGGTCGTCGCCCAGCACACCGCCATCACGGTCTGACGGCCGCCCTCCCCCGCCCCGCTCACCGCCCCCACCAGGAGGGACCTCATGTCCACCGTCAGCCTCGCCATCGTCGGCGCGGGCCCGAGCTGCACCTACGTGCTCGACCGGCTCGCCGCGACCGCGCGCGCCGCCACCGGCCCGCTCCGGCTCGACATCCACGTCTTCGACCGCTCCGGCGCCTTCGGCGCGGGCCAGGTGCACAGCCCCGACCAGCCGGTCACCAGCTTCCTCAACCGCATCGTCGGGCAGGTCTCCTTCGCCGCGGACGAGTCCGTGGTCGACGCCGGGCCGCTGCTCGCCAAGGAGGACCGGCCGACCCTGCTGGAGTGGTGCCGCACCCGCTACGAGGCCACCGGCGAGAAGGTCTTCGACGTCGCCGCCGAGGACTGGCCCAAGCGCTACGTCCACGGCCTCGCGCTGCGCGACCAGTTCGAGCGCTACGTCGCCATCCTGCGCGGGATCCCGGGCGTCGAGGTGCACCTGCGCGGGGCCGAGGTCCAGGACCTCGCGGAGCTGCCCGACGGCCGACTGGCGGTCCTCGGCGCGGACGGCGAGCACCTGGTGGACGCCGACAACGTCCTGATGCTCACCGGCCACTCCTCCAACGACCCGCTGCGCTACCCCCGGCAGGCCGACTGGGCCCGCTTCGCCGACCGCACCGCGGCCGCCTTCGTGCCGTCCGCCTACCCGCTGGAGCGCGCCTTCGCGCCCGGCCAGGCCGGCCCCGACGCCACCGTCGGCTGCGTCGGCATGGGCCTGACCGGCATCGACGTCATCCTCCACCTCACCGAGGGCCGCGGCGGCGTCTTCACCGAGCGGGCCGACGGCACCCTGCGCTACCAGGCCTCGGGCCGCGAGCCGCGCTCCATCGTGCTGTTCAGCCGGGCCGGGCTGTTCACCTTCGCCCGGCCGTACAACGCCAAGGAGCAGAACCCGGAGGAGCTGGAGCACCGCGGGGTGTTCCTCACCGACGACGCCGTGCACCGGCTGCGCGCCGCCGTCGGCACCCCGGCCGTGATCGGCGGTGTGGAGCAGCGCCAGCTCGACTTCCGCGCCCAGGTCTTCCCGCTGGTCATCCTGGAGATGGCCCAGCTGTACTACACGACGCTGCTCGGACCGGAGTTCGGCACCCACCTGCGGGCGGCCGCCGAGCCCGAGTACCGGGCCTTCCTCGCCGACGGCGGGCGCGGCGCCGGCTCCGAGGAGGCCGTGCGCCGGCTGCTGGCGCCGGTGGAGCTGCTGGTGGCGGACGCGGTCGCGACCCTCGACCCGGTGCTGGCCGGCGACCTCTCCCTCGCCGAGGCCAAGGACCGCCCGTGGAGCGTCGAGCAGGCGCTGGCACGCCACCTGGCGGTGGTGTTCGGCCCGGAGCCGGCCGCCGAGCTGCTCACCCACCTGGACGACCCGGCCGGGTTCGCGGCCGCGGTGGCCGCCGCCGTGTCGCCCTGGCGCCACGGCACCACGGTGGACGCCAACCGGTTCTCCTGGGAGCGCACGATCCGCCCGATCGCCCGCGACGGCTTCGGCACCCCGGAGGAGTACCGCGAGCGCTTCCTCGACTTCCTGGACGTCGACCACCGCTGGGCCGCGCAGAACAACCTGATGAACCCGGCCAAGGCGGCCGCCGACGGTGTCTGGCGCGACCTGCGCGACACCCTGGCCACCGCCGTGGACTTCGGCGGCCTGCACGCCGCCTCCCACCGGGAGTTCCTCGACGTCTTCATGCGCCACCACAACCGGCTGTGCAACGGCGCCGCTCTGGAGGTGATGGAGAAGATCCGCGCCCTGATCGAGCACGGCCTGGTCGACATCTCGGCCGGACCGGACGCCGCGGTCGAACTGGACGAGGAGCGCGGGGCCTTCGTGGTGCGCGGCCCGCTCACCGGCGCCGAACTGCCGGTCGACATCCTGGTGGACTCCCGGGTCCACCCCTTCGACGCCGAGAACGACGTGCTGCCGCTCTACCCGAACCTGCTGCGCCGCGGACTGGTCCGCAAGTGGAGCAACCCCGGGGCCGGCACCGCCGACTTCGCGCCGGGCGGCCTCGACCTCACCGAGGACTTCCACCCGGTGCGCGCCGACGGCGGCGTGGACCGCCGGCTGACGCTGCTCGGCCCGCCGAGCGAGGGCGTGATGTTCTTCCAGCTGGGCGCGCTGCGGCCGAACCAGAACCACCACGTGATGCAGGACATCCTGCGCTGGCTCCGGGAGTTCTGGGCCCAGGCCGACGCCCGCTCCGCGGTGCCCGCCCAGGCAGGGCGCTGACATGGCGGACCAGGAGCAGACCCGGCGGCTGGCCGGGATCACCACCACCCACCGGGAGCTGCGGGCCCGGGCCCGCGACCTGGACGAGCCCGGTGTACGCGCGGCCACCGCCCTTCCGGGCTGGAGCCGGGCCCATGTGCTCACCCACCTGGGCGACCTGGCGCGGGCGTTGGCCCGGCAGGCCCGCTGCGCCCGGCAGGGCCGGGTGGTCGAGGTCTACGACGGCGGCCGCCCGGCCCGCGACGCCGCCATCGAGCAGGGCGCCCCGCGTCCGGCCGACCAGCTGGTCCGGGCGCTGGAGGACGGCCTCGACCAGTTGGCGGAGGCCTGGGCGCAGCTCGGCCCCGAGGACTGGCAACTCCCCTGCGGCTACCGGGACTCCCCGCTGCTGGCCACCCAGCTGTGCTGGTGGCGCGAGGTGCACATCCACTTCGCGGACCTGGACGTGGGCTACCGCAGCGACGACTGGGGCCCGGAGCTGTCCCACCACCTGGTGGACTACCTGCTGCCCCGGCTGCCGGCCGCGCGGACGACCGTCCTGGTGGCCGGGCCGGACCGCTGGTCCTACGGCGACGGCGCCCCCACCACCGTGAGCGGCACCCCCACCACGCTGGCGGCCTGGCTCGCCGGCCGGCCGGCCGCGGCGCTGCCGCGCGCCTACGGCGCCGGGGACGCCCTGCCCGAGCTGGGTCCCTGGCCCTAGGGCGTCCGGCAGGATCCGCTGGACAGGCCCCGGCCTGGCCCCCGTCGGGGGCGCCCACGCACCGGGCGCCCCCTCCCCCGCCCGAACCACCAACGACCTTGGAGTGCACCGGACATGACCGAACCAGCGCAGACGCTCAGCGGCGACACCAGCCTGGTGCTGCCGGAGTTCGACGCCCCGCCGCGGGAGCCCGCCGGCCTGCTGCGGCAGTGGCTGGACACCGCCGTGGCACGCGGGGTGCGGGAACCCCACGCGGCGGTCCTGGCCACCGCCGACCCCACCGGGCGGGTGTCCGGCCGGGTGCTGCTGGTGAAGGAACTGGACGAGCACGGGCTGCTGTTCACCAGCTTCCGGGGCAGCCGCAAGGGCCAGGACCTGGCCGCCAACCCCTGGGCCTCGCTGACCTTCTACTGGCGCGAGACGCTCCAGCAGATCACCGTCCAGGGGCCGGTGGAGGAGCTCACCGCGGCGCAGTCCGACGAGCTGTTCGCCCGCCGCCCGCAGGCCGCCCGGGCCACCACCGCGGTGTCCCGGCAGAGCCGTCCGCTCGCCGACGAGGCCGAACTGCGTGCCCGAGCCGAGGCGTTGGTCGCCGAGGGCGCCGAGGTGCCGCGCCCGGCGGACTGGACCGGCTACCGGCTGCGGCCGCAGGCCGTCGAGTTCTGGTACGGCAGCCCGGACCGGCTGCACCGGCGGCTGCGCTACGACCGCCCCGCCGACGGCGGCGCCTGGACGTACGGACGGCTCCAGCCGTGACCGGGCCCGGCGACGCGACCGACTCCGGTCCGCTCTCGCACGGCCAGCTGTCGGTCTGGCGGGACATCGAGGCACTGCCGTACGAGCGGTGGCACGAGGCGAACACCTGGGCGCACTGGCGGGTGCCGGCGGGCGCCGGGGTCGAGCAGGTCCACGCCGCCCTGCGCGGGCTGGGGGTGCGCCACCCGTCGCTGCGCACCCTCTACCGGGTGGACGGCCGGGAGGTCGAGCAGCGGCCGCGGCCCTTCGGGGACGGCGTCGAGCTGACCGCCGGGGAGGGCGGACCGGGCGACCTGGACGGCCTGACCGCCGAACTCCTGGCCCGGCCCTTCGCGTTGGGCCGGGAGTTCGGCTGGCGGGCCCGGATCGTCACGGCCGGCGGCCGCCCGACGGACGTCCTGCTGGTCAAGCACCACATCACCGCCGACGGCTGGTGCGACGCCCTGCTGGAACAGGACTTCCGCGCCCTGCTGGCCGACGCCGACGACCCGGCACCGGCCGTCGGACCGCTGGAACTCGCCCGCTGGCAGCACTCCGACGCCCGCGCCCGGGCCCGGGAGTCCGCCGCCGCCCACTGGCGGAAGGTCTACGGCAGCGGCGCCACGGGCTTCCCGGTCCGCGGCGAGGACGGCTTCCTCCAGTGCGCCCTGCGCTCCGGCCCGGCCCTGGCCGGCGCCCGGGCACTGGCCGAGCGGACCGGCAGCGCGCTGTCCGGCGTGGTGCTGGCCGCCTACACCCTGGCCGTCGCCCGAGTGGCCGGCCTCGGGCACCTGGTGGCCCAGCTGATGTTCTCCAACCGGGTCCACCGGGACTGGCGGGCCGTCGTCACCTCGATGAACCAGTGGGTGGCGGCCGACCTCCCGGTCGGCACCGACCTCACGGAGCACATCGCCCGGGTCAACGCCGCCACCTGGCGCGCCTACCGGCACGGCATGTACGACGTCGACACCAGCGCCGCCCTGCGCGAGCGGGCGCCCGCCCCGTACGAGGCCACCTGCGCGTACAACTTCCTCGCGCTGGACGGCCTCTCGACCACCGACGCCCGGGCCGCCGAGGCCGCCCGGGAGCAACTCGTCTGGGAAACGCCCTTCTCGACCATCGGGCACGGCTGCTACCTGCGCGCCGTCGACGAGGGCGGCGACGCGCTGGCGCTGCGGCTGCGCACCCGCGGCATCCCCCGGGACACCGCGGCCGAACTCGTCACCACGATCCACACCCTTCTCGTGTCCGGTCTCTCCTGACCGGCGCGGCCACCAGCACCCGAGGCCCCTTGGAGGGGACAGTGCCAGACCACGTCATCGTCATCCACCGGTGGAGCGACCGGTACGCCGACTACGCCTCCTACCTCGACCACGGCGCCCACCGGGTCAGTTACGTCACGACCCCGCGGGCGGCCGAGGGGCTGCCCGCGGACGCCGCCGCGGTCCGCACCGTCGCCAGCACGGAGCACGGCAAGGAGGTGCGGGCCGCGGTCGCCGCCCTGACGGAGGAGTTCGGCCTGCCCACCCGGGTGATCGCCCTGCACGAGGTCGACCTCGACCTGGCCACCGAGTTGCGCGAGGAGCTGGGTGTCGAGGGCGAGCACACCGCGGACCTCGCGCCGTTCCGCGACAAGCTGGTGATGGCCGAGCGGCTGGCCGCGGCGGGCGTCCCGGTCCCGGCCACCGCCCCCGCCCCGGACCACGCCGCCGTCCGGGCCTTCGCCGCCGAGCACGGCTGGCCGGTCCTGGTGAAGCCGGTGCGCGGCACCGCGAGCGCCGGGGTGACCCGGCTCGGCTCGGCCGCCGAACTGGAGGCCTACGCCTTCGCACCGGACACCCCGATGCTGGTCCAGCCCTACCTGCCGCACACCGTGCTGCACGTCGACGGCGTGGCCACCGGGGACGGCCCGGGCGTCTGGCGGGCATCCCGCTACCTGAACACCTGTCTGGAGTTCACCGCGGGCACCGCCCTCGGCTCGGTGGAGGTCGACGACCCCGTCCTGCTGGCCGCCGTCGGGGAGTTCACCGGGCGGGTCACTCGGGCGCTGTCCGACCGGGCGTGGGTGTTCCACCTGGAGCTGTTCCTGTCCGGCCCGGCCGAGGCGCCCGAGCTGCAGTTCCTGGAGGTCGGGGCCCGACCGGGCGGCGCCGAGATCCCGTTCCTGTGGCGGGAGGTGCACGGCCAGGACCTGATGGCCGCCGCCTTCGCCCTCCAGGCCGGCACCCCGCTGCCCGCCTGGGTGCGGCCGGACGCCGCCGCCGAGGCCCCGGCGGAGCGCGGCGGCTGGCTGCTGGTGCCCACCCCCGCGGGCCGGCCCTGCCGGGTGGTCGCGGCCGGCTCCCGGCTCGGCACGGCGCCCGGCCCGTACGTGGAGCGCCTGCCCGAGCCCGGCCGGACGCTCACCGACCTGCCCGGCTACGAGCACTCGGGTGCCCGCTTCCGCTTCCGGGGCGCCACCACGGCCGAGGTCGAGGCGGCCGTCCGGGCCGTCACCGCGGACCTCGACTTCCGCTGCGCCCCGCTCGACCCCGGGGCCCCCGACCACGTCGTGATCGTCGGCAACGGCAACCGGCCCTACCGGGAGTACGCCTTCGCCGCCGCGGCCCAGCGCACCGGGATCTCGCTGGTCGCCGACACCGAGCCGAGCTGGCAGGAGCACTACCTCAGCGGGTACCGCCCGGCCCCGCACACCGACCTGACGGCCACCACCCGGGCCGTCGCCGAGCTGGCCGGCCGGGCGGCGGGCCGGGTCGGGGTGTTCACCTGGAACGAGTCCATGGTGGAGACCACCGCGCTGGTCGCCGAGCGGCTCGGGCTGGTGCACATGTCCGCGGCGGCCGTGCGCAACTGCCGCGACAAGCTGGCCACCCGCCGGCTGATGGCCGCGGCCGGGCTGCCCGCCGTGCGCTTCGCCCACGTCGCCGGCCGGGAGCAGGCCCTGCGGGAGGCCGAACGGATCGGCTACCCGGTGGTGGTGAAGCCCCGTTCGCTCGCGGGCAGCGTCGGCGTGGTGATCGCCCAGGACGAGCGGGAGCTGCGCGCGGTCTACCACCACGCCTCGGACGCGGCGTTCCCCGGGCTCGACCCGCTCGACGGCCTGGTGCTGGAGGAGTTCCTGTCCGGCCCGGAGATCAGCGTCGACTCGGTGGTGCGCGACGGTGAGGTGCGGCTGGTGAACGTCGCCCGCAAGCGGCTCGGCTTCGACCCCTTCTTCGAGGAGGTCGGGCACCTCGTCTCGCCGTGGCGCGACGAGCCGTGGGCGGACGCGGTCACCGAGCTGGTGGTCGAGACCCACCGGGTGCTGGGCGTGGGGGTCGGCGTCACCCACGCCGAGATCCGGCTCACCCCGGCCGGGCCCCGGCTGGTGGAACTCAACTGCCGCCTCGGCGGCGACTACATCCCGCTGCTCGGCCACCTCGCCACCGGGGTGGACCTGACCGCCGCCGCGGTGGACCTCTCGCTCGGCGACGCCCCCGACCTGCGGCCGACCCGGGACGTCTGCGCCGAGGTGCGCTTCCTCTACCCGCCCCAGGACTGCCTGGTGCGCTCGGTGGACGTCTCGGCGGCGGCCGCGGTGCCGGGAGTCACCCACGCCCTGCCGCTCGCCACCGACGGGACGACGCTGCGGCTGCCGCCGCACGGCGTGGTGCCGCGGCTCGCGGCGCTGATCGTCACCGGGAGCAGCCCCGAGGAGTGCGCCGCCGTCCTGGACACCGCGGCGGCCCTGGTCACCACCCGGACCGAGCCGCTGCCGGCGATCGACGGCGGGGAGGCCCGATGAACGGGATCCAGCGCGCCCTGCGCCGGGTGCTGGCCGGCTACGCCCTGCCGTCCCGGGAGGGGCGGATCATCGCGGCGGCGGTCGCGATCTACGCCTCCGGCAGCGGCCTCTACCTGGCCGGCGGCACGGTGTTCTTCGTCAGCGGCGTCGGCCTGAGCGTGGCCCAGGTCGGCACCGGGCTGACCATCGCCGGGCTGGTCGGCTTCGTCACCACCGTGCCGGTGTGCATGCTCGCCAAGCGGTTCGGGGCGCTGCGGCTGCTGCGCATGCTGCAGGTCTGGCGGGCGGTCTGGTTCGCGGCGCTCGCCTTCGCCGGCGACGTCTACACCTTCACCCTCTTCGCCTCCCTGTTCGCCGTCTCCCAGGGCCCGGTCTCGCCGACCACCCAGCTGGTGGTGAGCGCGGTCGCGGGCGAGGCCGACCGGACCCGCACCTTCGCCGTGATGCGCTCGGTGTCCAACGTGGGCATGTCCGTCGGCGCGCTGGCCGCCGCGCCGTTCCTGGGCGCCGCCGAGGTGTGGCTGGCGCGGGCGGTGCTGCTGATCGGCAGCCTCTCCTGCCTCGGCGCCGCCTGGCTGCTCGGCCGGCTGGACGTCGACACCGGCACCGCCGCCCCCGACCGCAAGGCGCCGTGGCGCAGCGGGCTGCTCTCGGTCTGCCGGGACCGCCGCTACACCGCGCTGACCGTGCTGAACGGTGTCCTGTTCCTGCACACCGTGCTGCTGGGCGTGGGCCTGCCGCTGTGGGTCGTCGACGACACCGACGCGCCGGCCGGGCTGCTGAGCGCACTGGTGACGGTCAACACCGTCCTGGCGGTCACCCTGCAGGTGCACGTCGCCGGGCGGGTGAGCACCTCGGCCCAGGGCACCCGGACGCTGCGCAACGCGGGCCTGGCGCTGGCCGCGTTCAGCCTGGTGCTCGCCCTCTCCGCGCACACCGGCGGGTGGCTGACGGTGGCCCTGCTGCTGGTGTCCGCCGTGCTGCTCACCTTCGGCGAGCTGCTCCAGGCCGCGGGCAGCTGGGAGCTGTCGTACCGTCACGCGCCCGAGGCGCGCCGTACCGAGTACCTGTCGGTGTTCAGCCTCGGCGCCGCGGCGGTGGGCATCGTGGGGCCGGCCCTGCTGGCCGCGGTGGTGAGCTGGGGGACGACGGGGCTGCTCGGGCTCGGGGTGGTCTTCCTGCTGGCCTCGGCGGCGGTCACGGTGGTCGGGCGGCGCCTGGCCGCCGCGGAGGAGCGCCGGCAGTCCGCAGAGGCGCCGGAAGAGGCGCCGGCCGGGGCCGTGGAGGCGCACTGAGCGCAGGCGCGCCGATCGACGGCCGGCCGTTGCCGGACTGGCAAGTCTGGCAACGGCCGGCTCGGTCGTAAATCCTTTAGTGATCATCAGGATGGCGAAAGAAGTTGTAGGTCACCCCGCCATGACTCCGCTCGGCCGGACGGTTCCCCGGCGGGCAAGTCCTCGCCACTGTGACCAGATATCAATTCCACTCCCGACGATCTGGTCAAATATTGCCAAAAGCGCCTGCGGTATGGCACCTTACGCTGAAGGGGCAGGCCATTTCGGCGCTGCCCCTGAGCTGTCCCCCGGCAGCCATCATCCGCGAATCGATTTCGTCCACTGGAGTGGAAGTGCCAGAGCAGCCTGGCTTCGGTCGGCGCCTGCGTCACCTGCGGCAACAACAGGGCAAGTCGCAGGTCGATCTGACCGGCCCCGGCATGTCGGCGGCCTATCTGTCCCGTCTCGAATCCGGCGCCCGGCGCCCGACGGACCGGGCGGTCGCCTACCTCGCCGACCGGCTCGGCGTCCCGGTCGAGGCCTTCGACGAACCGTTCGAGGACAGACTCACCGACGTGGTCGCCATGGTCGGCACGCTCACCCCGGCCGAGTTCGACCCCGAGGTCAGCCTGCTGCTCGCCGAGGCCATGAAGTCGGCCGACGAGATCGACCCCATGACCCGCTGGCACGCCCTGGCTCAACTGGCGCGCAGCCACGAGGCGGTGGGCGAGTTCCGGCGGCAACTGGAGACCCTGCGCGAGCTGGTCGGACTGAGCAACGAGCTCAACCGTCCCGCCCTCCAGGTCCGCGCCCACGTGGCCCTGGCCCGCTGCGCCCGCGGGCTCGGCGAGACCGGGCTGGCCCGGGAGACCGCCCGCACCGCCCTGAGCCTCGGCGAGCAGTACCCGCTGGCCGTGTCGCCCGCCGACCGGGTCCGCAGCACGCTCGTCCTGGTCTCCACCGAGGCCGAACTCGGTGACCTCGGCGCGGCCGCCCGGCTGAGCGAGCAGGTGTGCGCCTCGCTCCCGCGCAGGCGCGGCGCGCTGGCCGCGGAGGCGCTCTGGACCGCGGCCACCGTGAGCACCCGGCAGGGCGACTACGCGCGCGCCTCGGACCTCCTGCTGGAGGCGCTGGCCGCGATCGACAGCAGCACCGACCTGATGCTGTGGATGCGCCTGCGCCTGGCCGCCGCCTCCCTGTCGATGCAGGCGACGCCGGCCCGGCTGAGCGAGGCCGAGTCCTTCCTGGAGAGCCTCGAACCCGCGCTGCGGCTCATCGGCGCCCCGCGCCACCTGGAGGAATTCCTCTTCCTCAAGCTCAAGCTCGCCTTCCAGCGGGGCGACCTCGACTCCGCCGGAGAACTGATCCAGCAGGTTCGGGCCGGTCTGCAACTGCTCTCCCACCGGGACCAGATCCGATTCGAGGTCCTGTCGGAGATCCTGGCGATCCGGACCGGCGACCGCTCCGCCGCGGCCCGCCTCAAGCAGTTCGCGGAACGGGTCCAGGCGGAAAACGCGCCGGACCTGGCGGCGGAAGTGTGGCGGATGGTGGCCGAGAACGCATTGGGTTCCTGACCCGGTATTTCGCTGTTATTTCCATGACGGTCACCGGAACGTAACAATCCATTTCCAGTGGACGGCGCTCAGCCCGCCGAGGCGGCGTGCGCGGCGTCGGGAAGTGTCAGACACGCCCTAGGGTCCGGGCCGCGCCGGCCGGGCGTCGATCTCGGCCCAGACCGTCTTGCCGTCGTCGTGCGGCACCGCTCCCCAGCGGGTGGCGGCCTTCTGGACGATGAACAGCCCGTGCCCGCCCGGCACGCCCGGGCGGTGCGGGCGGCGCGGCTCGGGCAGGTCGGCCGAGCGGTCACTGACCTCGACCCGCAGCCGGGCCTCGGAGGCGTCCAGGACGAGGTCGACCGGGCCGCCGGCGTGCAGCATGGCGTTGGCGACCAGTTCGGCGACCAACAGCACGATGTCGTCCTCGGCGCCGGCCCCGCTCATCGGCCAGGACCAGTCGGCGACGGCCTGCGCGGTGTACGCCCGGGCGCGGGCGACGGGCTTGGGCAACCCGGCCAGGTGCAGCCGCCGGCGCTGCCCGCCGGGCGGCAGGGTGGGGCCGGTGCCCGGCCGGTCGCCGTCCAGGGTGGCCCGGCTCGTCGTCATGTGCGGGATCCCCTTCGGTTCCGGCGCGCTCGGTGACGGCGCTCTGTTCCGCTTCGTCTGCTCGGTTTCCCGACCACTGCCGAATTATGCGTGCCCTCGGCCGACCGTGGTGGTCACCGGGGTGCGGCGAGGGCGGCCTCCGCGGACGGGTGGAGCTCGAACACGGCGTCGGTGCAGGTCAGTTCCAGCAGCCGCTGGACGGTGCCGGAGGGCGCCGCGAGCCGGAAGACGACCTCCGCCTCGGCGGCCGACATCCGGGTCTGCAGCAGCAGGTTCAGTCCGGAGGAGTCGCAGAAGTCGACCCGGGCGAGGTCGACGACGAGCAACGGCGGCTGCTGCTCCACCAGTTCGTCGAGGGCGGCCCGGGCGGGTGCCAGGGTCTCGATGTCGAGGTCGCCCGCCAGCACGCAGACGGCGGCCCGGGTGTCGGTGTGCCAGGTGTGCACGACCAGGTCGGGCCCGGGCGGGGTGACCGTCCGGGAGGGGTCGGCGGGGGCGGTGGTCGGCGGCACGGTCACGGACTCGTTCTCTGCGGGCATCGTCTTCTCGGCTGGCATCGTCGTCGTGTTCCCTCCACGGGTGTGCTCCACGAGCCTACGCACGCCACCCGGCCCAGGGCCAGGCCGTGGGCCCGGCGGCCCGGGCCGCGGGTGACGTGCGCGGCGTCGTGGGTGACGTGCGCGGCGTCGTGGGTGCTCCTGGTGGCCGTGCGGCCGGGTCAGCCGGCGGTGAGGTCCGCGCGCAGGCTCTTCAGGGTGCGGCTGAGCAGACGGGAGACGTGCATCTGGGACAGGCCGAGACGGGCGCCGATCTGGGACTGGGTGAGTTCCTCGCCGAAGCGCAGGGACAGGATCAGCCGGTCGCGTTCCGGCAGGGCGGCGACCAGCGGCTTGAGGACGATCAGGTTCTCCAGGGTGTCGAACCGCGGATCCTCCGCACCGAGCCGCTGGGCGAGCGGGCCCGGATCCTCCTCGCCGTCGGTGGTCGGGGCGTCCAGGGAGCCGGCGATGTGGCCGTTGGCGGCCGCGAGCCCCTCGACCACCTCCTCCTCCGTCAGGTCGAGGTGTGCGGCCAGCTCCGGCACGGTGGGCGAGCGGCCCAGACGCTGGAAGAGCACGTCGCGAGCCTTGGCGAGGGTGATGCGCAGCTCCTGGAGGCGGCGCGGCACGTGCACCGCCCAGGTGGAGTCGCGGAAGTGCCGGCGGATCTCGCCCAGGATCGTCGGCAGCGCGAAGGTGACGAACTCCGCGCCGTGGTCGGGGTCGAAGCGGTCGATCGCCTTGATCAGGCCGACCGAGCCGACCTGCATCAGGTCCTCCTCGGGCTCCCTGCGGTTGCCGACCCGGCGGATCGCGAACCGCACCAGCGACAGGTTGAGTTCGATCAGCGTGGCCCGCACGTACGAGTACGCGCGGGTGCCCTCCTCCAGGGTCGCGAGCCGGGCCAGCAGCACCCGGGTCAGCTCGCGCGCGTCACCGGGCGCGACCTGCCGCGGGTCCTCGATGCCTGCGAGTTCCGGCAGCTCGGGGTGCCCCGGGAGCCCCGGGAGCCCGTGGTGTTCCTGGTGTTCATGGTGTTCATGGACGGCGGCCCGGTGGGCGCCGGACGCGTCGACCGTCGAGGCCTCGTCCGGAGCCGGGGCTGTCACGCGGTGGAGGAGTTCGTCACTGGTCGTGGCCATGTCGGTCCTTTCCCCTCGGCGTACGGTCCGTCCCCGGGTACCCGCCGTGGCGGGTTCCATGCCGGTTCCCCTTGTGAGGGTTACGTGAACGAACGACCCCGACGGCAGCGTGGCGCCGCCTGCCGCCTCGCGTCCGCCGTACGCCGTACGCCGTGCATGCCGTGCACGCCATGCATGCCGGGCCGGGATCGGGGCACCCGAAGCCGGTAACAGGACGACGGAGCCGAGGAGGAGAAGGAGAACCGGACGATGGGACGGATCGAGGAATCGGTCGAGATAGCCGCGCCGCTCGGCGAGGTCTACCGGCACTGGGTGCACTGCGAGGACTTCCCGCAGTTCATGCGCGGCGTGGTCAGCGTGGACGTCTCCGGCGGCGGCCACAGCAGCTGGGTGGTCGAAACCGCGGGCGGCCGACGGGAGTTCCGGGCCGTGACCACGGAGGTGGTGGAGGACGAGCGGGTCGCCTGGGACGGCGCGGGCGGCCCGGTGCGGCACAGCGGTGTGGTGACCTTCCACCACGTCGGCGAGGGCACCACCCGGGTGATGCTCCAACTGGAGGTCGAACCCCACGGGCTCTGGGCGCACCTCGCCGAGGCGCTCGGCTTCGTGGACCGCCGGGTCATCGACGACCTCAACGACTTCAAGCACCACGTCGAGCGGAACGGCGGAGCGGACGCCGATCCGGGGGCATGAACCCCGGCATCGGGGGCAGCCGAGCCGTTACCGGACCAGACGAGACGAGACGAGACGAGACGAGACGAGACGAACGGACGAGACGAACGGAGGCAGTCATGACCGAGCGCCACAACATCTGGGAGTTCCGCACCACCGCCGGGCACACCGCCGGCACCGACCTCGTCGGCTTCCACGTCGAGGCCACCGACGGCGCGATCGGCAAGGTCGACAAGCTGTCCGAGGAGGTCGACGAGCAGTACCTGGTCGTCGACACCGGGCCCTGGATCTTCGGCCGCCGGGTCCTGCTCCCGGCCGGCACCGTGACCCGCATCGAGATCGCCGAACGCAAGGTCTACGTGGACCGGACCAGGGACGAGATCAAGCACAGCCCCGACCTCGACGACGGCGGGCCCGAGCAGGAGGCCGACACCCGCGGACGCTTCGGGCCCTACTACGACCCGTTCTACGGCGGCCGGATCCTCTGACCGGGCAGCCGGAGGACGCGCCGGGAGACCGGACCCGACAGACCGACAGGCAGCAGAGAGCGACAAGCACCACAGAGCGACAGGCAGCACAGACGGACGGGCCGGGACGAGCTGCGGCCGCCCCCGCCCGAAGGAACCCGGGAAAGGGGAACCCCTCCATGGAACGTCTCACCACCCGGATCACCATGCGACTGATGACCGGCGACGAACGCAGCCGGGACCTGGACGTCCACTGGTCCTACCACGCCGACGAACCCCACGCGGCGGAGCTGGACTTCACCTCCTACCAGCCGAACGCGGTGTGGTCGCTCTCTCGCGACCTGCTGCTCGCCGGCCTGCACGGGCCCGCCGGCGAGGGGGACGTCCACGTCACGCCGTTCGACGACACCAGCGTGCTGATAGCCCTCGCCGGCGAGGAGGGCGTGGCCCTGCTCGCCGCCTCCACCGAGGAGGTCGCCGACTTCCTGGCCGCCACCACGCGGCTCGTCCCGCCGGGGCAGGAGCACGACCGGATCGACTGGGACCGCGGCCTGAAGGAACTGCTGGCCGCGTGACCGCGCACCGCGTCACACCAGCACGCGAAACCGCACCACGCGCCACACCGCACCACGCGCGAAACCGCACCGCACTGAGAGGAGTGCTCCCCGATGACCACCGCCCCCGCCCAGCCCGGCCTGCCGCCTCCGGCCCCGGAACCCCCGGCGCCGCCGCGCCCGGCCCAGCCGTCCGGCCCGCCCCTGGTGCCCGATCCGCCGCCACCGCCCGGCTCGCCGGTGCCCCCGCCGGCCCCGCGGCCCGCCCCCGGACCGGTCCCCGAGCCGGCCACCCCGCACCCGGGGCGGCCCCACCCGGTCGAGCCGCCCGACTAGCACCTCGACGCCTCGCCCCCCGACCCCCGACCCCCGTAACGGAAAGCGGAAAGGAGACGGCAGGACATGTGGTGGAGCCTGCTCCGCCTCGCCGTCGTCGGCGTCGCGGCCGCCCTCCTCACCTTCGGCCTCGACCGGGCCGTCCAGCTGGTGGCCCGACGGCTGTCCGTCCCGTGGGGCGGGGCCGGCGACGTCCCGGACGTGCTGCGCCGCTGCCGCCACCCGGTGCTGGCGCTGACCGCCTGCCTGCTGCTCTCCGCGGCCCAGCCGTGGATAGCCGCCCCGTCCGCCGTCCGCGACGGGCTGCGGCACCTGGCGGTGATCCTGGCGATCACCGCCGGCGGCTGGCTGTGCGGCCGGCTGGTGGCGATCCTGGTGGACGGCGCCGCCCGGCTGGCCGTGTACCGCCGCGAGCCGGCCTGGGCGGGCCGGGCCCGTACCCAGGCCAGTCTGCTCGGGCGGATCTGCCAGGCGGTGGTGGCCGTGGTGACGCTGGGCGCCGTGTTGATGACCTTCCCCGCGGTGCGCGGGGTCGGCACCAGCCTGCTGGCCTCCGCCGGACTGGTCGGCGTGGTGGCGGGCGTGGCGGCGCAGAGCACCCTCGCCAACCTGTTCGCCGGGGTGCAGCTGGCCTTCGGGGACCTCGCCCGGATCGGCGACGTCGTGGTGGTGGCCGGCGAATGGGGGACGGTCGAGGAGATCACCCTGACCACCGTGGTGATCGAGACCTGGGACCAGCGGCGGCTGATGATGCCGATGTCCTACTTCGTCGGGCGCCCGTTCGAGAACTGGTCCCGCCGCTCCAGCCGGATAACCGGCACCGCGCTGCTCCACCTCGACCACCACGCGCCGATCGGGCTGCTACGCGGGGAGTTCGAGGACTACCTGGCCAAGAGCGACCTGTGGGACGGCCAGGGCAGCGCACTCCAGGTGGTCGACACCACCCCCACCACCATCGTGGTCCGGGTGCTGGCAACGGCGGCTGACGGCAGCGACGCCTTCGAACTCCGCTGCCGGCTGCGCGAGCACCTCATCGGCTACCTGCGCGACCAGCACCCCTACGCCCTGCCCCGCCTCCCCGTCGCGGAGGCGCCCGTGCGGCGGCCGGACGGCCGGGACCACCCCCGCACCCCCCGGCCGCCGCACGGGCGCCGCACGGCCTCCGGCCCGCGCCCTGAGGATCCACCCTGAGGACGCCTGTGTGCCCGCCCGCACAGTAGGCTGAGCTGCTCAGATGATCTTCAGGAGAGTCATGACCAGCACCCGCCCCCGCGTCCTGTTCGTCACCGACCTCGCCTACCAGGCGCGGGGCCGGCGCTACTGCGACGAGGACATCCGGCTCTCCAGCCTCCTGCGCGAGGACTTCGACGTCGCCCTCTGCCACCCGCTGGACGCCGTCCGACTGCTGGACGCCTTCGACGTGGTGCTCGTCCGCAACAGCGGCCCGGTGCTCAACTACCGCGCCGAGTACGAGGAGTTCCGCAGCCGGGCGCTGGAGTGCGGAGCGCGGGTGTACACCCAGCTGACCGGGCGCGCCGACATGGCCGGCAAGCAGTACCTGCTCGACCTCACCGCCGCCGGCTACTCCGTCATCCCCACCGTCGACCGCGCCGAGGACCTCCACCGGCTGCCCGTGGTGCCCGAGTACGTCGTCAAGCCGAAGCTCGGCGCCGACTCCATCGGCCTGCGGACCGTACCGCGCGAGCAGCTCGACACCGTCGCGTACGGCGAGGACGTCCTGGTCCAGCCGTTGATCCCGTTCACCTACGAGGTCTCGTTCTACTTCGTCGACGACGCCTTCCAGTACGCCCTGCACGCCCCCGACCCCGAGCAGCGCTGGCGCCTCGAACCGTACCGCCCCAGCGCCGCCGACCTGGAGTTCGCCCAGCGCTTCATCGCCTGGAACACCGTCGAGCACGGCATCCAGCGGGTGGACGCCTGCCGCACTCCCGAGGGCGGACTCCTCCTGGTCGAGCTGGAGGACCTCAACCCCTACCTCTCCCTCGACCTGGTCGACCAGGCCACCCGGGACCGGTTCACCGCCGCCCTCAAGGCCTCCCTGCACACCCTCGCCAGTCGGCCCTGACCAGCCGGGCCGCCTCCGTCAGCACCGCACCCAGCGGCAGGCCGATCCGCGCCGCGGCCAGCTCGTCCCCACGGGTCGCGCCCTGGTTGACGATCACCACCGGCGTGCCCGCGCGGGCCGCCCGGCGGACGAACCGCAGCCCCGACAGCACCGTGAGCGAGGAGCCCAGCACCACCAACGCCTGCGCCGCGTCCACGAGTTCGAAGCAGCGCTGGACCCGGGGCTTCGGCACGCTCTCGCCGAAGAAGACCACGTCCGGCTTGAGCACTCCCCCGCACACCGCACAGGCGGCCACTCGGAAACCCGCCACCAGCTCCGGCGCCAACTCGGCGTCGCCGTCCGGGTTGACCCGTGCCGCGCCGTCCCGGAAGCCGGCGTTCAGCTCCTCCAGCCGCCGGTCCAGCTCCATCCGCGAGCCGGTCCGGCGGCACCCCAGGCACACCACCCGGTGCAGCCCGCCGTGCAGTTCCACCGCCGTCCGGGTGCCGGCCGCGCGGTGCAGGCCGTCCACGTTCTGGGTGATCACCGCCGACACGTGCCCCGAGCGCCGCAGCCGCTCCACCGCCCGGTGCCCGGCGTTGGGCTCGGCCCCCGCGATCGCCCGCCACCCGACGTGGCTGCGCGCCCAGTACCGCTGCCGGGCCGCCGCGCTCCCGGTGAACTCCTGGAAGGTCATCGGCACCCCGCGCCGCCGACCGCCCGTCTCGCCCCGGTAGTCCGGGATTCCGGACTCCGTCGACAACCCGGCCCCGCTGAGCACCACCACCCCCCGCCCGGCCAGCAGCCGCACCAGCACCGCCAGGCCGGCCGCATCGGCCGCCGTGCCGCCGGGAGTCGTCGCGAGCGCACCCATGCCGTCCAGGGTAGGACCGGGCCGCGCGCGAGTGCGAGGCGCAGGGCCGAGGCGCAGGGCGCCGAGGACGGCGTCCGGCTCCGCCGGCAGCCCGGCGGCGGTCACGCGGAGCCCCCCGCAGACGGGTGTGTGGGCGGCGTCCCGGCGCTGGTGCTCGGCCGCCGTACGGACGTGCCGGCCTGGAACGCCCTCGGGCACGCACTGCTGGCCACGAGTCCGGGGCTGGGCCCCGGGCTGGGTCCGGGCAGCGGGACCGGCGGGAGACGGCTCCGAGTCGTTCATTCGTGCACCAGGACTGATAGATCATGCTCAATCATGCTTATAATCAGCCAGATTCGCTCATCTATGAGCATTCCCCGAGGAGGCCGCGATCGCCACCGACCGCATCACGCTGTCCGGCGCCCGGCTCGTCCTGCCCGGCGGCGTCGTCGAGGGCGGGCGCCTCGCCGTCGAGGGCCCCCGCATCGCGACCATCGCGAGTGGAGGGAGCGAGCCCGGCGACCTCGACCTGACCGGCCACACCGTCGTCCCCGGCTTCGTCGACCTGCACGTCCACGGCGGCGGCGGCGCCTCCTACGCCT